>CAXTQD010000100.1:0-15200 GCA_964246175.1 uncultured Chthoniobacterales bacterium | reverse complement strand
ATCTTGGTGTTCCAGCCTCCCCGGCTTCTGCCGATGGCTTGTGGCCCCTTTTTTTGCGCCCCCCCCCGTGCCGTCGGGATGCCCCTTGACGCTGGTGCTGTCCAGCGAGACCACCTCGATCTTGCTGGAAAGAATTTGTTCCTCTTGCAGACGGGCGAACACCCGCTCGATCACACCCGCCCTGCTCCAGCGCGGAAGGCGCGTGTAAATCGTGTGCCAAGGGCCGAAGCCGCCGGGCAGCCCGCGCCACTTGCAGCCGTGCTCCAGCGTGTAAAGCAGCGCGTTGAGCAGCACAAAGTTGTCCACGCGCACGTTGCCGCGCTGGCGTGGCAGGCAGTCCTTGATCCGGTCAAACTTGTTCACGACGAAGTTCCATCACCCCAGCCTGCCGAAAAAAACACGGAACCGACAAGTAGCGTTAACACGCCCTAGTTCACCCCGTTCCCGACAGCGTGGTAACGTTCGGGATCGCCCCGCACGGCGTGGTACAATTCTAAGTCCAAATCGTTGGCTGTTTCGATGGCAAGCCGGGTGGCCGCGTCGAGCGTCACGGCTTCGCTCTCACCGGAGACGTTATCAACTGGCACGTGGAGCCCTTCGGTCGGGAGATGGTTCAGGCGCAACAGGTGCCGCAAGCTGGCGGCAAGATCCTCCGTAAAACCGACGAAATCAAAGTCCGCGCGGATGTTCCCGAGCGCCCGGCGCAAGTGGCGGACACCATGCACTTGGTGGTAAGGTCGCCTGTGGCAACGCTGGGCATAGAAGTTGGCAGCATGGTGTAACCATCGGTAGACGCGACCGTAATTGGCGGAAAGCATCTTGGTGTAGTGGTTGTTGCTCTCCATGGTGATTCCCCTCTCCACGAATTCACGCAAGGAGAGGTTTTCTGCGTGGATCAACGCGTGCGGCGACCCGGCGTCCGCATGCCGCTTGACGTGCTTGTAGTGAGAAACCACCCGGGCGACCGGATGGCGTAGCATGGTGACGTAACGTGGGACTGGGTCGTGTAGGAGGCGGTGGAACCCGTAGCAGAAATGCCCGTAGAACACTTCTTTGCTGGCCAGCTTTGCACGTGCCTCCGCCGCGTTCCAATAGCCCCAATCCTCATATACCAAGCCGAGTCGTTCGCCATACAGTTGGTTTTTAAGGAAGCCGCGCAACGAAGTGCCGCCGGTCTTAGGGATATGGATGAAGTAGAGCATGGTCTGCGCTGCCAGAGTCTAGACCTGAGTGTCAATCTAGCTCAGCTTTATAGTTAGGCTGCCTGGCGAGCTGCTGACGTTCTAGTGCATCTGGCCAGTGATCGTCAGTTGCACCCGACACGGAGAAGCGATCAGAGCCGCCGCCAGCAACAGCGCGGCCGGCGCACAACTTTTCTACCGCCTCGCGTAGCTGGCAGACTTCCCAGTGCAGCAGGGCTTATCAGTTATCAATGAGTATCGGCCAGCCACAGCCAGCCACGTGTGTGCGGTTGCCCCAGAACTCTTTTGCGGTGCCGCAACTATCCGCAAACCTTGCCGCACGTCAGACGACTTCGTCGCACTTGTTGTTGGTCGCGTTGTCAGCAGCCTTGGCCAGCTTCTGCAAGTGCCTGGCTTGCACAAAAATGGAGGTAAGGGGATTCGAACCCCTGGCCTTCTCATTGCGAACGAGACGCTCTACCAACTGAGCTATACCCCCGAAAGTCGTTGCCGGCGTGGGCCTTGCAGTGATCACTGCCGGCTTGGAAAAGCCAGTAGGTCCACCCGTTTTGCCCCCCCTCCACATTCCAGACAAGCCGGAAAGCGTCAAGGAAGCCACGCCAAACAGGAAGGCAGCTGTCGCACGGAAAATATTTTGGCGCAAGTGGAAAGGAACGCTCCAGACTGCTCAGGTTTAGTTGGATTCGCGTTGGTCATGTTGTAAAATGTTCGCTTTGAGCGTTATGCAATGTTGAAGCGCTTGCGGGTACAGCCTTTCACGCGCATCATCCCGCAGAGGATAACGGCGCGGAACGAGAGGGCTCACCTTCTCGCTTAGTCGCTCAGTTGCTCGCTTTGCCTCATGGTCGCCAGCCTCGCTCCCGCCAAGCCGGCCACCTACGTCAAAGTAGCCAACTTTCCCGGCCTGTACCGCCACAGCCGCTCTGGTCGCTACTACGGCTGCAAGAAGGTCCATGGCACCCGGCGCGAGCGCAGTTTGGAGACGTGTGACCGCAAAGTCGCCGAGCGCCGGCTCAAGGAGTGGATCGACAACATGGACAAGGTGGATGCCGAGGTGGAGCGCACCACCCTCGACCAGCTGGTCGGCCGCCACGTGGCCGTCACCGCCAGCCTGAGCGAGAGCAGCCGGGCCACCGACCAATCTATCATCAAGCGCTTTTGAGTATGGTGGCCGCACGGGCGGGACCTCCAAGTGCGGCAGGTGCGTCCCTCCATGCCGGACGAGTGGCTGGCGCACGAGGCACCTCGGCTGCGTAACGTCAGCTACAACGGCTATGCAGCCTTCGTGCGGCAATTGTTCGACATTGCGGTCAAGGATCGCATCATCGCCGTGTCGCCCGCCAGCCAGCTACGTGTGCCCTGGAAAAAGCCGCAGGCGGTGCGGCGCATCATCACCACTGTCGCCCAGTTCGAGGCCATCGTGGCCAGCATCCGCTCTCAGCAGTACGCCGACACCGCCCAAGTTGCCGGTGACTTCATCGAGTTCCTGGGGCTGGCAGGGCTGGGACAGGCTGAGGCCTCGTCACTCAAGTGGGGCGACATCGACTGGACCAAGGGTCGGCTGCACATCCGTCGCCACAAGACCGACACCCACTTCTACGTGCCGATCTACGAGCACCTGCGCCCGTTGTTGGAACGTCTGCGCAAAGAAGGGCGGGGGCGTGTCTCGGCCCGCGTGCTCGTCTTCGGGATCAAGGACGCCAAGAAGGCGCTGGCGAGTGCCTGCAAGCGGCTCGGTTTGCCAGCCTTCAGCCAGCGCAACCTGCGCCAGTGCCTGACCGTGCGGCTCTTGCGAGCAGGAGTGAACGTCAAGCTCATCGCCGAGTGGCGGGGGCACCAAGACGGCGGGCAGCTGATCATGGACACCTACACGGAGGCGCTCGAGGGTGACGATGACGACGAGTATGAGCGCAGCCAGCTGGCAAAGATCAGCGGCGGGGTACCGCCTGCCCTGCCATTCGGCTTCCATGTGGACGGCTCAACTTCTGGGGTAATGAAGGGACCGAAAAAGAGCCATGCACTGCCTCCTGCTTCTGCTGATCCTGCTCATTCTTCTGCGCCTGCTGCGGTGAACCCCTACCAGAAGGGCGACAAGGTCAAGACGGCCTGTAAGGGTGCCGAGGTGACCGTTGTCTACAAGGGCAGGTGCAGGTGCGCACGCCTGATGGCGAACTGCGCTGGAGGACGATCAGGACGGTGCGGCCGATAGTTGTGTCCCTCGCCCCGCTAGAGCCGACGGACATCATCATGTCTGAGACCACTCTGCTTCGCAGAAAGAAGCAGGTGGCCAAGAAACGCAATTAAAAGCGATCTCCCTTGCATCGTGGAAGCCAAGCCTTTGATGATCTCGAGTATCAAAATGTGATGCTGGATGAGGATGCCGTGACAGTCCTCGTTGAGCATGCCAGCGCCTGAGCGACGAACATCTGCCCTCAGGCAATGAGGTGTGAGCAAAATCAATCATAAAATGCTCATTTTGTTCATTCTATGATAAAAAATTTACACGGTAGGAGTGGTTGTAATGGCAAGCTAATGCTCGATAGGAGTTTTCCCGGCTCTGCCGGGGAGGCTCTCGAAGTTTGACTTTCCCGCGGTCTTCCATGGGGTGGGGAGGTGAGCCGACCAAAGCGCACCACCCACAAGAACCCATGGAAGGATGCCGCAGTTTGAGTCACACCAAATAGCAATGCAAATACCACGTTGTGTTTGTCCCCAAGTACCGGCGACGAACGCTCTTTGGCGTCGTGCGGGGGGAAACTCGGCCCCGTGTTCCGGCACCTGGCCGAACAAAAGGAGTGCCGCGTGGAAGAGGGCCGCATCTTGGCCGACCATGTGCACATGCTCCTGAGCGTGCCGCCCAAGCCGGCGGTGTCCAGCGCGGTGGGCTTCATCAAGGGCAAGCGCGCATCCACGTGGCGCGGCACTTCCTCAAACGCGAACGCAACTACGCCGGGCAGCATCTGTGGGCACGTGGCTTCTTCGTGGACACGGTGGGCCAGGCACTGGGACGATCCGCCGCTACATCCAGGAGCAGGAAGCGATGGATCGGCGGCTCGACCAGCTTGGGTTGCCCATGACCGAACCAAACCAGTAAACGAACCAGCCACTAACAACCTGACATAAAACGAGCCGCTTTGAGCGGCTTACACCCTCAAAGCCACCGGCTCTGCCGGTGGATTCTCACTTTTTTGAGAAAAAGTTCTGGCGCTGAACGAATGCTCCGTTCATCCTTTCGGCACAAGCACGGTCGGCCTTGCTTGTTTCTCCCCCTACAGAGCAGTCCGGATGTGCTTGGTGCGCTTACGTGTGCACCATCGAGGATTGGATTGTTGGTGAGAAGCAGCTGCGACCCACTGTACGCTTGTTTAATCCAACCAAGGTAAATTGCCCTGAAGCGAAGATTCCCCATGAACAACCAATTCAAGAAGTTGCTCGGCTCAAGCGCGTTGATCCCGATCCTGATGAGCGGCACGGCGGCCGTTGCTGCGCCGAGTGGAACAGTAGCCTTCCTGATGCCCGACCAGGGCTCGACACGCTACGAACAACACGACTTTCCTGGCTTCAAGGCCGAGATGAAGAAAATTGCTCCCGACTGCAAGGTAATCTACCAGAACGCCACGGCCAGCGTCTCGCAACAGCAGCAGCAATTTAATTCGGTCATTTCTCAGGGAGCGAAGGTCATCGTGCTCGACCCGGTCGACTCGACCGCCGCTGCCTCTTGGGTACAGATGGCCCACAGCAAAGGCGTGAAGGTCATTGCTTACGACCGCCCCATCCCCTCGACGCCGGCCGATTATTACGTGTCGTTCGACAACGAAGATATCGGTAAGTCCATCGCGCAGTCGCTCGTCGAGCACCTGAAAAGCACGGGAGTGACGCCAGATAAAGGCGGCGTACTCGAAGTAAATGGCTCGCCCGTCGACGCGGCGGCAGGACTCATCAAAAAGGGCATCCACGCTGGGTTGGAGGGCAGCGGCTACAAGACGCTCGCCGAATTTGACACTCCGGAGTGGGCACCGCCCAAAGCCCAGCAGTGGGTGAGTGGGCAGATCACCCGTTTCGGGTCGCAAATTGTTGGCGTGGTCGCCGCAAACGACGGCACGGGTGGTGCCGCGGTCGCTTCCTTCAAGGCTGCTGGCGTTAACCCGGTACCGCCGGTGACCGGCAACGATGCGACGATCGCAGGGTTGCAGTTGATCATCGCAGGCGACGAGTACAACACGATTCTGAAGCCGAGTGAAATCGTCGCTGCTGCCGCGGCAAAGATCGCCGTCGGCTTCCTGAACGGTGAAACCCCGCAGCCCGAAACGACGCTCTTCGACACGCCGTCACAGCTCTTCAAGCCGACGTTGATCACGCAGGAGAACCTCAAGGCTGAAGTGGTGGACAAGAAGTTTGCGACTGCCAAGGAGCTTAGCACCGGTCGCTATGCCGAAGGATGCAAGCGTTTGGGCATCACGAAGTAACACGATCCTCCATCCAGGAGGGACCCAGTTTGTACTGGGTCTCTCCAGCGGTTATTTGGCGTCCCCCTTTATGCCTGGTAATTCTACAACGCGATTTCAGCACGGCGAAGTGGTGCTGAGTCTGCGTGGCGTCTCGAAGCGTTTCGGGGCGGTTTCAGCCCTGACGGACATCGAACTGGATGTCAAAGCTGGTGAAGTGGTCGCCTTGGTAGGTGACAACGGCGCTGGGAAATCCACGCTGGTAAAGGTCTTGGCTGGTGTCCACCAACCCACCACAGGCACAATCACGTTCGGCGGCAAGGAAGTCACGTTGTCCAATCCTGCTGTGGCGCTTGATCTCGGCATTGCCACGGTGTTCCAGGATCTCGCGTTGTGCGAAAACCTCGATGTCGTCGCAAACATCTATCTCGGGCGCGAACTGACTCCGCTTCGTTTAGATGAAGTTTCCATGGAGGTTCGGGCCTGGACGCTTCTGAATGAGCTGTCGGCACGCATCCCGAGCGTGCGTGACGTGGTCGCTTCGTTGTCGGGCGGGCAGCGCCAAACCGTGGCCATTGCACGCTCGCTGCTGCTTGATCCACAGTTGATCATGCTTGACGAGCCGACGGCGGCACTGGGGGTGGCTCAGACGGCCGAAGTGTTGAACCTGATCGAACGCGTGCGTGATCGGGGCCATGCGGTCATCATGATCAGCCATAACATGGAAGATGTCCGAGCGGTGGCCGACCGGATCGTGGTGTTGCGGCTTGGACGTAACAACGGCGTCTTTTATCCCGATTCTTCGAACGCAGAATTGGTAGCTGCCATCACGGGCGCCACCGAGAACGCGGTGTCACGCCGCGCCGACCGGCGTCAAACCGGACAAAATGTCTTGGCGGAGGAACAGCCATGAGCAACGAAGCACCAAGCGCTCCGCAGCCATCCACCTTGCTCGACCGTGGAGACATCCGCGTCAAGCACGCCACCGGGGTCGGCGGCACCATCGCTGCCTTTGTCGACCGGGTACGCTCGGGCGAATTAGGCTCGCTGCCGGTCATCGCCGGCCTGATCATCATTTGGACCGTGTTCACCATCTTGAACCCGGTGTTCCTCTCGGCTGACAATTTGGTGAACCTCTTGTTCGATTGCTCGACGGTCGGGGTGATTTCGCTGGGGATCGTTTGCGTGCTCATGGAAGGGCAGATCGACTTGTCGGTAGGCTCGATGAGTGGCTTCGCTTCGGCTCTCGTCGGCGTGCTTTGGGTCAACCATGACTGGCCTGTGGGCTTGGCCATCTTTGTCGCCGTGGCGGTAGGTGCTCTGGTCGGCCTCCTTTATGCACTGTTGTTCAACCGGTTTGGCATGCCGAGCTTCGTTGCCACCTTGGCTGGACTGCTCGCGATTCTCGGTTTGCAGCTGTACGTGCTTGGGGACACCGGATCAATCAACTTGCCTTACGGCTCGACGATGGTGGACTTTGGTCAGCTTTTGACCATCCCCGCGTTAGTTTCGTACCTCCTCGCGCTGGTGCCAGGGGTGGCCATTCTACTGATTGGATTGCGTACGCGTCAACGTCGTCAGGCGTCTAACCTTTCTGCGCCCGCCGTGGGCAGCATTCTCGCCCGCGCTCTGGCGATCACGGCGCTGCTGGAAATTGTGGTTGCTTACCTCAACCGGGGGCGGGGTGTGCCGTGGATGTTTGGTGCCTTCCTTGGTCTCGCGGTTGCGATGGACTATGCGCTGAAGAGAACTCGCTGGGGTCGTTCGATGAACGCCGTCGGTGGGAACCGTGAGGCGGCGAGGCGCGCAGGGATCAACGTCAATGGCATCTACACCAGCGCGTTCGTATTGTGCGCCAGTTTCGCGGCACTCGGCGGCGTGTTGAGCGCGGGACGACTCGCCTCGGCAAGCACGCAGGCGGGCACCGGCGACGTGAATCTAAACGCCATCGCGGCGGCCGTGATCGGCGGTACCAGCCTGTTCGGTGGCCGTGGTAGCGCATACTCGGCAGTGCTGGGCATCATCGTGATCCAATCAATCGCCAGCGGTCTGACACTTTTGAATTTATCGTCCTCATTGCGGTACATGATCACTGGAGCGGTCTTGGCGGTCGCCGTAATCGTCGACTCCCTCGCACGACAGTCCCGCGTCTCGCACGGCCGCGCTTGATCTCCACCAATCCAGGAAAGAACGAAATGAACGATTCCATGAAGGGAAAGGTTGTTGCCATCACCGGTGCTGCGTCAGGCATCGGGTTGGAGTGTGCGCGCACGTTCCTCGCCGAAGGCGCGAAAGTGGTTCTCATTGACCGTGCCAAAGATAGGCTCGCGCAACTCTGCACGGAACTAGGGCCAAACGCTTTTGCCCTGGTGGTGGATCTGCTGCAACCCGCCGAAATTTCCGGGATGCTGCCCAAGATCCTTGAACTTGCCGGCGGCCTGGATGTCTTCCATGCTAACGCCGGAGCTTACGTGGGGGGTGAGGTGTTGACCGGGAACCCGGACGCGTGGGACCGGATGTTGAACCTCAACATCAACGCTGCATTCCGGTCAGTCCATGCAGTGCTGCCGCACTTGGTCGAACAGAAGTCGGGTGATATTATTTTCACTAGTTCCATCGCAGGTTTGGTGCCGGTCGTGTGGGAGCCGGTTTACACCGCATCCAAATTTGCGGTGCAGGCTTTTGTGCACACGCTGCGCCGCCAAGTTTCCAAGCACGGCATCCGGGTGGGTGCGATTGCCCCAGGGCCGGTGGTGACGGCGCTGATCGATGATTGGCCGAAAGCAAAGTTGGAAGATGCGCTTGCCTCAGGCAGCCTGATGCAGCCCAAGGAGGTGGCCGACGCCGTGCTTTTCATGCTCACACGACCGCGGAACGTGACAATCCGTGACTTGGTGATCCTGCCTGGCAGCGTCGACCTCTGAGTGCACTGCTACGTGGCCTTACTTAACTGGCAAGCTACCACACGTTCCGCCGCAGCTTTGCCACGCACCTCTTGGAAGGCGACTACGACATCCGCACCGTCCAAGAACTACTCAGCCACAAGGAGTGGCTACCAAGATGATTTACACCCGTGTGCTCAACCGGCTTGGTGTGTTGCCCGTGCGTAGCCCATTGGATTGAACCCCGTGGCCTAACACCGTTGGGTTAGACTTCCCGGAGGTCTCCCCGGTGAAAAGTTTTGGGTCCACTGCTGACAGCTCTGGTCCCGTCTCAAGGGGGACTTGGCTTCAATGTACCGAACTGTCTGGGACGCTTGAGCCCCATTGCTGGCCGCGCCGCCCAACTAGGTCGTTTTTCGTTGGATAATCCCTTGCGAACGAGACGCTCTACCAACTGAGCCATAACCCCCAAAAATTACTGAGGGCGAGAGCTTTGCGGTATTCGATGCCAGTCTGGAAAAGCCAGTAGGTCCACCCGCTTCGCCCCGCTCCACACTCCGGGCAAGCCGGAAGGCGTCAAGAGAGCCACGCCAAACAGGAAGGCAGTTGTCGCACGGAAAATATCTTGGCGCAGGTGCAAAGGAACGTTCCAGGCTGCTTGATCCCTCCAGTTGTTTTCTGTCTCGCTGTCGCCGAACGGACTATCAAGAAGGCTGCGACGACACGGACATTTGTAGGAGCAGAACTCCCATGCCGGTTCGTTCTTGAACATGAGCGACTTACCGACGATTTTAGCAAAAAGGCCCTTCGGCGCCAAAGCTCACTACCGGGTTAACTACGGTCTCGTGGCGACCTTGTTCTTGGCCCCGAGCCTCTTTGATTTGAAAGGGGCTGCCCGCTCACTTTGTTACCTGTTTGGTGGTGCCGCAGGAGTTTTGACGGCTTTGACCAGCCACTGGCTTGGCGACGAGTGATCCCTTTTCACGTGCATGGCCAAGTGGACACATCTGCGCTCAAGGAGCGCCGCGCCCGCCACTTCTTCGCCTTCACCGGCGTGGTTCTGACCAACTATCTTCTGACCGACTACGACGCTGCCGAGTGACCGAATGCCTAGTGCTCCCCGGGGGGGGGGCGTCGACCCCCCCTCGGTTGCCAGGCATCTGAGAGCCGCCTGCTTCACGAATTTGTCGCATGACCCCACAACCCGTCGCCGAAAACCTCTGGCTCCTACAATACCCGCTTTCCATGTTGGGTGCACCCATCGGCCGCATCGTGACCATCATCCGACTGGAAAGCGGCAAACTCGTGATCCACTCCACCGCGCTCTTCAAGGCGGAGGAGGTGGCGACGATCAAGGAACTCGGCGAACCCGGCTGGCTGGTAGATGTGACCAACATCCACGACACCTATGCCAAGGAAGGCTGTGCCGCTTTCCCCGGCATCCCGTACCTCGCACCGGAAGGCCTCTCCGAGGCGGCCGGAGTCTCCACCCAGCCGCTCGGTGCCCCTCCCGACGAGTGGAGCGATGAAGTGGAGGTCCTCGAACTGACAGGCAAGGCCGAGATGGCGCGCGAGTACGTGGTCTTCCACCGGCCCAGCCGCACGGTGATCGTGGCGGACTTAGCCTTCCACGTGACCGAGGATGCCAGCGCCGGGTTGCGCCTCTACGCTACGGTGGTACTCAAGGGCGGCGGCAGCCACGACACGGCGATGCCTGCCCCGCAGAGGTGGGCAGCGCGCGACAAGGAAGCATGTGAGCGTTCGCTGGAGCAACTGATGGCTTGGAACTTCACGCGCGTGATCACCGGCCACGGCGATGTACCCGTGACGGACAAGGGCGCTTTGGCGGAAGCTCTCCAAATCGCTGGGTTTTTGGGCGGCAAGTAGGGCCAACGTATGCACCTGGGCTTACCAGACCTAGCTGACCTCGCGCCGATCCTCTGGGCTAAGTGGGGAGGCGTATTCCTAGAGACCTTGCACCAGGAAGCGCAAGACGCCGCCGACGGCCTCGCATTTCGGGCGCTGAACAACCAAGCGGGCCTTCGCACGCTCTTGGTGGTCTGCACCACAGACCGTGTGCGGATTCAGACCGTCGAAGAAGCCTTGTCACTCGGGAGGGTTGCCCGCCCGGTGGATTGGGAAAGCTACAGCGTTGCGGAGACCGTCCTCAAAACCGACAAAGGCCGCGGCCTCAGCCACCAGGAACTGCGGGATGGCAGCAGCCGGGCGGCACTTGTTCTTTGCGCCACGCGGCCTGTCTCTATCCGGACGCTCGAAGGACTCTTCGACCTGCCTGCATGAAATGGGTTTGAACCAACGATTCGATCCTCGCGCTCGGCCGAGAACCGGTGCAACACTGCTGCCCATGGATTCTGGAACGACCAAGCCGCTGTCCAAGGAGGCGTCCTCAGATTTGGAGATCAAGGACGCGCCTCTCATCTTCAACTCGGTCTGGCGGGCGTTGGAACAGGAACTCGGCCGCAGCCGACTCCGCTTCCCCAAAGAGTTGATCCTGCTCGGCGGCGCGCCCGGCTCGGGCAAGGGTACGAACTCGGACTTCATCCGCGAGGTGCGCGGCATCGACGCCCCGCCCATCGTCGTCTCCCAGCTTCTCGACACCCCGGAAGCGCGCGCCATCAAAGCACGCGGCGGCATGGTCGGGGACCGGGAGGTCGTCAGCATCCTCTTCCACAAACTCTTGGAACCCGAGCAACAAAACGGCGCGCTGCTCGACGGCTTCCCGCGCACGGAGGTGCAGGTCGAGTGCTTGAAACTGCTCTTCGACGAGATGGTCAACTTGCGGCGCGAGTTTTCAGGTACGCCGGAGGTCATCCACTTCAAGCAGCCGATCTTTCACATCATGGTGCTCTTCGTCGACGAGGCCGAGAGCGTGGCGCGCCAGCTCAAGCGCGGCCAGCAGACCCTCGCCCACAACCAAGACGTATCCCGCTCCGGGGTAGGGGACTTGTGGGAAGAGCGGGTGACCGACTACAACGCAGACCTCGCGCGCAACCGCTACCGCGTCTTCAAGGAGCAGACGTACGACGCGCTGGTCTCGCTCAAGCAAATCTTCCGCTACCACTTCATCAACGCCCAAGCCCCGGTCCCCGAGGTCCAGGCCAACATCGTGCGGGAACTGGAATACCAGAGCAGTCTGGAACTGGACCCGACCACCTTTGACCGGCTGCGCCGCTTGCCGCTGGCCAGCGAAATCGTCCGCCACGCGCGCCAAGAACTCGTCCGCCGACTCGACGGCTATGAGGTCGAGCATCCGCAGACCTTCCGGCAGGTCGTCGACTTCATCGAGACGCGCATGATGCCCATCATCCTGCGGCACACGCTCTCGGGCACCGTGAACATCAACTCTGAGGACGCGCTCTTCGAGGACCCGCTGGCCCTGGCGATGTTGATCGACGTGCTGTCCGAACGCGGTTTCCAACCCACGGTAGATGTGAAGCGGGTAGCCATTCCGCTGCGCTTCGATCTGCAGACCGGTGAAATCCACACACAAATCAAAAAGGTATACCGCTTCATCGTGCGCTTCCGCAACGCGGAGATCCGCAGTTGAGGCGGTTTGTCGGTCCCCGCCCGCTCACCTGGCTTGAGTAGTGGAACCAGAACGCTTCAGCAAAAATCGGTCGAGCGCGTCGTCTGCTCCCAGGCCTCGATCTCCGCGCGCTGCGACGCGAGCTTCTCGCGCACCAGCTTGAGCGCGTCGCTGCCAAGCAGGAGATGTGTGGGCGGGTTGTCTGCGGCGACGAGTTCCAGGAGCACCTGCGCGGCCCGGGCCGGATCGCCGGCCTGCTTGCCGCTTTTTTCTTCCCTCGCTTGCCGCACGGGATCGAAGGTTTCGTTGTAATCCGTGATGCTGCGTGCGGTGCGTACCATGGAGCGTCCGGCCCAGTCCGTGCGGAAGGAGCCGGGAGCCAGTGCGGTGACCTTGATGCCGAAGGGAGCCACTTCCTTAGCGAGCGCGTCGGAGATGCCTTCCAAGGCGAACTTGCTGCCGCAGTAGTACGCAATGCCGGGCATGGTGATGTAGCCGCCCATGGAGGTCACGTTGACGATGCGCCCGCGCCGCCGCTGGCGCATGAAGGGCAGTACGGCCTGGATGGCGGCAACCGCACCGAAGACGTTCACGTCGAACTGTCGGCGCATCTCCTCCAAAGGCGATTCTTCCAGAATACCCTCGTGGCCGTAGCCGGCGTTGTTGACGAGCACGTCGACCGCGCCGATTTCGCGTTCGACCGTCGCCACGGCGGGAGCGATGGCGTCAAAGTCGGTGAGGTCGAGGACCACGGCGTGCGCGCGGCCGGGAGCCTGCTGCTCGAAGGCGGCGGCGGCGTCCGGTTTGCGCACGGTGCCGACGACCCGGTGTCCGACCGCCAAGGCCGCTTCGGCAAAGGCGCGTCCGAACCCGGAGTTGACTCCGGTAATCAGGAAAGCCTGCGATGCAACCGGATGGGATGAAAAGAGATCGTCCATAGAGATGGTAGTCCTTGCAAATAGATGACACTTCACTACCGGTCCAATATATCTCACTAGCAGAATCGGTTGCTTTCGGCACTAGCCCTCATCCCATGGAACTTCGTCATGTCCGGTACTTCCTGGCCGTCGCCGAGGAACTCAACTTCACCCGCGCCGCGGCGCGCGTCGGCATCGGC
Source organism: uncultured Chthoniobacterales bacterium (assembly GCA_964246175.1). Lineage (GTDB taxonomy): Bacteria > Verrucomicrobiota > Verrucomicrobiia > Chthoniobacterales > SZAS-18 > CAHJWO01. The sequence continues at coordinate 2,007 of CAXTQD010000100.1, read as the reverse complement.
CAGCCGCCGCTCAGCCAACAGATCCGCACCCTGGAGCACGAGGTCGGCGCGCCGCTGTTCCGCCGCCTGTCCCATGGGGCGGAACTCACCGACGCCGGCCAAGCTTTCCTGCCCGAGGCCCGCGCGCTGCTCGCGCAGGCGGAGCGCGCCATGGGTACGGCTAGACGCGGCGCGCAGGGCAAGGTGGGCCGGCTCCGGGTCGGCTTCACCGGTTCGGCGGCGTTTTGCCCGACCGTGCCGGCGGCGTTGCGGGCGTTCGGCCAGCAGTTCCCCGCCGTCGAACTCTGCTTGCACGAAGCGCCCACCACGGGCCTGCTGGAACGTCTGCTGGACCGGCGGCTGGACGCGGCGTTCATCCGCCCCGGTCGGCTCGACCCGGGCGAGGTGCGGGTGCGTTCCTTGGGTGCGGAGACGATGGTTGCCGCCGTGCCGGCCGGGCACGTGTTGGCGAAGGGCAAGACCCTGCCGCTAGCCGCCCTGGCGCGCGAACCCTTGGTGCTCTTCCCGCGCGCGGAGGGGCCGAGCCTCTTTGACGAGATCATCACCGCCTGCCGCCGGGCGGGCATTGAGCCGACGCTCGGCCAGGAAGCGCCGCAGATTACCTCCGCGGCGAACTTCGTGGCCGCCGGACTGGGCGTTTCGTTGGTGCCGGCCTCCGTCGCGCAGGTCCAAGTAGCCGGCGTGGCGTACCTGCCGATCCGCAAGCCCGCGCCCGTGGCCCGACTTGCCTTGGCCACCCGGTTGGAGGAACGCTCGACGGTCGTCCGGCAGTTCGTGTCGATCACCGAACAAACCAGGCGCGGGACTTGACCGGGGCAGTCTGCTTGGTGGCAGGACGCCCCTTTCTATCCCGCGGATTTCTGCGAAGTTAGAACCGTGCATCCTCCTACCGACGCCCTGTTCGGCGCGCTGGCCGCCGACGCAGTGGCCATGCCGGTCCACTGGTACTATGACCGTGCGGCGCTCGCGCGTGATTACAGTCAAATCGGCTCCTACCTCGCACCGAAGAACCCGCATCCCGACAGCATCCTGTGGCGTTCGGAGTACACGCCGCTCAACGAGCGCGGCGACATCCTCCACGATCAGGCCCGCTATTGGGGTCAACGCGGCGTACACTACCACCAATTCCTCGCCGCGGGTGAGAACACGCTCAACTTCCAGTTGGCCGCTCGGCTCTATGAGCAGACGCGCTGCCTCGGTCGCTACGACGCCGATGCGTGGCTGGAGGAGTACGTGCGCTTCATGCTCACGCCCGGCAGCCACCGCGATACCTACGTGGAGGAGTACCACCGCGAGTTCTTTACAAACTACGCCCGGGGCCGCAAGCCGCATGCCTGCGGGGTGTCAGACGTACACATCGGTGGGTTGGCTCCGGTGCCTGCGTTGTTCGCGGCGATGGCGGATGCGCCTGCGGCGACGTTGGCCGATGCCGTGCAAACCCACGTCGCGCTGACCCACAAAGACGAGGGCGTGCTGCGGGCGGCGGCGGCCCTGACGCGCCTCCTCGTCGCGGTACGCGACGGCGAACCGTTGCGTGACGCGATCCTGGCGCAAGCCTCCGATTGGATTTCGGCGGCCAAGGTGGCACGCTGGAGCCGGGAAGCGGACGCGACGGTAATCGGCGAGCGCCTGAGTCCAGCCTGCTACATCCCGGACGCGTTCCCAGCGGCGCTCTACCTCGCGTGGAAGTACGCGGACGATTTCGGCGCGGGCATTTGCGCCAATGCCCAGGTCGGCGGCGACAGTTGCCACCGTGGTGCGGTTGTCGGCGCGTTGCTCGGTTTGGCGAACGGCGTGCCGGCCGCTTGGCGGATGGGTGTCCTCGTTTGAAACCTAGAAGGTCTATATTCCCCCTAATTCTGGAGCGGCTTCCCGGCACCGATCTTGGGGAGGTGGTATGAAGTCTGTCCGTATCCTAAGTAGGGGAGCAGAGTGGTTTGCACGGTCAGTAGGGAGGGGAGAGCATGAGGGATGAAGATCGAGCTGACCGGGGGCCGAGCGCGTCCG
>CAXTQD010000099.1:2357-15273 GCA_964246175.1 uncultured Chthoniobacterales bacterium | reverse complement strand
CTTTCCAACGCACGAAGAAGCGGCAGACGTGGCAAACTTCCTTGAGCGCATGGTGGTAGCACTCGATCTTCCATTGCAGGCTGCGCACGTGCTTGAAGTGGCCGAAGGCGATCTTCATGCGCTTTTTTTCGCGGGTCGCTCTGGGCGTAGTGTCTCGCGGTGCCGTGTTTGTCCACCGTGCGGAACACCGTCACAAAACCGACCTTGCGCAAATGGACCACCTTGCCCTTCTCGGGTAGGTTCAGCTCGTTGACCGGCAGGTACACGTGCGGCTGCTCGCTAACCACGCGATTCTTCTCCAGGGCAATCAAGAAACCTAGCTCCTTGTCCTTTAGGATTTGAGGTTCTCCACGCCCGAAAACCAACCGTCCGCCGTCACGGCTGCCGGGCGCAGGCCCCAGTCTAAAACCTCGGCGACCATGTCACGAAAGTGCTCGTTCTTGGTTTTGCCTTCGAGCTTGTCCACCAGCCGGAAGTTGACCGGGCAGGAAAAGCCTTTCGTATCGGTGTGCAGGAGCGTCACCAGACACAAGCCTTTGACGGCTCCGCCGGCCTTGCTGCTCCAGAAGTAGCCGACCAGGTCCACCTTGCCTTCCTGGCTGTAGGGCTTTTCCAGCACGCTGTCGTCCACGCTGAGCGTACCGCCTTCCAAGTCCATGAGCGGACGAGCTTCCTCGAACAAGTCCTTGGGAGCGAGCTCCTCGCGGTTGAGAAAGCGGTTGACGGCATCGTGGGCGAACTCGCCCCCGCTCACCTCCGAGAGCCGCGCACAGCCCGCGCTCTGGCTCTCCGCCAACAAAAAGGCAGTGTAGTGCTCCAACGTGCAAAGGGCGGTCGATGGCTTGGTTAGAACGCGCATAAAACAACCTCCCAACCTCGTCACTTTTTACTCGCCTTCAAGCGTCACGGTGCGTAACTCCTGTGATAGAATGACGTTCCGTCGCTGTCTGTTCGAGTTTGCGGCATCGGCCCCAATCACGAAGAACTCAAGATGAACACTCCAATTACGATCATCGGCGCCGGACTCGGCGGCCTGACACTCGCCAGAGTCCTCCACGTTCATGGGTTCGCCGCAACGATCTACGAAGCAGAAGTTTCGGCGAACACGCGAACGCAGGGGGGCTTGCTCGACATCCATCAAGACAACGGGCAGCTCGCGCTCAAGGCAGCGGGGCTTTTCAAAAAATTCCTCGGGTTCATCATCCCGGGCGCGGACGCAAAGCGGGTCGTCGACAAGGACGCCAACGTCTCGCTGGATATGCCCAACTCGGGCAACAGCGGTCGGCCTGAGGTACGCCGAGGAGACCTTCGCCAGATCCTGCTGGACTCCCTTCCCCCGGGCACCGTCCGCTGGGGGCACAAGCTCAGAGCGGTGTCTCCGCTCGGCAGCGGGCGGTACGGGCTGACCTTTGCCGATGGTTTCACGGTGACGACCGACCTCCTCGTGGGCGCAGACGGCGCTTGGTCGAGGGTTCGTCCGCTTCTCTCCGAGGCGAAACCGGCCTATGTCGGCACCTCCTTTATCGAGACATGCCTATTTGGCGGCGTGGGCCGCCACCAGGCCAGCGCGCAAGCCATTGGCGGTGGCACGATGATGGCGATTGCGCCGGGCCAAGGCATCCTCGCGCACCGCCATGCTGATGGCACATTGCAATCGTATGTGGCGTTGAACAAGCCGGAGGACTGGATAGCCCGCATCGACTTCTCCGACCCGAAAACCGCCATGGCCCGCGTGGCCGAAGAATTCGACGGCTGGGCTCCGGGGCTGACGGCGCTCATCACCGACAGTGACACCGACCCTGTGCCTCGCCCCATCCACGCACTCCCGGTCGAGCACAGATGGGATCGCGTGCCCGGGGTGACGCTGCTCGGCGATGCGGCGCACCTGATGTCGCCCTTCGCGGGCGAAGGGGCCAACCTCGCACTGTACGACGGGGCTGAACTCGGCAAGGCCATCGCCGCCCACCCCGGTGACTTCGAAGCCGCGCTTGTCGCGTATGAAAAGGACCTCTTTCCCCGCAGCGCGTCCGCTGCTGCGGAGACGGACCGAAACCACAAGCTGTTCTTCAACGACCACGCGCCTCAGAGCGTGGTTGACCTGTTCACCAATTACCAGTCCGCAAAGTAATGCCACACGCCCGCGTCGTGGCCGTACATCGCAAACTCGCCGACCGTCTTGCCCGCCAGGTCCTCCGGCTTCTGGATTCCGCTGTCCACGTTGGTATAGATGGCCGAGTGGCGAAAACACCGGTTCGGGAACACCGGTAGTGCCAAGAAGGGCGGCTCGTCAAAGTCCATCGTGTGCAGGAAGTACGACAGACCCAGCTCGGACACGTCGTCGGCCCGGTCGCGGATCATCCCGGCGAACACCTCGGGACGATCCGGTGGCTGTGGAAGTTCACCTCGACGCCATCGATCTTGACGGTGCCATCGGCCAGGCCGCGGATGCGGTCGTACTCGCCAAAGGCGACTCGCAGTTCAGGGCGGTCCATCGTGTTTTCCTGGTCGGGAGACAATCAATGTCTTTACTCGCCGCGTTAAAGGATGGCTTCCGTCCCAGTGCGGCCTAAGCCACGGGACGCGCTGGTGATGAACCAAGTCTTTTGCATGTCCGTTTCTTTTTGGTGAACCATTTTCCTGTGCTTACTTGAAGCTGACTTCGAGGTTTAGTGGGACGGACTTGCCTGGGAACGGGTCGGTGCTGATGAAGATAAAGGGGTAGTTTCTCTTTTTGAGCAGCCACTTGCCGTCGATCTTCTCCAGCTCATCGAGCACAAACACCGAAGGATCGTAGTAGCCCTTCTCGGCTCCGTGGTGGCCCGGTCCCGAGGCCGATTCATGCGCCAGCCACCGGGCCGACGCCCGGTTGCCGTCAAGCTGGATCAACCCGCTGTGGACGAACTGCACGAAGAAGTCCCTGCCGTCGCGGAGTCGATGCAAAAACGCCGCAATCTCCTTGGTGCCATGGGCAGTAAAAGCGAAGGGTTCGCCGATACCGAAAACCGCGTCGGGGGCGAACAGGGACAGCATGGTTTCGTGGTCGCCACGCGTGCTGGCGTCGGCAAAGCGGGCGGTGAGGTCTCGGATGGCCGCCTCGTCTTCGAGGCGTTGGAGTCGTTCTTCAAGGGTAGGCATATCAGCTCTGTTTCTCTGGTTTGGATGCTTGGGGTCTTTGTTGGCGGCAAGTTCCACCGCGGAAGGCAGGAAGAAGGATGCTGCTTGCTAACCGTGATGCGACCATCCACCCGCCGTGCCTACCCGTCTTTCACGCCCTTGCGCGGTTTGACTTCTCCTTGCGTAAAAGTTCGCCCGGTGTCTGGCCGAACATTTCGCGCAAGCAGCGGGTCAGGTGACTCTGGCTGCTGAACCCCGCTCGGAACGCGGCGTCGGCGGGAGTGACACGATCCTGGGCACTCAGCAGCAAGGCACGGGCCGACTCTGCCCGGCGGCGCATCACCAGGCGGTGCGGCGTTTCTCCGACCGTGGCGCGGAAGGCGCGGGCGAAGTGGAAGGAACTCAGGCCCGCGACCTCCGCCAGCTCTCCCAAGGGCAGCGGCTGGTCCAAGCGGGCGTCGATGTGGTCGAGCACGCGACGGGTGGCCGCAGGCGAGAGCATTGGGGCAGGGCGGGGCGGCTTGGCGTGCAGGCGCGGCTCCAAGTAACGCTGCCGAACGTGAACCCCGATGAGCAGGGCCATGGACTCGGCATAGGCTTTTGACAGCGTGCCCTCGCGCCGCAGGATCGCCGTGGCCTCGGCGGCGAGGTGGAACAGGAAGGGGTCACGCACCCCGTAGAGGTCCAGGTCGGTGCGGGAGGCGTCGGGGAAGCGGGGCAGAGATTTGGCCAGGAAGTCGGAGGCAAGGTCGAAGGCGAGAAACTGCCCGTCCCCGGCGAACTCCGTCTCCGGACCTTGGCCGCTCACGCACAAGCTCAAACTGCCCGCTGGCACCCGCTGCCACGGGGCAAAGGCCGACGCCCGCCAGCGCCGGGTGGTGTTGCCGAGCAGGACAGAGAATTTCACCTGTTCGTACTGGTGAGGGACATGGTGGCAAGGCCCGTAGCGTATCCAATGCAGTGAACCCGCTGAAAACGGGGCGTAGAGAGCATCCATAGAGGAAGGAACAAGGCGGTGAGTGCCTTGGGTGAAGTTTCTAGAAGATTCCTTAGCTCGACTTCATCCAATTTGGCCACAGGAGCGGGTGGGTAAACAGTACGAGGGGACGCCTTCCAAGTGACTTCACGCCATGTTTACCCCACCCGCTGAAGCCGAGGCCGTGACAGCGGCTTTCGCTACGCTTTTCACTCGTCCGAGTCGGCGGCGCGCGCAAGCCCTGCTCTGCGGTGCATTGCTCGCTCCAGCCGACCATGCGCTCACCGCCGCTCTGCGTGCTCTCGGCTTGGCTGGTGACACGCACTTCCAACACTACCGTCGCGTCTTCAACCGGGCACGCTGGTCGGCACATGGAGCCGCCCACATGCTCCTGCGCCTGTTGACCCGCGCTTTCCTGCCGGCTGGTCCCGTGATCCTCGGGCTGGACGAGACCGTCGAGCGCCGCCGTGGAGCCCGGATCGAGGCGCGCGCCATCTACCGGGACGCGGCACGTTCTATTTGCGGCTTTTGGCGGTGGCAGAACAGTCGCCCGCGTGAGCGGTAGGCACGGGAGAGCGAAACGTGGAAAGACACCGGCCTGGCCGAACCGCCTGGAACATTGACTATTGACATTAGTTTATTTGCTACTACTCATAGTCTATGAAAGCAATCACCGTAGGTGCCTCCGCACACCAACTGGTACGCCTCGGCGTTTTCGGCTCCTTCCTCCTGCGTGAAACCGATGGCACGCTGACCGCCATTGACACCGGTCTGCCCGGCAGCGCCCCCGGCATCCTCGCCGCCGCCCGCCGGCTCGGTGCGCCGGTGCGCCGCATCGTGCTGACCCACGCTCACCAGGACCATGTGGGCAGTCTCGATGCGCTGGTGGCCGCCCTGGGTCAGGCCGACCGCCTCCCAGTCGCCATCGGCCGGCGGGAAGCCCGGCTGCTGGCAGGCGATTTCTCGCTGGATGCCGCGGAGCCGCAGACCAAGGTGCGCGGCGGGTTCGGGCGTTGCGTCACCCCGCCCACGGTGTTGCTGGAAGATGGCCAACAGGTTCCCAGCTCCGCGTTGCGCGCCGTGGCCTGCCCCGGCCACACCCCGGGCCACCTCGGCTTTCTCGATGAGCGCGACGGCACGCTCTTTTGCGGCGATGCGTTGGTCAACGTGGGCGGCCTGTCGGTCTCGGGGGTTTGGCGGACGGTCTTTCCCTTTCCCTACTTCGCCACCTGGCACCGGCCGAGCGCCAGCGCGAGCGCCCGCCGCTTGCTCGCCTTGGCACCGGCTACCCTCGCTTGCTGCCACGGAAGTCCGATCCCTACTCCAGCGCGAGCACTGGCACGAGCCATCGCCGAGGCGGAGGGATCCTCCGCCGTTGTCCACGCCGCCACCCATGGCCATGCCGACCTCCCCTACTCCCGCTAAGGGCGGCAAACGCGCCTCCAGCCCGCGTCGCGGCCGTGGCCGCCTGGACCGCGCGGCGATCCTGGAGCGGGCGGCCGGACTGGCGGATCGCAACGGCCTGGACGCTCTGACCCTGACGGCGCTGGCGGGGGAGCTTGGCATCCGGCCTCCATCTCTCTACAATCATGTCGCCAGCCTGGAGGAACTGCGCCAGGCGCTGGCCGTCCGCGCCTTGGGAGAACTCGACACCGCTTTGGGCCGCGCGGCTCTGGGCAAAGCTGGAGCGGAGGCGGTAATAGCTTTGGGGGAGGCTTACCGCGCCTACGCCCACGCGCACCCGGGCCTCTACGCGGCCATCGCCGCCGTCGGCTCCTGCACGACGCCGGAACTCAACGTCGCGCGCACGGCGCTGCTGGACACGGTCGGCGCGGTGCTCGGTTCCTTTGGCCTGGTCGGGAAGAAGGAGGTTCTGCACGCCATGCGCGCTTTCTACAGTTTGCTGCACGGCTTTGTGAGTCTGGAGGCGGCGGGCGGCTTCGCTCTGCCCGTCGCACCGGCCGCGAGCTTCCGTTGGCTGTTGGCCCACTTCAGTGTCGGGCTGCAGGGTTCCCGGTAGAAAATCCTCTCTGTGCAGGTGGCTGTGGAGCGCGATGGTGTAGCCGCCACGCGCGGCGCTAAATGGACATGCCGCCGGAGACTTCGATGCGCTGGGCGTTGACCCAGCGGTTGTCCTCCGCGAGCAACGAGGCGATCATGGGGCCGATGTAGAAGACGGATGATAAAACACGCGAAGCCGACGATGGTGTCGTTTTTGCGGGTGACTGATCTCTTGTGAGCGTGCGCAACCCGCCTCCATTGTGTTCCCCTGATTATTGAGCGGACCGCGCTAATGGAGGCAGCAGCCACTCCGGCAGCCAGATGTTGCCAGGCGTGGATGGTGTGCGCTCCTTAACGTGCTTTATAGTCCGTTTTCTACATCGGCCCCCGATCAAGACGACACGGCGCCGGTGCGGTCGGCGACCTCACGCGCCACCAGGAGGAAATGGCGCAGCACCTGTGAAGTCGATTGGCGCAACCAGAGCAGGTTCAGGCGGAAGGCAGGCACCGGCGCGCGCAGGCGGCGCATCTGACCGGCGGGCACCTGCCCGCGCACGAGCACTTCGGGCAGCAAAGCCACCCCGTAGCCGGCGGTGACCATGCCCAGGAGGTTCGGCACCCCTTCGACCGGGTGCGTGGCGGCTGGAGTGAAGCCTGCCGCGGAGCAGGTGTGCTCCAGGCGCTCCCCGTAGCCGGGAGAATGATCGGCCGCGGGAGTGAGGATCGTGTCTTGGGCAAGGGAGTGGATGTCCAGGTCGTCGTTCTCGTACTTTCCGCCAGCGTGGGGATGGCCGGGCGGCAGCGCCGCCACCATGGGACAAGCAAAGAGCCTCTGCGACTGGAACTGCCGGTCCCTGGGCGTATTCAAGTCCGGATAGATCGCTACGTGGACGCGCCCCTCCCGCAACGCCGCCACCTGTTCGGTGCGTTCCAACTCTACCATGAACACTTCCACCTGCGGGTGGCGGGTGCGGAACGCCTGCAAAAGCGGCGGCACCACTTGGGTGGAGAGAGCCGCGAGGTCAGCCACGTTCAGTCGTCCGCAGGTTCCGTTGGCGGCCTCGCGCGCGTGGCGCAGGGTCGCTTCCGCCGCGGCCAGGGTGCGCTTGGCGTCCGTCAGGAAAGTGTGGCCCGCATCCGTCAGGGCGACGCGACGATTGCGCTCACGCTCCAGCAGGCGCACCCCGACGCTCTCCTCCAGGGCTTTGATCTGGCGGCTGAGCGGCGGCTGGCTCATGCCCAGCCGCCTGGCCGCGAGCCGGAAAGAGAGTTCCTGAGCGACGGCCACGAAGGAGCGCAGTTGACGTAAATCCATGAACGCATGCCTGCTTGCGGGTGGCCGACACCGGTCCGTTTGATACCAAGGATGAACGCAAAACGCAACCGAAACCGCAATTGCACCGGTCCAGCCGTCCATGCTTCGTTGAGGGATGCAAACCGCAGTCCACGAGGAGAATGCCGACCGGTCCGTGGTGATCACCGGTGCGGCGGGCGGCATCGGCAGCGCCCTGGTGCAGCGCTTCCTCACCCGTGGAGCGCGGGTGTACGCGGCAGACCGCGACCAGGAGGCATTGGGCCTGCTCCAGACAAGCCTCGGCTCGGCGGCCCGGCTCTCCACGGCGGTGCTGGACGTGAGCGACGAGGCGCAGTGCCTCGACTTCGCGGCGCGCGTCCGCGCGGAGTGGAACGGGGTGGACGTGCTCGTCAACGCGGCGGGCTGGTTTCCGCTCACTGCGTTTGAGGAAGTGAGCTACGCCCAGTGGCGCGAGATCATCGCCGTCAACCTGGACGGACCCTTTCTGGTGACGCGCAGCTTGCTGCCGTTGCTCAAGGCCAGCCGCGCGGGCCGGATCATCTTCTTCAGCTCCGCGAGCATCTACGCGGGGAACGCTGAACAGTGCCCATACGTCAGCGCCAAAGCCGGCTTGATCGGTCTGACCCGCTCGTTAGCCAAGGTCGTGGGTGAACACGGCATCACGGTCAACGCCGTCACCCCGGGGCTGACAACGACCGCGCCCGTCAAAAAGCTCTTCCCGGCGGACGTGCTCAGGCAGGCGGCGCAATCCCGCGTGCTCCGGCGGGACGAGCAGGCCGAGGACCTCGTGGGCGCGGTGGATTTCCTGGCTTCCGAAGACGCGGCCTTCATCACCGGACAGATCATCAACGTCGATGGCGGCGCGGAGTTCCACTAAAGCAGCAGCGAACGAAGACACGACAAATTCTCCCATGAAAACACTCGTCATTGGCGGGGCTGGCCTGGTCGGCTCGGCCGTGGTCAAGGAACTGGGCAAGCGCGGCGCAAACGTGCGGGTGTTCGCCCGCAAAAAGAGCGCCGTGGCCGACGCGGACAAGGACGGCGTGGAGGTGGCCGAGGGCGACCTGCTCGACCCTGGGACGGTGGAAAAGGCGCTCGACGGCGTGGACAAGCTCTACCTGCTCAATGCCGTCGCGCCCGACGAACTCACCCAGGGACTGATCGCCTATGATCTGGCCAGAAAGCAGCGGCTTCAGCACCTCGTTTACCACTCGGTCTTCCGCGCCGAGCATTTCCTGGACGTGCCGCACTTCGCCTCCAAGGTGGCCATTGAAAACGCGCTCAAGGCGTTCGACGTGCCCTGGACGATCATCCGGCCGAACTACTTCTTTCAGAACGACGCCAAGCTCAAGGACGTAATCAAGGGCGCGGGCATTTATCCAATGCCCCTGGGGCCGACGGGCATCTCCCTGGTGGACGTGCGCGACATCGCCGAGGCCGCCGCCGTCGCGCTGACGGGCGGCGAGGAACACCATGGCAGGACGTACAACGTCAACGGGCCGGACGTGCTCAGCGGCTCCGAAGTCGCGGCCATCTGGAGCGAGGTGCTGGGCAAGGAGGTCCGCTACGGGGGCCACGACATGGAGGCTTTCGAGGCGCAGATGCGTCAGCAGGTGCCGGCCTGGTCGGCGTTCGACCTGCGCATGATGATGCAGGGCTACCTGGAGCGCGGCTTCACGGCGGAAGCGGGTGATCTGGAGACCTTGACCGCCCTGATCGGTCATCCGCCGCGCCGCTACGAGGATTTCGCGCGCGAGACCGCCGCGAAGTGGGCGAAGGATTGGCCCTGGCCGCTGGACAAGATCGCCGAAAAGCTCTGAAGGGTTTCGCACCGCCAACCCGCGATTCCGACATGCCGACCATCCCTCCCGCTCCGTCAGGGTTTACCAGTCACGCCGCCAGCGTGAACGGCGTCCGCCTGCACTACTGGCTCGGGGGCGAACCGGGCGGCCCGCCGGTGCTGCTGTGGCACGGCTTTCTCAGCACGAGCCTGGAGTGGCGCAAGGTCGTGCCGCTCCTCGCCGCGGCGGGCTACGCCGTGCTCGTGCCTGACATGCGTGGATACGGCGACAGCGACAAACCCGCCGGCACCGACGGCTATGACGCCCGCGCGCTGGCCGAAGAGTTCCGGGCGCTGGTCCGGCAGATCGGCTTTGGGGGCGGCAAACCGCTTCTGCTCGCCGCGCACGACATGGGCGCTCCACCCGCGCTGCTCTGGGCCGCCGACCACCCCGAGGAAGTCGCGGGCCTGCTCTACATCGAAGCGCCCGTCATGCTCTCGGGGGTCCTACAAAAAATCATCGCCTACACGCCCGAAGCCGCGCGCGAGGGCTCGATGTGGTGGTGGCTGCTACCGCTGGCGCCCGGCGTGCCCGAACGGCTGGTGGTCGGTCACGAGCGCGCGTTCCTGACTTGGTTCTACGACAAAGCGATGGCGCGCCGCGAAGCGATCACCGACGCGGACGTGGACGAGACGTTGCGCACCTTCGCGGGCCGCGAGGGCGTGCTGGGGGCCATGGGCGTGTACCGGGCGGCGTTCACCAGCATTGAGCAGACCGAGCCGCTGGCCGGGCTGCTGACCGGCCACAAGGTCAAGGTGCCGGTGGTGGCGCTCGGGGGCGAGAAGGGGCTGGGCGACAAAGTGCTCACCATGCTCAAACTCGTAGCCAGAGACGCAAGCGGCGAGACGGTCGCCGGCTGCGGCCACTTCCTGCCGGAAGAACATCCCGAAGCCGCGGTGCGCCACGTGCAAGCCTTGAGCGCGTAAATCCCCGACCCATGAACGTTCCCAACGATCATCCAGCCCCATCAATCCCATGAACGAACCCGCCATCCTCTCCCAGCCCGCCACCCCGATCCCGGATGACAATCCCCAACTCCGTTGCAAAATCGCCCGGCCCAACACGGACGAAAGCCTGCCCCACCTCGGACTGGTCGGAGACACCTACACGGTCCTGCTCTCGGGCGAGGACACCAACGGCCGCTACTGCCTGATCGACATGCACATCCCGCCGGGCGGCGGCCCGCCCCCGCATCGGCACGACTTCGAGGAAACCTTCATGCTCTTGGAAGGCGAGATCGAGGCAACGTTCCGCGGCGAGAAATCGACGGTGCGAGCCGGGGAGACCCTGCACATCCCGGCCAACGCGCCGCATTCCTTTACCAACGCTTCTAAGGCAACCGTGAGGTTGCTGTGCCTGTGCGCGCCCGCCGGGCAGGAGGAGTTCTTCGCGCAGGTCGGCGTGCCGGTGGCCACGCGCACGGCCCCGCCGCCGAAGCTCGACAAAGAGGCCCAGGCGGCCTTCATGAAAAAAGCCGGGGCACTCGCTCCGAAGTACCGCACCGAGCTCCTCAAGCCCGGACCCCTGGAAATGGTCGAGAAGCTCTTCCAATGATCCGGGATGCTCAAACTTCGACCCATCGATTGATCGGCCCTTCACAACCTTCTGTTCATGACCAGCAAAACTTGCATCGTCGCGCCGCCCTACCACGTGCAGTCGACCGCGGCCGAACTTTGCTCCGGGTTCCCCTACTTCCCACAACACGACTCGGTCTCCGCGCTCTGGAGTCAAAAATGGCGGATGCCTTGCGAGCGCGGCATCTATCCTTTTTACGACGGCAACATCCGGGACTTCGAGCCAATCTTTGCTGACCTGATTCGCGTGTCGGGCGACCGGACCGAGTTTCTCTACCAACCCGACGAGTACGCGAAGCCCTTTTTTCCCGTGGCGGCAAAGCTGGTGGCGATGGCGGAGCAAGCCGAAGAAAAAGGCGATGCCTCGCAGGCACGCGACCTCTACCTGCGGGCCGCGGCCGTTTACCGCATCGCGCGGTTCCCGATCAACCGCTCTCCGGTGAGCCAGCAAGCGTGGGAACTGGGCAAGGCAGCCTACGTCAAAGGTGGGCAATACCTGAACCCGCCGAGCGTCCCGGTGGACATCCCGTTCACGCGCGCGGACGAAGCGGCTGGTGACCGCCAGGTGCCGATCCAGGCATACCTGCGGATGCCCGCCGGCGAGAAGCCCGAGAAGGGCTGGCCCGTGCTGTTGTTCATCTGTGGGTTGGACGCCTACAAAACCGACCATACGATTCGCACGCAACTCCACGTCGACCACGGATTCGCCACGCTCAGCTTCGAAATTCCGGGCACCGGCGATTGTCCGGCGGCTCCCAACGATCCGGCCTCACCGGACCGGCTCATGAGCAGCGTCTTCGATTGGGTGGATGCCCAGGCAGCCTCCTACGGTCTCGACACGAGCCGGATCGTGGCGCGCGGCGTCAGCACCGGCGGCTACTACGCCATGCGGATCGCGCACACGCATGCCGACCGCCTCTTCGCGGTGGTGGCACAGGGCGGCGGCTGCCATCACCTGTTCGACGCCGGGTGGATCGGCGCGCAGAACCAGATGTCGTATCCCTTCGCCCTGGCGGATGCGTTGGCCTACAAGTTCGGGTACCGGGGAGCCAACCCAATTGAGAGTTATAAGGCTGACGCGGGTAAGTTCAGTCTGCTCGCCTCCGGCGTGCTGGACCGGCCAAGCTGCCGACTGTTCGTGGTCAACGGGATGGAGGACTCCATCTTCCCGATCGAAGACAGCATGATTGTCGGCCTGTCCGGCCACAAGAAAGACCTGCTCGCCAGGGGCGACCGGGGGCACATGGGAGATCCTGGAGCCGAGGAGATCGTCCACGAGTGGATCGACAAAGCGATGGCGGGGAAACCTTGAAGCGGGCGGAGAGACGGTCAAAATCGACGTTGTCTCATACAAAAAGTACGATTCGCCCCAAAGAAAAGTCATTGGTCCAATCGTTCTTTGAGCGCAAGCGTTGACGCACCGCACAAACTTGCTTGAGGTTCTCTTGAGAACCTTGGTGGCGGAGTTCAACGAGCCCAGCGCCGTGGCTTCGCCAAGCCCGGCAACCACGAAAATTGATCGACCATGAGCCAATCGCAGAACGAGCAGATCGTAAAAGAGCTTCAAACCCGCCTCTTCCACTCCAGTCCGGAGGAAGTCGGGCTCCTGTTCAGCACCGATCTAGATTACCACGTCGCGGGCGACGAAGGGGCTCTGCCCTGGATTGGCCGCAAGAAGGGGCGGCAAGCCATCGTCGAGTTCGTGCGCGACTCACGGGCGATGTTGGAACGCTTGAAGTTCGAGGTGCAGGCCGTGCTCGCTGACGACGCACGGGCGGTCATCGTCGGTGAGCTTTCCTCGCGCGTGAAAGCGACCGGTAAGGTCATCGACACCTCGTTTGCGCTGATCCTGACGGTCGCGGAGGGTCAGATCGTCCGTTTCCAGATGTTGGAAGACAGCTTCGCTACCTCGGCTGCCGCCCGCATTGACGCTTAGTCGGCACCGGGGAGTTGCTGGACGACAGGGAGCTTGAGGTTTCCTGCGGGGCCTTGCCGACGCGGGAGCGGTGGCGGCCGAAGCGGGGGCCCCCGGGGGCGGGGCCCGCGTGGTGGTGGCACACCCGCGCGGCCGGGGGGGGCGTGGGGGTTGGTGGGC
>CAXTQD010000099.1:0-2347 GCA_964246175.1 uncultured Chthoniobacterales bacterium | reverse complement strand
GGTGGGCGGTGACGCGCTTCTTCGTGCAAAAGCCGCGCGAAGGTCTCCGCATGGATGTTCGGTGCCACCGCTGGCATCCCTAGAACCACCACCGTCGGGGCCAGCGCCGGCGAAAACGGGCGGCCCACCAGCGCGGCGGGCAGCGTGTCCAGGATGCTGTCGTTGAGAACCGTCAAACCCCCGCTGGCCTCCAGGGTGGCAAAGAGCGTGGCCACCCCGTCGGCGCTCTGAGAGGCCAGACGAAGCTTGACGCCGAAGGGTTTGAGGATGGCGCGCAGACGCTGCGCGTACTCCGGGTAATCGGCTTGCCCCAGGCCGTGCAGCGGCTGTTCGCGCAACGCGGCCGGGTCGACCGCCGCCAGCTTTGCCAGTGGATGGCCGCGCGGCATGATCAACACGGGAGACAACCGCCGCAACTCGGTCCACTGGAAGTCCGGCAGACCGCCTTCCAGGCCTTGCGGCAGGATCGCCAGGTCCAGCCCGCCGCTGCGGGCCTGCTTGCCGATTTCCTGCGGCGTGGACTCGAAAAACTCCAGGCGCACCCGGGGCGAGGTGGCCTGAAAGCGCTGGATCGCGCGCGGTAGAACGCTGGCAATGAGCGATGCCACGTAGCTGACCCGCAACGTGGCACTGCTCGCTTGCGCACGCACCCGCCGGATGGCTTGGTCTGCCCGGGTGAGCAGGTCGCGGGCTTCCTCGTAGAACTGCTCGCCGGCCGCCGTGAGTGCGACCGCGTTGTTGGTGCGCCGCAACAACGCCGCCCCAAGCTCTTCCTCCAGGTTCAGCACCTGTCGGCTGACGGCGGGCTGCGTCAGGTGCAACTCCTTGGCAGCGCGGCTAAAACTGCCGTGCGCCGCCACGGCCGCGAAGTAGCGCAACTGACGGAGTTCCATCGGCCAACCTAGCGATTACAAAATGTATGAGCAACCCCAAAAACATGGCATTGGCCGGTGGCTGGAAAACGCGTCAACCTGCCTGACCAACCTCCTATGGACACTCTGCCATCTTCTTCTCTCACTCCCGACAGCGGCGGCAAGCTCGTTGGGAAGATCGCGCTCGTCACCGGCGGCAACAGCGGCATCGGCCTGGCCACGGCCAAGCGCTTCGTCGCGGAAGGAGCTTACGTCTTCATCACGGGTCGCCGCCAGGCGAACCTGGATGCAGCGGTCAAGGAGATCGGGCCGGAGCACGCCGCCGCCCTGCCAGGCGACAGTTCCAAGCTCGCGGACCTGGACCGCATCTTCGCCGCCATCCGGGAGCAGAAGGGCCGCCTGGACGTGGTCTTCGCCAACGCCGGGGTGGGCGCGCTCGCCCCGCTGGGCCAGATCACGGAAGACCACTTCGACTCGATCTACAACACCAACGTCAAAGGCGTGGTCTTCACCGTGCAGGGGGCGTTGCCGCTCATGGGTGAAGGTGGCACGATCATCCTCAACGCCTCGACGACCAGCATCAAGGGCAACCCGGCGTTCAGCATCTACAGCTCGACCAAGGCGGCGGTGCGCAACCTGGCGCGAAGCTGGGCGCTGGACCTGAAGGGGCGCGGCATCCGCGTGAACGTCGTCAGCCCCGGCGTGGTGCCGACGCCCGGTTACGACACGCTCGGTCTGAGCAAAGAACAGGTGCAGGGCTTCATCGAGGCGCAGGTCGCCGCGATCCCCCTGGGCCGAGTGGGCACCACGGACGAGGTCGCCCGGGCCGTGGTGTTCCTGGCCTCGGAGGACAGTTCCTTCGTCAACGCGGTCGAACTCTTCGTGGACGGCGGCACGACCCAAATCTAACTACCCATGAAAATCGCTTCTACCATCTGCCGCTACCTGCTGGGTGTGCTGTTCCTCGTCTTCGGCCTCAACGGCTTTTTGCACTTCATCCCACAGCCCCCGCCGCCCCCGGGCCTGGCGCTGGACTACTTCATGGTTCTGCTCAAGTCCCACTACCTGGTATTGCCCTTTCTGCTCCAGATCGTGGGCGGGGTGCTGCTGCTCGCCGACCGCTACGTGCCGCTGGCCCTGGTGCTGCTCGGCCCCGTGATCGTCAACATCCTGATGTTTCACGTGCTGATGGCTCCCGCCGGGCTGCCGCCGGGAGTGGTGGCCGCCGGGCTCTGGCTGGTGGTGTTCATGCGCCACCGCGCCGCCTTTGCCGGGGTGTTCGCCGCGCGTCCGCCCGCACAACCCCTCGCCTGACAACTGCCATGTTCCAACTCCGTCCACGGCAAACGCTCGAAAGCGCCGACCTCGGCTGGCTCAAGGCACGCCATCACATCGCCGTCACGCCCGAGGGCAACCCCGAGCACGGCCCCCTGGGCGCGCTGGTCGTCTGGAACGACGACGAAGTGGCGCCTGGT
>CAXTQD010000098.1:11167-15359 GCA_964246175.1 uncultured Chthoniobacterales bacterium | reverse complement strand
GCACGATCCGCCGCGTCCGCCAGACCCTTCTCGCCACCAACCTCGCCTCCGGCGCACTGGTCGCCTGGAAGATCGCCCCCGAGCGTCTCGAAGCTGCCTTCGAGTTCATGTTCCGGCAGGACCCATTCAGTGGCCACGTCGTCCTGCGTTCCACCGACACGGCGACCGCCGGGAGCGACTACAAGCTCTGGACCACCCTCAAGGCCCCACGCGGTTTTTCCCTTGAAGAACACGCCGAACTTCTTCGCCGCCGCGTCGGCGCGGAACGGTTCCTCCTCATGCCCGCCAAGGGAATCTTCGCCCTCGGCGTTGGCCACGTCCGGCGCAAGACCCTCGCATTGGGCGAACGCGCCGACACTCCCGCCCACATGACGGTCGTCGAGCCCGTTGATCTCTCCGCGTACGAGTGGCAGGTGCTCCTCGCCCTCAAACGAGAACTCAGCCCCGACGAGCTCCACGAAGAATCTCCCTGGATCACCCGCGCCCACGAGGCTGGCGTCAGCCTGGAAGAGTTCTGCGCCGTCGCCCGCGATCTGTCCGCCCGCAAGCTCATCGGCCGGTTCTCGACGTTCCTCGAACACGTCAAGCCCAGCGAGACCGGTGTACGCGTGACTCGCTTCAACGGACTTTTCCACTGGGCCGTGCCCGCCGGGCGCGAGGTCGAGGCGGGCAGCGAGATCGGCCGGCACGTCATCCTTACCCATTGTTACTGGCGCGAGGGCGGTCCCGAGTTCGGCAACGTGAACATCATGGCCGTCGCCCATGGCACGGAAAAGCCTCGTCTCCTCGCCCATAAGGCCGCCATCGACGAACACCTCGCGGCCTGCGGCATCCCCGTAAGCTACACCAATGTTTTCTGGGGCGGTCGCAGCGAGATCAAGCCTTCGGAAATCTCGCCCTTCGTCTACCGAGAGTGGCGGGCCAAGATGACCGCCACTACTTCGCCAAACTATTGAATTCTAGGTAGGTGCGCGAGCGTGTGTGGCCGTCGTCGGGGTTGAAGCCCTCGATGCGCATCTTGCCGAGGTAGGTCTTGCCGGCGAAGGGTTTGAAGCCGACTACCTTAAAGCGTTTGGAGAGCTTGCCGTTCCAGTCGTAGCCCTCGACCTGCGACAGGCCGCCGCTTTCCTTGTCCACCCAGACGACCACGCTGCTGTACTGCGTGCGGTGGTTGGGGGCGTTGAGCCGCAGCTTCCAGGCGGGGCGGGTCAGGACCGTGTCGGTGCCCTCAACCGTCGCGTTCGTCCAGTAGAGGAACCGCAGGGCGAGGTCCTCGTAGGACACGTCGGTGCCGAGGATGCGCTTGTCGAAGTTCGCCGGCGTCAGCTTGCCCGAGCCGTCCGGGCCGGACTCGACCAACTCGGAGCCGTCCTCGTTGTAGCGCACTTGTACAGCCGTGGGTGGCGGCCCCTTGAACTCGTAGCGCACCTGCGGTCCGTCGGCGACCAGGCGGAAAGGGAACGAAAGGTTCGTGATATCGTCGCGCAGCACGCCGTTGATGCTTTCGTGCCGGCTACCCTGCGCCTCGCGCAAGGCATGAAGGATATCGGCGGCGGTCAGCGCCTCGTTGGCGGAGGTTTTTTGTGCCTGGGCCGGGAGGGCAGCGGCGGAAAGGAGCGCGGCGAGCACCCCCGCCCGCAAGAAGGAAAAACACATGGTGGCAGGCGGTAATGTGCCCCGGGCGGCGAATTTTTGCAAAAGATCGAGGGCAGGATGAACTTACCCGCTTGCCCCGTGGACGAAACGCTCCTTCGCCTGATCAACGAACGATGGACAGGTCCGGCACTCGACCGGATCATGGCGGCGGCCTCGTCGTTCGACCTGTGGTGGCCGTTCCTGGTCCTGGCTGTGGTGTGGACGGCTTGGCGCGGCCGGGCGCGGGCGCGGTGGTTTCTCCTGACGCTCGGGGTGGTGCTGGCGCTAGGCGAGGCGGCGGTGTCTAACCCACTCAAGCACGCCGTCCACCGGCTGCGCCCCTGGCAGGCGCTGGCGGGCGTGCGGCAGGTGGACTTGGCGCGCGGGGTGCATCCGCGGCTGCTGGCGTTGTGGCAGCCCGTAGAGGTGAAGGTCACGACGGCGCCGATGGAGCTTACCCCGGCTGATCCACACCCGGGGCGCTCGTTTCCGTCCAGCCACGTGGTAAATAATTTTTGCGCCGCGACGGTGCTGGCGCTGTTCTACCGGCGGCGTGGGGCGTGGTACTTCCTGCCGGCGGCGCTGGTGGCGTATTCGCGCGTGTACGTCGGCGCGCATTGGCCCAGCGACGTGCTGGCCTCGGCGGGGATCGCGGTCGCGGTGGCACTGACCGGGGCGGTGGGCGTGCGGTGGATGGTGCGGCGCTGGCGTTCGTCACCGTGGGAAGCACCGGAGCCGAGCTAGGAGATTGTTTTTGCCTTTGCGCGGGGTGGCCCCATCCTGCATCCTCGCGCTTCCCTAAATGACATCCACCCGACTCGTCGTGCTCTGCCTGCTGGTCCTGACCGGCCTGCGGCTCGCGTACGTCGGCCGCGTGGAACTTTCCCCCGACGAGGCGTACTACCAGATGTGGAGCGAGCGGCTGGACTGGGGGTATTACAGCAAGGGCCCCGGCGTCGCGGCGATCATTCGCGCGGGCACGATGCTCTTCGGCGTCAACGAATTCGGCGTGCGTTGCTTTAGTCCGGTCTTCGCTTTGGGCACGAGCTTCGTGTTGTTCTTCCTCGCACGGCGGCTCTACGGCGAGGGCGCGGCGGCTTGGTTGACGCTGATGCTCAACGTCACGCCGCTCTTCACCGCCGGGTCGCTGCTGATGACCATCGACACGCCGTCGGTGTTCTGCTGGGCGTCGGCGATGGCGGCCTGCTGTCGCGCTCTGGCGCCCCGCGGGGGGGGGGCGCAGGGCTGGTGGCTGGCGGCGGGTGTCAGCATCGGGCTCGGTTTCCTGTGCAAGTACACCAACGCCATGGAACTCCTTTCCATCGTGTGGGCGCTGCTCATGGTGCGTCGCTGGCGGGGGGAGTTCCGGCGGCCCGGGTTCTATCTGATGCTCTTGGTCGCCGCAATCATCGGCTCGCCGCCGGTATTTTGGAACGCACACCACGCCTGGATCACGCTCAGTCACCTGGGCAGCCGCGGTCGGTTGGGCACGGCGTTCGACCGGCCGTTGGGAGAGTTCTCCAAATTCTTCACGACGCACCTCGCCGTGTACTCGCCGTTGGTGCTGCTCGGCCTCCTGGTCGCGGTCGGCTGGGGCTGGCGGCGGTCAGGATTGCGCGTCTTCTTCTGGCGACGGCCGCCGGGCAATGCCCCCCGCTCGCCTGACCCCGACGGCGAAAAGGCGCGCTTTCTCCTGGCCTTCGGTCTGCCCTTGGTGGGCATGTACACGCTCCTGGGCTTCAAGACCGCCGGCGAACCCAACTGGACCGCGCCCGGTTTCCTGAGCCTGAGTGTCCTGGCTGCCGCGCTCTGGTACGAACGCGCCCGCGCCCGCCGGTGGGCGGCGGTCTACGCGGCGGTGGCGCTCGTGGTCGGCCTCGCGGCGAGCATCGCAGTGCTCGACACCGATCTCGCGCGCGACGTTGGTGTCCGCTGGAATTATCACCACGACCCAACCGCGCGCCTCCTCGGCTGGCGCACGACCGCACAGGCCATGGAAGCCTTCCGCAACGACGAGGAACGCCAACTCGGCGCGCCCGTCTTCCTCATCGCCAACCGCTACCAACTCGCCGCCGAACTCGACTTCTACCTCGCTGACAAGCGCCGCGCCACGCCCGCCGACCCTGCGGTTTACATGCCCGAGTCGCAGAGCCTCGACACGCAGTTCTCCTTTTGGCCGCGCTATGACCAGATTCCCGCCGCTAACGTGCTCGCGCGCCAACCGGGCGCGAAGCCCCCGCGCAACGCGGAGGAGGAGTTCCGCGGCCTGGAACCCAGTCCGTTCGTGGGCCGCAGCGCGCTCTTCGTCACCGACGAAGACAAGTTGCGCAACCTGCCCGGGACGGTCGAGGACGGTTTCGAGCAATGTGCGCTCGTGGCGCAGTACGAGGTTCGCCGACGCGGCCAACCGTTGCGCACGCTGCGGGTGTATGCGTGTTTTAACTACAAGGGGCTCGAACTCTGACCCCGCTCTTCCGCATGTCCGCCACGCCCGCCCTCTCTGTCGTCATCCCGCTCTATAACGAGGAGGAAAACGTCCCCATCCTCCAGCGCGAAC
>CAXTQD010000098.1:7068-11088 GCA_964246175.1 uncultured Chthoniobacterales bacterium | reverse complement strand
ATGGCACGCGCGCCCGCATCGCCACCGATCCCGAGGGCCGCGTGCGCGTTTAGCCTTCGAGAAGAACGCCGGCCAGAGCGCCGCGATGTACGCTGGCCTCCACGCCGCGCGCGGCCGGGTGGCGGCGCTACTTGATGGCGACCTTCAGAACGACCCCGCCGACATCCCCAAGCTCGTCGCCGAGATCGAGCGCGGCGCGGCCGACCTCGTCTGCGGCTACCGCGCGCGACGCAAGGACACGGTGGTTAAGCGCATCACCAGCCGCGTGGCGAACCTCGTGCGCAGCCGCTTCACGCGCGACGGCGTGCGCGACACCGGCTGCACGCTCAAGGCCATGCGCAAGGAATGTGTGTCCGCATTGGTGCCCTTCGTCGGGATGCACCGCTTCATCCCGGCGTTGGTGAAGGGCGCAGGCTTCAAGTTAATCGAGATGCCCGTCAACCACCGCGCACGCCAGTACGGCGTCAGCAAGTACGGCCTGGGCAACCGGGCGCTCCGGGCGACGGTGGACATGTTCGGCGTGCGCTGGCTGCTCTCCCGACAACTCCGCTACCGAGTCGCGTCCGACGCCCCGCCTTCCACCTCATGAGAAATTGCCTCCTCGTCGCGCTGGCTTTTTGCGCCGTCGGCACGGTCGCCGCTCAGACCGACAAGGATGCGGCGGCCCTGCTGAAGCTCGAACAGGACTGGGCCAGCGCCGTCGCCAAGCACGACGCGGCGTTCATCGAGAAGGTCGAGGCCGACAACTACGTCTACACCGACGCCGCGGGCAACGTCGGGCACAAGGCCGACGACCTCGCCGCTGCCCGGGCGGCCGACACCAAGATCGACGCCTTCAAACTCTCTGCCATGAAGGCCGAACTCCACGGCGACGCAGCGGTGGTCACCGGCGAGACGACGCTGGTCGGCAACGACCGCGGCGTAGCGTTGAGCGGCACGTATCGTTGGACGGATACCTTCGTACGGCGTGCGGACGGGACTTGGCAGGTTGTCGCCAGCCAGGCCACGGCGGTCGCCAAACCGGAGGACGCGCCGATCCTGGTCGTTCCCGCCGAGACGCCGGCCGCGAGCGCCACGCCTGGGTCGGATGATTGAAGGCGCGGCTGGCCGTTACCGGCCGCTTGCCTTTCGCGAACGCTTCCCTTGTAGTGGTTTCGATGACGTTCCTTCCTTCCCGCGCGTTCGGGACGTTCTTTTTGTGGCTGCTGTTGGCCCCGGCGAGTCTCTGCGCCGACCCGGAGCCGAGCAACTTATTCGATGACAAGCAGCCCGCCGCCCCGGCGGAAGCGCCGAAGGGATTCTTCCAGCGCGACTCTCCCCTGCCTGACCCCGGCATCTTGCGCGCCAAGCTGGCGGCTCTGGGGATCGTCCCCGGCCTGATCTACACGGGCGAAGAGTTCGGCAACCCGGCCGGCGGCTACCGTCAAGGGGCGGTTTACAACGGCCTCCTGACCGCTGGGCTGGACGTGGACTTCGGTAAACTGCTCGGCTGGGACGGACTCAAGTTCCACGCGCTCACCTACGAGAGCCACGGGGCCAACGGCACCAACCTCTACACGCGTGACCTCAACTTCTATTCCAGCATCAACGCCTACGACAGCTTCCGGCTGTCCGAAGTCTGGTTGCAGGAGTCGTTCTTCGGCAACAAGGTCAACCTGCGCGTCGGCCAGCAGGAGGTGGACGCCGAGTTTGCCACGACCATCGGCGGGGCGCTGTTCATCCACTCGAACTTCGGCGCGCTGCCGACCCTGACCCTCAACGTTCCCACGCCGACCTACCCGGAGGCCGCTCCCG
Organism: uncultured Chthoniobacterales bacterium; assembly: GCA_964246175.1. Classification (GTDB taxonomy): domain Bacteria; phylum Verrucomicrobiota; class Verrucomicrobiia; order Chthoniobacterales; family SZAS-18; genus CAHJWO01. The sequence goes on along the minus strand of CAXTQD010000098.1, from coordinate 9,294 downwards.
CCGCACGCCTGCGCCTCAACTCGCCCCACGGCCACTTCTACTTCCAGGCCGGGGTGTACGCCGGCAACGCCAACGCCGACCGCGACGGCGACCCGAAGCCCGGCTTCCGCGCCGGCACCGCCTACAACGACGACGGCCTCCGGTTCCCCATCAGCGGCAATCAGGGGATGCTGTCCCTGTACGAGGCGGGCTACCTGCGCAATTACCGCAAGGATGACCCTGGCCTACCCGGTGCCTACCGTGTGGGCGGCTTCTATCACAGTGGAGATTTCTCGGACGCTTTCCTCCTGGCCGCCGATCCTTTCCTGACGCTGCCACCGGTGGACGTGCGCCCGCGGGTTCACCACGGCGACGGAGGTTTCTACGCCGTGGGAGAGCAGGTGCTCTACCGCCCCAACGACCCCAAGGGCGGCAACGAGGACGTGGCGACGAGCGCCGCCGCGCCCATTGGCAACGCCGAGGATTCGCCGCTCGGGCTCAATGGCGTGACGCCGCCCGCTGGAGCGGAACTGCGTGTCTTCGGCCGGCTCGGAGTTGGCCAGGGCGACCGCAGCTTGACGGACTTCTATGTGGAGGCTGGGCTGAACTACCGCGCGCCGCTGCCCGGCCGTGACCAAGACCTGCTCGGGGCAGGCTTCACCTATACGAGTCTCTCTGAAGCCGCCCGCCGCTTGGTGCGCGACGCCGACCGGCTCGATGGTACGCGCGCCCCCGCACCGGACTACGAGGGGATCTTCGAGGTCACTTACCAAGCCAACCTCGCCCCGTGGCTCAGCGTGCAGCCGGACCTGCAATACCTCGTGCATCCCGGCGGCAGCCCGCGCTATGGCAACGCCTTTGTGCTGGGCGTGCGGACGGTGATCTCGTTTTAAAACACCACCGACGTGCGCGCCCCGAGCACGAGCGCATCGTGCGAACCGTGCGCGCCGCTCGGATTGAAGATGTACTGCAAATCAGGCTGTACGAAGAACCACGGCGCGATCGTCACGCGGTAGGTTGATTCCAGCACCGTCTCCGACGAGTACCCCGGGCCACCTTGCGCGCGGTCGCTGCGGCTGTAGTCGTCGCTGATCGACGAATGCGCCACTGCCACGCCCGCGATGTCGCGCAGACGCGTGGGCACGAACCCGGTGAAGTTGATGCCGCCGTCCACGTAGAAGCTCACAAAGTTCACGTCCTCCGGCGCGCCGCCGACCCGGAAGAAGCCGCTGATCGTCTTGCCGCCGTACTTATACAAATCCTGGTCGATGACGCCGTAGACGCCGAAGTTCGTGCTGCGGTCCTCGCTGTTGCCTGTGCCGAGAGCCACGCGGGTCTGCGAGTCAAACGTCTGGAACGCCTGGCTGCCCGTGTGGACGAAAGCCCCAAGCTTGTACGTGCCCGTCAGGCCGCGGTCACCGGGGGACTGGTTGCGGTAGTAGGCGACCTCCGAGAAAATCAGCGCGCCGTCACGCGAGCGCAGGTTGAAGTTCGTGCCGTGGTTGTTCTCGTTCTGCGTGCCGCCGGAGTCGCCGCCGTAGATACCGGCCTGGAAGGAGAACTTTGACACCGGCTGTACGAAAATCCGCACCCCGGGCGCGGCCACCGGGAAGATGGGCGGGTCGGGCAGGTTGGCCCCCACGAGGGTGAACGCGCCGAACGTGCCGTTGAGGAATAACGCGCCGTTGCTCGTCGTGAAGAACTCGGCGTCAGCCGCCAGGATGCCGACCCGCAGGTTGGCGCGCTTGCGCCAGAAGTATTGTTCCAACCAGAGTTCCTGGAGGCGGACGGTGTTGTAGCCCGAGATGTTGCTCGTGTTGGAGAAGTCCCCCGTGTGCCGTACGGAAAGCCCCTGGCCTTGCAGCCACAGCGCGTTGGTGTGGAAGATGAGGTCGCTGGTCAATCCGTGGGTCAGACGGTCTACGTCGATGTCGATCGGCACGTTGAGCAGACCATCGTAGACGACCCCTTGCTTGATGCCACCGGTTGGATTGCCCATGATCTCGCCGATGTAGTTGGGCGTGATGGCGATGCCCAACTGCGTGGCGAGATCAACCCGCGCGCCGCCAAGGTCGCCGAGCGCCGTCTCGCGGACGAAGATCGACCGCGGCCCGCCCGTGAGCCCATCGGGCGTGAGGGCGGGGTTTGGCGAGGTCGGCGCGATGATGCCGGGTCGGTCCTGGTCAGGGCCAGGCAGGATGTTCGTCGCGGCGCGAGAGACGGCAGGGGCGAGGGCGGTCAGAACAG
>CAXTQD010000098.1:0-7058 GCA_964246175.1 uncultured Chthoniobacterales bacterium | reverse complement strand
GCCACGAGAAGCCGACACTCCGGACCTATCCGGTGACGCTCTCGGCGGCGGGCGAGATCTGGCTCGTCGCCGAAGCGGTCACGGCCCGCGAGTCGGTGTCGGCCTAGCACCGGCCCCGCCACGCCGCAGGCACCGGCGGCGGCTCCTGCGGGACGCGCCCGGCGGACCACTTTGTCCAGAGCCACGCGCCGCCGACGTACACCAGGGCGAGCGGCGGGATGAAGAGCCCCTCCCAACTCGGGTACAGGCCGAGCCAGAGGCCAGTCCAGTTTGGCAAGTGTAGACCCGGGACCGGATGCACCGGCATCCAGCCGACCGTCTGGAAGAGCCGCGTCGTCGAACCGAGGAAGCTCACCATGATCGATACCACGAGCACGCCGGTGACAACCAGCAGCTTGCGGTACGGCAGCTTGACGCCGAACTTGAACGTCAGCCCGCCGACCAGCGCGATGAACAGCGCCCCCGCTCCCACACCGGCCCATACGGGCAGCGGGTTGCCGTCGAGGATGAGCGATTGCAAGAACAGCGCCGACTCGAAGCCCTCGCGGTACACCGTCAGGAAGCCTACCCCGAGCAGGGCCAGCCACTCCCAACGCTCCCGGGCGACGCCCTGCGCGGCCTTGCTGAGCGAGCGGATCTTCGCGTTCCAGCCGACCCAGTAGAATTTGTGGAACACCCAGTTCGTGACGAGCAAGAGGATGCACACCGCCAGGATCGACACGACCGCCTCCAGCTTCTCGCCGTAGCGGCTGAGCGACTGCACAAGCGTCTTGGACAACCAAAAAGTGATCGCCGACGCCAACACGCCGACCCACGCGCCGCCGACGATGCCACGGCGGGTGCCAGCCTGCTCCGCGCCGCGCAGTCCGGCGAGGAGCGCCGCGAGCACGACGACAGCCTCCATGCCCTCGCGGGCGATGATCGAAAACGCCGTGAACGCCAACGTCGCTGGCGAGACGGCCGTCTTGAGCAGGCTCACGCTGTTGTCGAGGTTGCCGAGCGTGCGCTCGTAGGCCGCTTCGAGTTCGTCCATCGGGGCGCGACGGTCGAGGAGGGCCTTGATGCCAGGGGCCTCGGGTGTGCCGTCGATGAAGCTGCGCTCCGTGCTGCGGCCTAGTTCGGGATCACGCGGGAGCACGCGCGGCTCGATCTCGGCGTCGAAGCCGGTGTAGGCATCCAGCCGCTGGCTCTCGGCCTCCTGCCACTGGTCGGCCTTGGCGGCGGCGAGGGAATTGTTGAGCGCGCTGCGGACTTCGAGCGCGGTTTCCTCGATGATGTTCTCCTTGTCGCCAGCACGGCGGGCGCTGAGTTGGAAGTCGCCTTCGAGGATGCTGGAGATTTCCTTGGACTGCGCGGCGATGTCATCCACCGACACCATCTTGGAGACGGAGCGGCGCAGGGCCTCGAACTTGTCCACCAACTCGCGGTGTCGACGGTTGTAGGCGTCCGGTTCATCGCGCTGCCAGACGGGGCCGAGTTCGTTGACGAGAGACTGCGCCTGTTGGCTGAACTGCGTGGCCTCGCGGTATTCCAGCGCGATGAGGATGTGACCATCGGCGACGCCGTTGTGGTACTCCTGCGGGATGAGCTTGACGAAGCGGACCAAGAGGCGTTCGAGACGCGCCACGTCCTTGTCGGAAAGCAGATTAGGTAACGTGCCCTCCACGTCCTGCCGCCACAGCGCGACCTTGCCAGAATCCTCCGACGAGTCGTACGGCTCGGTCAATGTCGGGGCCGGGGCGGGTTCGCGCGAGGCGGCGGGCAGTTCCGCGGCGGCGAGCAAGGAAGCCGGGAAGCGCACCAACGCACCAATTTCCGCCGTGTAGACCTCGACGAAGCCCGCGTTGGCGTCGCCGCGCTTCAAACCTTCCTGAAGGTAATCGAGCAACTGCCGGGCACGCGTCGTCTCCCAGCCGAGGGCCTCGCGGGCGAGCGCCTTGGTGATCGCCGGTTGGCCGGCCTGCGTGGGATCGACGTTCTGCAACAAAAGAGCGTTCTCTTCGCCGCTGGCGTAACGCGGTAGGGTGATCTGCGCGCGCCATTCGCGCGCCTCGTTGACCTGCCCGGCGCGTTGCGCGCGGAGCATTTCCAAGACGAGAACGTGCTGCAACCGGGCGCGATCCTGTCCGATCAGCACGCCGGGCGCCGTGTCACCGGCGGGCTTCTCGTCCAGCAGGGCGAGTGTGGCAGGATCCTTGACAATCGGCCGCAACGCCGCGAACGCCGCGTCAACCGGGACCAAGCCTTCTGGCGTGAGCGTGCCGGCATGGACGTCAAGCGCGGCGTCGTCCAGGCGACTCTCCACGTCATGGACAGCGTCCGCGAAATCTTGGGCGCGGGCCGGGGCGGTCCCGAACGCCAACGACGCGGCGCACAAGAGCAAGAGAGAGCGAAGTTTCATGCGAGTGAGCGGAATCGCGGCCGGGGCATCGAACGGCTCCCCGGGCGCGTCCTCAGGCCAGCGTAGGTTTAGGTGGCAGCTTGAGATTCATCTCGGCGGCCATCTGCTTGAGGTGCGGGGTGAGCTGGTCGGTGTGGCGCTTGGCCTGCTGGGCAAGTTCCTCGATCTCGGCGGCGCTGATCTTGCCACCACTCCCACGCTCACGGGCATCCACGCGGGTGATGAAGTTCAAGATGTCGGCGTACTCGCCCTTGAGCCGGGCAGCGAGCGCGGCGTCCTTCTTGGCGAGTTCGGGCAAGATGGCATTGCACATCAGCGACAGGCTGAACATGATGCCGCGCATGTCGAGCACACGGCTCTCGGCGACGTAGCGGCCGAGGGAGGACTGCGGGTTGTACCGCGACTCGCGCCAGTCGTCGAAATACCCGTTGAGGGTCGGCGTCATCCACACGAGCGCGCCGACGCATTCGTCGAGCGTGGGGTCCCAGCGGTTAGCGATGCTCTGGAGTTCGTCCATCTTGCGGGCGCAATCGGCCGAGGCGGCCACGAGCACATCCGCGCGCGGCAGCACGGTCACAGGCTTGACCTTCGCGGCGGCCTCCGGGCTCAGACGGTGGACGAAGTTTTCCTTTGTGCCCCAAAGCGTCGGCTCAATAACGTAGTGGAACAGGTTGCCGTTGCGGTCGACGATGATCTTGCCATTGCGGTCTTTGAGCACGAGCGTCGAGGCCGGCGAATCGGTTGTCGCCTCCCCCTTGGGCACCCCGGCGTCCAGGTAGTTGTCGAAGTCGACCATCTGCTTGGTGCCGGCGGTGATGCCCTCGATGGTCTCGTAGCCGTCGTTGTGGTAAATCTTGAAATCGTCCTGCATCTTGCGCACCAATCCGAGCGCCTCAAGACCGTGCTCGGTGGCGACGCGGTTGTAGTCGCCGCCGCAGGCGTTGACGATGTCCTCGTAGTCGGCGGCGTTCTTGACGAAGTCGTGCGCCGCGCCGTCCATGCGGTTGACCTTACCGGTGAGGTAGCTCTTGATTTCGGCCGTGCCGCCGCCGTCGGCGTGCGCGGACACGGTGCCCAACGTCAAGACGGCCAACGCGGGCAGGATCGGACGGAGCAAAAGGGGGCAGACAGGCAATTTCATGCCGGCACTTTGTCAGGGTTTGCTTGCATCTGCTAACGCCGGCTTGCCGTGGGCTGACGGCGCGTTGCTCTCCATGCGCGCAAGTCAGGGCAGGTCGGCCACCAACTGCGCGCGCACGGCCGCCGCGTAGCGTTCGCGCGTCGCCGCGTCCGAGGTGGGTGGCTCGCCGGGATACACCCGCAGGAAGTCGTCCCCGTGAAAGCGCGGGTGAACGTGGAAGTGCAGGTGCGGCACCTCCTGGAACGCCGCCGGGCCGACCGAGTGCCACAGGCTCAGACCCTCGTTCGGAAAGGCGTGGCCGATCGCGCGCGCGATGCGTGTCACCGTCGCCATCAGGGCGGCCCCGGTGGCTGGGTCGAGTTCCCGCACGTCGTGCAAGTGCGCCTGGGGAATGACCAGCACGTGGCCGGGATGGAACTGGCGCAGGTCCACAAACGCCAGCGTGGCAGCGTCCCGGTACACCACGCTTGCCGGCGCGGTGCCGGCCGCGATCCGGCAAAAGACGCATGTCTGGTTCACGCGCCTGCCTTCGGGGTTAGCACGAATTGGATTTTCGGCTGATCCGCTGACGGCGGTTGGTCGGCATCGTAGTTCGTGCAAGCCGCGACCAGCATCAAGCCTGCGGGGGCGGCGAACCGCACCATCGCTTCCTCCGTGAACGTCTGGAACTCGAAGGCGTCGTGCCCGCCGTCGGGGTAGTCCAGACGCGAAAAGAGCCGACCGCTGTCCATCCGGGTGGTCTCCCGCACGGTGCCGCCCGGCAGGTCGAAGGTCCGCTGCCCCTGACGTGGCTCGAAGAACGCCGGGTTCCACAAATCAAGGATCAAGCGTCCGCCGGGGCGCAGAGCTGCCGCCAACCGGCTGAGCAAGCCTGCGTTGGTAGCTGGGTCGAAGTAGCCGAAGCTTTGAGACATGACCACGGCGGCGTCGAAGGTCTGCGCGGCAGGCTGGTAGTCCCGCACATCCGCTTGGATGTAGGTGGGGCCACCGGCTTGTTCCCGGGCAGCGGTGACGGCGTTGGGATCACGCTCAACACCGGTTACCTCGTAGCCCTCGGCGGCGAGGGCACGGGCGTGGCGGCCTGCACCGCAGCAGAGGTCCAGCACCCGGGTGAAATCCGGCCGCGGGCAGACCCGGACGATGAAGGCAGTTTCCCGCGCCGTGCGGTCAGAGGGGATGCCCACGTGGAAGAAGCGAAACCACTGCGCGGAGTACGCGTTGACCTCGGTTCCTTCCGCCATGTCTAGTAGACAGTGCGCGCCTGCGTGGCGGCGCGTTCGACGACCGACCGACCGGCCGGGAGTTCCCAGGCGGCGGCGCTGTCGCCACGCAAGGTGACGATCCCGCCATCCGGCGCGAAGACCAGCGGCCCGTTGCCCTGCGGCCCGTTGCCGGTGCCTTGGCCGGGGCGGGCGTTGGGGATGCGCACGCCCAGCCGCCAGGTCGAGGTGTCCCAGCAGGCGAGGTCAGCGAAAACTGCCGCCGCCAGCGTCCGACCATCGGGCGATACGGCCGCCGGGTAACCACCATCGGGTAAGAGAGCCTGCAACCGGCCGTCCATCGACGCCCATGCCCGGAGACCATGGTCGGCGACGGTGACCAGCGCGTGGCCTTCGTTGGCGAAGAGTACCTGCCGTACGCGGCCGGGGCGGGCGTCGGACATCTTTAACTCCGCCACGAGCCGGCCGCTGGCCACCTCGTACAGCGCCGTGACGGGGAAGGTGTCGTTCGTGCCACGCACCACTCGCCGCTCGTCGCCCCCGACCGCCAGGGTCTTGCCGTCGGGCGAGAACGCCACGGCATCGAGCAGGCGCGGCCCGGCGGAGGCCAAAGTTTTTAACGGCTTCAGGTCGGGCACGTTTAAGAGCGCTGTCGCGGTGCCCGCGCCGACCGCGGCCAGGGTCTTGCCGTCCGGCGAGAACGCCAGCATGACGCCGCCAAGGATCTCCTTGATCGGCTGCACGGCTTTCACCGGCCCACCGGCGGCGTCCCACAAGGCAGCGCGAACGTTCGCCCCCTCGCCGAGAAAACCCGCCAGCAGCCGGCCGTCCGGGGAAAAGACCACGAGTTCCGCGCCATCGGCATCCACTTCGGGGACGGTGAGCCCCTCGCCCACCGGCTTGCCGTCGGCGACGGTGAACACCCGCCAGAACCGCCCGCCCGGTTGGCCAGAGGGTTTTTCGAAACGGCAGGCCAGCAAACGGCTGTCGGGCGAGAAGACGGCGTTGAGAATGCCGGCGGGCAGTTCGACCTCGGAGCGTCCGCTGCCGAGTTCCCAGACGCGCAGGCGGTCGTCGGCGCTGCGGGTGACGAAAAGTCGGCCGTCGGGCGAGAGCGCCACGGTGCGTTCCCAATCGAGCGGGCCGCGGGGGCTACGCGGGGTGTTGTCGAAGTTCGGGTCGCGCTTGGGCGGGATGCTCTTCGGGTTCGCGCGCGCGGGCGAGTCGGGGTAGAGCGGTTGTTGCGCGCGGGCCGGGAGGGCGGCCAGCCCGGTGCTGGCCAACGCGGCGAGAAGGAGCGGAGAAAGTTTCATCTAAGAGGCGTGCAGCGTGGCCAACGCCCCCGCCACCCACGTCGGCGCGGGTGCGGCGAGAACGTCGGCGTAATCCACCAACCGTAGGTCGTGGACTGCTGCGCGCAAATTTTGCCCGAGCAAATGCGCCAGGACCGGCCCCGGGTCGCGGAAGTCTGAACGTGCTTCCACGGCGTGCGCCAGGAACCCGGCGAAATCTCGCGCCGCCAGTCGGTCGAGGCCCGCCTGCACGTCCGTCCACGCCCAGGCAGCCGTGGACGGTTCCTTGCGCGGGCGGAGTTCGGCCGGCGGTGTGTTGTAGCCGACGCCGTGGTGGATCGGGTCGGCCGTCGCCACGAGGAACGTCCCGCCCGGCGCGCGGCGTAGGCCGAGCAGTTCGTCCACCCCAGGCAGGTCGACCGGGTTTTCGCCCGACAGGAATGGGTAGCGCAGGACGAGGTACGGTGATGGCAGGCGTTCGCGCCGCGCGGCGACGGCGAGCAGCGCCGCGAACCCGTCGAGAGAAAACTCCTCGGTCCACCGTCCGTCGTCTTCAGGCGCCCCGGGACCGTGGACCCGCCGCAGGAGGGTACGCGCCTCCGGTTCACCGGTCCGTGCCGACGCGACGAGCACGGCGTCTTCTACCCGCGCGCCGTGCAGCACGCCGAGCGCCAGGACCGTTGCGCGACCAGAACGCACCGCCGCCAGGGCCGCGGCGCCGGCGAGTTCGCCGGAGGTTTCCAGCCGAGTGTGCGGGAAGATCACCGCTCCTGCTCCGTGCAGCCGGTCCGGTAGTCCGAGGGCATCGGCACGATCCAGGCAGGCGCGCAAACCGGCTTCGCCGAGACGTTCACGCTCGCGAGCATAGAACGTCTTCCAGTCGCGCGCGGTTTTCATACCAGCAACAAGCCTAGGCTGAATCGACATTCAGGATGGCGCAAGGGGTCAGGTCGTGTTTTGGGCGTGGATGCCCAAGCGTTACGAACTCAGCCAAGCTCGGTGGG
>CAXTQD010000097.1:12478-15377 GCA_964246175.1 uncultured Chthoniobacterales bacterium | reverse complement strand
TACGGCACCTGCTACCGCTACGAGCAGTCCGGCGAACTCCAGGGCCTCATGCGCGTGCGCGCCATGCAGATGAACGACGCCCACATCTACTGTTCGGAAGAGCAGTTTGAGAGCGAGTTCAACGCGGTCAACCAGATGTATCTGAACTACTTCAAACTTTTCGGCTTCTCGAAGTACCAGATGCGTTTTTCCACGCACGACCCTGCCAAGCTCGGCGAGAAGTTCATCAACGATCCCGTACTCTGGAAGAAGACGGAGGACATGGTGCGCGCCGTTCTCATCAAGAGCAACATTCCCCACGTCGAGGTACCCAACGAGGCTGCCTTCTACGGGCCGAAGATTGACGTGCAGATCTGGAGCGCCATCGGGCGTGAATTCACCATCGCCACCAACCAGGTGGACTTCGGGGTGCCGGGACGCTTCGGCCTCCACTACAAAACTCGCGAGAACACGGAGGCGGTGCCGCTGTGCATCCACCGCGCGCCTCTTGGCACGCACGAGCGGTTCATCGGCTTCCTGATCGAGCATTACGCGGGCAACTTCCCGCTGTGGCTCGCGCCCGAACAGGTTCGCGTCTTACCCATCGGCGACGAACCGGCGCTGGTTGATTACGCCCGCGGCGTGCAGAATGAACTCCGCGCCGCCGGGGTCCGCGCCACGCTCGACGCCACCAACGACCCGATCAAAGCCAAGATCGCCGATGCCGAAAAGTTCAAGGTCCACACGATGTTAGTCATCGGCGGGCGCGACCTGGAAGCGGGCAACGTCAGCGTGCGCGTGCACGGCAAGGGCAACCTCGGCGCGAAGCCTCGCGCGGAGGTCATCGCCGAACTGCTCGCCAGCATCAAAGAGCGGCGGGGGTGAGCGGTTCGCGGCGCGCCTTCACGGCGCGCAGTTGCCCACATCCGGCCGCCACTTCGATCCCGCGGCGCTGGCGGACCGTGCATGGGTAGCCGGCCTCTTGCAGCACGGTTTGGAACGCATCGACGGCTCTCTCCTGCGTAGGTGAGCCGCCGAAGCCGCCAGTGATGTTCAGGGGGATCAGGTTGATGTGCGCGTCGATCCCGCGCAGCAGAGCCGCGAGGCGCGTGGCGGTGGCGGGTGAATCGTTGACCCCGGCTACGAGCGTCCACTCGAAGAAGATACGGCGGCTGGTGGTGTCCCCGTAAAACCGGCACGTTGCGATTAACTCCGCCAACGGCCAGCGGCGGCTCGCCGGTACGAGCGCGGCGCGTTCGGCTTCGCTGGCCCCGTGCAGGCTGACGGCGAGGTTGTACGGGCGACCTTCCTCGGCCAAGCGCCGGATGCCCGGCACCACGCCGACCGTGCTGATGCTGATGCGGCCGGGACCGGGGTTGAGGCCGCGTTGATCGGTGATCGTTTCCAGCGAGGTCATCACGTGGTCGTAATTATGGAGCGGCTCACCCATGCCCATGAGCACAAGGTTGCGCAATCCCGGCTGGCCCATCGCATGCAGGGCGCGTTGCACGTGCAGCACCTGTGCGACGATTTCGCCCGGGCGCAGGTGCCGCGCAAAACCCATCTGCCCCGTGGCGCAGAACACGCAGCCCATCGCGCAACCCGCCTGCGTGCTCAGACAGGCGGTGAAACGACCCGCATACGCCATGAGCACCGTTTCGATCTCCTGACCGTCAACGAGGCGCAGGAGGTATTTGCGAGTCAGCCCATCACCGCTCGGGGTTTCCGCGGCGAGCGCGGGCACGTCGAGGGTGTATCGCGTCCGGTTCGCCGACAGCCAACGCACCAGCGGCGGCAGGAAGTCGGACGGCAGGTTCGTTTCCGAAAAGTCGGTCCGTAGTTCACGGTGCAGCGCGCGCCACAGCCGCCGGGCGTGCGAGAAGTGCAGCCCGTCGCCTTGGAGAAGAGTCTCCAGCTGCGGGTAAGTCAAGCCGTGCAGACTCGTTGCCGCGTCCATGGCTATCGAAGGTTCCTCGCCGTCACGCCCGAACATACAACTCTGTCTTGTTCGTGGCGAACGCAGGAAATGTGACCGTTCGGAACCAGTCGTCGAACGATTTGCAACCTGGCAAGACTTGAGGAAGTGCTTGGCACAAGGCTTTCCAGCCGTCCATCTCCTCGTTCACTTCGATCCCGCTACCGTCCGCCCGGGCGACAAACATGCAAAGGCGGTCGTATGCAAACAAGTCCCGCTTGTAGGCCACGATGCGACTGATCTCCTGCCAGGACAGTCGCAGGTCCGCGCCGGGATTGAGCCGGTGATCGGCAAGGACAAATCCGGTGGAGTCGAACGTGATGGCAAATTCCAGAGACGGCTGCCGCGCGGCCGAGCGACGTGGCGCAAGGAGCCTAAAAAGGAGAAGCAACCCTATCGTCACCGCGACGCCGAAAATGATTAAACCCGAAATAGAGTCCACGGCGTGTCACACGATTCCTCACTCGAAGCGCAACGCCTCGATGGGGTCCAGCGCCGCCGCGCGCCACGCCGGGTACATCCCGAAGCCGATGCCGATGGCCGAACACACCAGCAGGCCCGCCGCCGCCCAGCCCCACGGGAAGAGAATGTCCGCCTTGAGCGCAAGGGCCAAAGCGTTGCCCCCAGCCACGCCGAGCAGGATGCCGACAAGGCCACCCAGTTCGGAGAGGAATACCGCCTCCACCAGAAACTGCCGCAGGATGTCGCGCTTCTTCGCGCCGATGGATTTCCGCACGCCGATCTCCTTGGTGCGCTCGGTCACGCTGACGAGCATGATGTTCATGATCCCCACGCCCGCCGCCAGCAGCGCCACCGAACTGATCACGAACGCCCCCGCGCGCACCGCGTTCGCCACGGACGCGAACGCCGCCACCAGCGAGTCGTTCGTGAAGACTTCGAAGTCGTTCTCCACGCCTGGTTTTAACTGCCGCGCGATGCGCATCG
>CAXTQD010000097.1:7830-12468 GCA_964246175.1 uncultured Chthoniobacterales bacterium | reverse complement strand
GCGCGGCCCCCCCCCCCCACAGCCGAGTTGAAGGTCTTCTGGTAGGACTGCTGGCTGGTCGCCTGCGTGGCGACGTTGACCGTGCGGTTGACCCGGCCGAAATCCTCGAAGTACCGGGTGATCGGCACGAGCACGAACGCGTCGTTGCTGCCGCCGAAGCTGCCGCCTTTTTCCGCGAGCACGCCGACGACGCTGTAGTTTTTTTCGTTGAGCTTGATGACCTTGCCGATGGGGTCTTCGGCGGGGAAGACCCGCTTCTGGATGTCGCTGCCGATGATGGCGACGTTGCGCGCGAGGTCCACGTCGTTCTCGTTGAGGTTGCGGCCCTCGTCGATGGTGTAGGAGTTCGAGAGGATGAAGTTTTCGTTCGTGCCGACGACCTGGATGTTGGGGTTCGTGCGCAGCTTGCCGTAAGAGACGCGCTTGCCGCCGTCGAACACCTTCAGGCTGATCGCCGCGCCCGTGTCGGCCATCAGGCGCTTGTAGACCATCGCTTCCTCGTAAGTGATGTTGCGCCGGTTGCCGTACTTGGAGGCGGCCTGCGGACCGCCACCGCCGAGCACGGGGTATTTGGCGAACTGGAAGAAGTTCGAACCCAAGAAGCTTAGACCCGTTTCGATGGAGCTTTGCAGTGCGCCGGTCGCGGTCATCACGCTGATGACCGAGAACACGCCGATGGTGATGCCGAGCATCGTCAGGCCCGAACGCAGCTTGTTCGCACCGAGCGCCGCGAACGCCAACCGCAAGATTTCGCTGAAGGGCATGGCCGTTTATTCGTAGCGCAATGCGATGACCGGATCGAGCCGCGAGGCCGACCACGCGGGCGCGAAACCGGACACCACGCCGGTGATCACCGAAATGATGAGTCCCGTGAACACGAGGCTCAGGGAAAACTCGATGGGGAACGACGGGAACGCCGTTTCGACTCCTTGGAAGAGTAGGTAGGAAAACACCAGCCCCGCCAACCCGCCCACGAAGCAAATCGCCACCGCTTCGATCAAAAACTGCAACAGGATCGTGCGCCGCCTTGCGCCGAGAGCCTTGCGCGTGCCGATCTCGCGGGTGCGCTCGCGCACGCTGACGAACGTAATGTTCATGATCCCGATGGCCCCCACGAACAGCGCCAACCCGGTGATGAACAATCCTGCGACCGCGATACCTGTTTTGATCGGGTCGAGCGCCTGCTTGAAGGAATCCTGCGTGCTGATGGCGAAGTCGTCCTCCTGGTCGGGCAGGAGCGAGCGAACCCGGCGCATGTCGCCGGTGAGTTCGGCCTTGGCTTCTTCCTGATGGGTTTTGTCGCGCATCTTCACCCGCACGTCCGTTTCGCTGCCCTTCTTGACGAAGAATTTCTTGAACGCCGACAGCGGGATCACGACCTGGTTGTCGAAGGAAAACAGTCCCAGGAAACTTCCCTGCTTGGCGAAAATGCCGACCACCCGGAACTTCTCGCCGCCGACCACCACGTTCTCTTCGAGTGCTGACTTCTCGGGGAAGAGTGCGTCCGCCACGTCGCAGCCGAGCACGCAGACGTTGCGCGCGCCGCGGCTTTCGGTGGCGTTGAAGAAGCGGCCGTCGCGCAGGTCCACGCTGGCGATCTCAGGGTACTCGTCGGTTGTGCCGAGAGTGAACACGGCGCTGGCCTGGTACTCGCCGCGCACGACGTTCTTGAACGTGTTGGCGGTCGGCACGGCCTTCACGAGCTGGGAGTGCGGCGTGCCGTCGATGATGATCTGCAACGCGTCGGCCGATTCGCTCTTGATGTCGCGCCGGTTACGGAATGCCCAGTCGTCACGGTCCGTCGCCCAGGGGTGCTTGCTGACGTAGAGAATGTCGTCGCCTAGCAGCGCCATCGAGCGGTTGAAGCCCGTGTTGATCCCGCCGATGGCCGTGCCCATGAGCGTGACGGCCACGATGCCGATGATGACGCCCAGCGCCGTCAAAAACGAGCGCGTGCGGTTTGCCGCGATCTGCGCGTACGCGATGCGGAAGCTCTCGACGAACTCGAAGCGCAAGCGGTTCATCTCAAAGGGTTGGACCGTCGCTCTCGATCAGGCCGTCGCGTAGCCGCACGATCCGGCGGGCGTGCTCGGCAATGTCGGGTTCGTGCGTGACCACAATGATCGTGTGGCCCTGCGCGTAGAGGTCTTCCATCAGCGCCATGATCTCCTCGCCCGTGCGGCTGTCGAGGTTACCGGTGGGCTCGTCGGCGAGGATGATGGCCGGGTCGTTGACGAGCGCCCGCGCGATGGCGACACGTTGGCGCTGTCCGCCGGAGAGTTCGTTCGGACGGTGGTCCATGCGGTTGCCCAGGCCGACGTTTTCCAACGCGCGGCGCGCCTTGTCGCGCCGTTCGTCGGCAGGGCGGCCGGCGTAGATGAGGGGTAGTTCGACGTTGCTCAGGCTGGTGGAACGCGGCAGAAGATTAAAGGTCTGGAAGACGAAGCCGATCTCCTTGTTGCGGATGGCGGCGAGTTCGTTGTCGTCCATGCTTTTCACGTCTTTGCCGTTGAACTCGTACTTGCCCTGTGTCGGGGTGTCCAGACAACCGAGCATGTTCATCATCGTGCTCTTGCCGCTGCCGCTCGGACCCATGATGGCGAGGTACTCGTTGCGGCGAATCTTGAGACTGACCCCGCGCAGGGCGTGGATCGTCTCGCTGCCCATCTCGTAGACCTTCGTGACGTTCTCGATCTCGATGACCAAGGGGCCGGCTGGGCGCACGGCGCGGTCGGGCGCGGGCGTGGGCGCAGCGAGGACGGCGGCTTCGGTGTCCATGTGGATCAGGGCGTGATGCCTTCGAGGATGATCTTCGCGCCGTTCTTGAGCAGGCGGTTCACCGCACGGTAGGGACCGCTCACGACTTCCTCGCCCGGCTGGACGCCGCTCTTGATTTCCAACGATGAATTGTCGGCGATGCCGGTGTCCACCACGCGCATCTGCACGGTGTTGTCCTTCGCTTTGACGAACACCACATTCTGCGTCTTGGGCTGCGCCGTCTTGTCCTTGCTGGTGGCGGCCTTGGTCTTGTCGAGTTCGACGGAATTGTTGTCTGCCGCCTGCGCGGTTTGCTGCGCCTGCTGCTTCTTCTTGTCGCGTTCCTCGGGACTGTCCTTCTCGTTAGGATCACGCTTGGTGACAGCTTGGATCGGTACGGCGACGGCGTTTTTCACCGTGGCAGTTTCCACGTCGGCGGTCGCGCTCATGCCCGGGCGCAGGTACGCGCCTTCTGCCTTGATGCGGATGCGGACCTCGAAGTTGGTGACCTCTTCCTGGGTATTGGCGGAGTTGGTGACGGCGGTGTTGGCAATCTGGTAAACGGTGCCGCGGAACAACCGTCCAGGGTAAGCGTCGATGGCGATGTTGGACTCGTCGTTGACCTTGACGTTGACCACGTCGTTCTCGTTGACATTGACGCGGGCCTCCATCGCGTTGAGGTCGGCCACGCGCATGACCTCCGTGCCCGCAAATTGCCCTGTGGCCACCACGCGCTCGCCCAGCTTCACGCTGAGCACGCTGATGATGCCGTCGATGGGCGAATAGATGGAAGTCTTGTCCAGGAGGTCGCGCGATTGGTTGAGCAGGCTCTCGGCCTGGGCGATCTGTGCGATGCTGGAGTTGTAGACTGCTTCCGAGACCTCGGCGGCAGTCTTGTAAGTTGTCATGTCGCTGTCGTTGATGACTTTGCGGTTATACAGGTCGGTGTAACGCTTCAGGTCTTCCTGCGCTTTGACCATCTGTGCGTGGTTCTGGACGCTCAGCGCCTTGGCGGAGGTGATGCCGGCCTCCTGCTGGGCCACCTGTGCCTGGTAGTTGTCGGGCTTGATGCGGATGAGCAGGTCGCCCTTCTTGACCCTTTGACCGTCTACGACGGGCAGCGCGATGATCTCGCCGGCAACTTCGGGCGAGATTTTGACCTCCGTCTCGGGCTGCACCTTGCCGGTGGCAGAGACGAGCTGGGTGATCGTCTTGCGCGTGGCTGCCTCGAACGTCACCGCGACGGGCTTGACCTGCCGGTTCCTAGCCGCTTGGAGAAGTCCAAGCCCGGCCAGCACGAGCAAGGTCAAGATGATGTACAACCGTCGGCGCGACTTACGCTTGGGTCGCTTCGACGGAGCCGGCACAAGGCTGGGCGGTTGGGTCGGCTGATCTTTGGGCGGAAAGGCAGACATGAGGAGCGGTGGAAAAGGCTTAGAGAACGATGGGAATGGAACCGTTCATTTTGGTGGGCAGGCGGATGGCTGACAAGCACCAGCAGGCGCGATGCCCACCTGTCTTAATAAAATGCAAGCTTCTGCCACGCATGGATTTGCATCTTGAAACTCCGGATGCCGTTCCTATTGTAGTACGCCTGCGCGGAGGCGATGGGCGCCATCCGCAGGTGAAAAACGCCACGCGGCTACTTCCTAAGCTCTCCCATCCAGTGCAGCACTTTGCCGGTGAAAGGATTGTCAACTTCCCGCGTGCGCTGCACCCAGGGAACGCTGTTCGGCAGGTCACTGGTCATCACGTAATAGCCATCCACGCCGCGGACCATCGGCACGACTTGGTCGCTCAGGGTCTCAAAACGCTGGCGCATCGTGTCGAGCGCCATCGCGTCAGCGACGGCGGTGGCTGGGGCGAGGAGCGGCGGAGTGG
>CAXTQD010000097.1:0-7820 GCA_964246175.1 uncultured Chthoniobacterales bacterium | reverse complement strand
GAGTGGGGGTCTTGTCGTCGGCGGGAGTGAGGTCGGCGACCATCTTGGCGGCGGCCTTCTTGGCGGCGCGAGCGTCGTCGGCGGCTAGCGCGACGCGGATTTGTTCGTAGTCGTCGAGCGCGAGTTTGTCGGTGGCAGAGAGCGCGGAGGCCGGGCGCGCGGCGTTCCCGCAGCCGGCGAGCGTCCACGCCGCGAAGACGGCGACAGCGGCCCGTCGGGCGTGTGGATGGAGGGAGGCGGCGCGGAAGTTCATGTCCGCACGCTAGCGGGAAACCCACCCGCACAAAAGGCAAAACGTGGGTCACCGCCTTGCCGGGTAGCTTGTCTTTCCTGCGAGCTAGTGTAATTTCACTCGGCGATGACGAAACTCGACATCCCGCGCAAGACGGTTTACCGCCTTTCGTTGTACCAGCGCGGGCTTCAGTTGCTCGAACGCAACCAGGTGGACACCGTGTCTTCCGCCGCGTTGGCAAAGGCGGCCGGCGTCAAACCGACCCAACTCCGCAAGGACCTGACCTATTTCGGGCAGTTCGGCACCCGCGGGTTGGGGTACGACGTTTCCGCGTTGAGCAAGAAGCTCGATGAGGTGCTCGGCACCACCCGGCTTCAGCCCGTGCTGCTAGCCGGTGCGGGGAACCTCGGCACCGCGTTGCTCGGATACTACGACGGCTTTGCGAAAGAAGGTTTCGAGATCGTCGTGGCGCTCGACGTGGAAGCCGGCCGCCGGTCCGTTAGCGCGACGAAGGTGATCGTGCGTCCCTTCACCGAGACGGAAGACACCGTGCGCGAGTACCAGATCAAGATGGCCATTGTCGCCGTGCCAGCCACGGTGGCTCAAGAGGTCGTCAACCGCCTCGTGGCCGCCGGGGTGCAGGCGATCCTGAACTTCGCGCCCATCATCCTCCAGGTGCCGCCAAACGTCGTCGTCAACAACGTAGACCTCGCCATCGAACTCGAAAACCTGAGCTACTTCATCCGGTGACCGCACCGGAGTTCGACCTCGCGGCGACTCTGAACTGCGGGCAGGTCTTTCACTGGCGACCGGCGGGTGACGGCTACGCCGGGGCCATCGGCGAACGGGCGGTGTACGTCGAGCAGCGCGGCGCGGAACTGGTCGTCACCCCCGGTTGCGAAGAACTGGCGCGCCGGTACTTCGCGCTGGATCATCCACTGGCGGAGGTGTACGCGAGCTTCCCCGACGACCCGGCGATGCGGACGGCGCTGGAGGCCTGCCGAGGGCTGCGAATCGTGCGCCAGCCGCTGTGGGAGTGTCTGGCGACGTTCATCACCTCGGCGCTCAAGCAGGTGCCGCACATCGCGCAGATTTCGCACACACTACGGGAAAGATTCGGCCGGCACGTGGGCCGCGTGGCGGCGGTGGATGTTTATGCCTACCCCGACGCGGCACGGGTGGCTGCATTGGAGGAGGCAGACCTGCGTGCGTGCGGGTTGGGCTTCCGGGCGCGGAGCTTGTTGGAGACGGCGAGGGCGGTGGCGGCGCAGCCAAACACGCTGGAAAACCTCCACGCCTTGTCCCGAGCAGAAGCGCTGGTGGCACTCACTAAGTTCCGCGGTGTGGGCACAAAGGTTGCCAACTGCGTGCTGCTCTTCGGCTACGCACGCCTCGACGCGTTTCCCATCGACGTGTGGATCGAGCGCGTACTGCGCGAACGATACTTCCTGCACGAACCCGACGCTTCCCCCGGCCGCCTGCAAACCTTCGCCGACGAGCACTTCGGCCGGTTCGGCGGCTACGCGCAGCAATATCTCTTCCATCACGCACGGGCGGTCGCCCGCCGCGCACCGCCGCCGGAAGTGGCCGAGGCCGTGCTCGCCGAGAACGCCCCACCCACGCGCCGGGTGAAGAAAGCGGTTTCTGTCCGGTCCGCAAACCGCTAGGGTCGGCCGCGCACAGGAAGTACGCGCACGGCTTCATATGTGGGAATCTCTGTTCCGGCTGAGGGAAACGGCACGACGGCGCGGCGCAAGGCGGTCGCCGCGCTGACGACGTTCGCGGCGATGGCGTACATCCTGGCCATCAACCCGGCAATCCTCCCGGGAACCGGCGTGCTCTATATAAAGAGGAAGGGTTTGCATCTGCGCCGACACGGGTACGTTGGCGGCGTGACCGAACAACTCGTCACCCTCTGCTTCATCGTGCAAGACGGCCGCGTCCTCCTGATCCGCAAAAAGCGCGGCATCGGTGCGGGCAAGATCAACGCGCCTGGCGGCAAGGTCGATCCCGGTGAAGCCCCACTGGCCGCGGCGATCCGCGAGACGCAGGAAGAAATTTGCGTGACGCCGTTCCAGCCCCAACTGCGTGGGGAATTGTGGTTCCACTTCGCCGGTGGGCCGACGTTGCGTTGCTTGGTCTATCTCACAGATCGCTTCGAGGGCGAACCGCGAGAGACGGCGGAAGCCATCCCACAGTGGCATCCGACTACAGCGATCCCGTATCAGGAGATGTGGGAGGACGATCTCCACTGGCTGCCGGCGTTGCTCGCGGGCCAGTGTTTCCGAGGGCAGGTAGCGGTGGCGGGTGAAGTCGTTACCAGTCATGACATACAAATTATCGGAAATGAGATAAATGTATCATTATAGATTTATCAAAATTGACAAATAAGCGGCAGGGATGAGCCTGCGAAAGGGAGAAAAAGGCGGGTCTGGATGCGTATTTTGGGGTTTTTGCCTAGGAGAAGCTCGAATTTGGCGTGTCGGCGGCATCGGACGCATGGGGGTTGCTTAAGAAAGTCTCAGCAACCAACCAAACGCTTTCCGATCCATGAAAACCATCGCCCTTCTCACCGCGCTGACGCTCTCCTTCTCAGGTTTGACGCAAGCTCAGTCCCACCACAACGCCGCCCGCAGCCAGGAATCTGGCGCTAACCTGACGCAAGAGGTCATCAGCGAACTCAACCGCGTTCGCACGAACCCGCAAGCTTACGCCGCCTACCTGTCCGAACACCGCGGCCTCTACACGGCCGAAGGCTACCTCAAGCAGCCCGGCCGCCCGCTGCTCCGTACCCACGAAGGCGTTGCCGCCCTCGACGAGGCCATCCGCGAACTCAGCCACGCTCGCCCGCAGGCTCCCCTGAACGCCTCTGACCTGCTGGTCGGCTCCGGCCGCCTGCTCATTGACGAACAGTCCCGAAACGGTGAGACCGGCCACGGCAGCATGCCTTTCGACCGCATGGCGCGCGCTGGCGTCATCGGCGGCAGCCGCGGCGAGGACGTGGCCTACGGGGCACACACCGCCGAGCAGATCGTCTACAACCTGGTCGTGGACGACGGCGTGCGCGACCGCGGCCACCGCCGCAACATCATGCAGACCATGTTCAGCGAGGCTGGCGTGAGCGTCGGCAGCCACCCGGTCTACGGCGTGATGTGCGTCATCGACTTCGCCGGCCGCTACTAAAAAGCCGCCGGTCCCTTCTCCAAATCCCCGGAGTTTACCCGTCCGTAGTTCCCGTCGATCAACGCAGCCGCCGTCTGCGGCAAGAGCAAAGGATCGGAAAGCCCTCGCGCTTCCGTGTCCGGCGCTGCGTTGAAAGATTGAAAGTGCGGACGGGTTCTTTTTCGGGTGCAACCGGATCAGAGTTTCCAGCGCCCGGCCTGGTTGCTCTCGCGGACGGGCTCGGGTCGCAGTTCGGCTTGGGCGACAGCCGCCCGGTCGTGGCCGGCGGGCGTCAGGTCGATCCGCACAGACATCGGCTCCTGCCAAGCGATCTCGTGGTGCCCGGTAGATCCG
This sequence comes from uncultured Chthoniobacterales bacterium, assembly GCA_964246175.1. GTDB lineage: Bacteria > Verrucomicrobiota > Verrucomicrobiia > Chthoniobacterales > SZAS-18 > CAHJWO01. Next base: position 4,072 of record CAXTQD010000097.1, on the reverse strand, counting down.
CAAGCGTACATGAAAACCCGTCCGAGCCCCTCGATGAGCGCCGCGCTCTCCGTCACGCGGATCCCGGGCGATGCCTTGTCAGCCGTCAGGCTCAGGTCCGTGCCGTCGGACGCGAACCGCCCGTCCACCGAAGCAACCCCGCCGTGGCAGCGGTGCAGCGGCACGACGACCCGCGCATCCCCGGCCGGCACGGCGTAGAGCGAACCGTCTAGCGTCCAGCGATAAAGCGCCTTGCTCCCTGCGGCGGCATGCGGGTTATGGTAGAAGGTCAGTTCCGCATCCAGCACCTCGAAGGAGGGCAGGTCCTGCAACGGAGCCAGGAGCTTGACGAGTTCTTGGCGACCGGCGGAACGCACCGAGCCGTCGGCGGTGTCAAACCACGGTACGTCAAAGGACGGCTGCCCGCCCGCCAGCCGCACGACGAAAGGGGCGCGTTCCGTCTCGACGTGCAGCGCGACGACCTGCAAGGGGCGTCCACGATGGCCGCGGCCGGCGGGGACATTGTACGCGCGCACCCGGGGTGCCAGACCGTCGAAGTGCCGCGATACCCCCGCGAGCCAATCGCTCAAACCGGCGGCATCCGCCCCGGTGACCTTGCCGTGGCGGACGCCGACGAGCCAAAGCAGGTCGCGTCCGCGAGCGGCGTTGGCGTGAGCGGCCAGCCGGCGGGCAGCGGCAAGCGGCGGGCCGGGCCAGGAGGAGAAACATGCCGTCGGACCACCGACGAGACCCTCATTGCCCTCCAGAAATTGAAGCGTGCGGTATTCCAGTTCGGTCGGCGTCTTCATGGGCGGGAGAAAAAGAAGCGCGCGGGTACCGGAGGTTGTGCTAAAGGTGCGGCGGGTTTCGAGGGCAGGGCCATACGGAACACCGGAAGCATCCTTTTTGCCATGGACGTTGCCATTCTCGGGGCCTCGGGCGACTGCGGGCGAGCCATCGCCGGCCAACTCGTCGCCGCGCGCCTGCTCTCGACCACCGAACGCCTCCAGCTCGTCGGCCGGCGCGAGGGCAAGTCGGGCAGCGTGCTGCACGGGCTGATGTCGGACCTCACCGACGCCCACGCCGAGCACGTCCCCCACATCGACGTGGCGCTTTCGCCGGAGGAGATCGTCGCCGACCTGTGGGTGGTCAGCGTCGGGGCCACGATCCCGCCGCGTTTGGACCGACCGGGTCCCACCCGGGCTGACCTCGCCGCCGCCAACGCGCCCGTCTTGCGTGCAGCGGCCGAGGCGCTCGCCCGGTACGGGCAGGGCACGGAGATCGTCATCGTCGTCACCAACCCGGTGGAACTGGGCGTCGCGTACTTCGCCGAGGCCATCGGGCGCGAGCGCGTCATCGGCATCGGCGCGTACTCGGACACGCTGCGCTTCCGGCGCGAGATCGCGGCCGACATCGGCGTGCGCCGGCAGCGGGTGAGCGGGTTTATGCTCGGTGAACACGGCGACGGACAGGTGCCGGTCTGGAGCAGCGTGCAGGTCCACGGCATGGCCCCGCCCGAGCGCGACGCCGCCATCGCGCGGCTGCGGCAGGGGATCGGCGCGGAAGATTTCGCCGCGGTCGTAGCCCACGAGCGGCACGAGGTGAATGGACTCCTGCAAGCCGGCCGCGTGGCGGAGGCGTTCGCACGGGTGGACGACTTGCCACCGGACGTGCGCGTGATCGTCAAGCCGTACATCACGCACTTCTCGGGCAGCAAGACCGTACTGGCGACGGCGAGTGTCACCGTGGACCTCCTGAGCACGCTTTACGACGGCCGGGAAGTGCTCGTCGCCGGCCAGACGATGCTCGAACCCTCCGACTTCCACGGCTTGGTGGGTCCGTTGGGCGTGCCGGTTGTCGTCGGGGCGGGGGGCATTTCGCGCGTGGTGGAAATCCCGCTCACCGACGCCGAACTCGGCCAGCTCGCCGCCGTGTCGCGGCGACTGCACGCGCAGGTGCGAACCTGGATACACGAAGCGGCCCCCGTCCTCGTCCGATGAACCCCGCCGACGGTCCCGCCAGCTACGCGTTCGTGCTGAAGCTCACCGACCAGGTGGGCAGCATGGAAATCATTGCCGCGACGTTCGCCCACCGCGGCGTGTCCCTGACGAGTTCGCTCGGCAGCGACGGCACCGACGACCCGGAAGGACGCGCGACGGTGATCGTGACCTTCCGCGCGCCGCCGGCCAAGAAGGAGATTATCCGCCGCGCGCTGGGCCGGCTGTCGCGGGTGCGTTCACTGGCGGAGTACCCGATGGGTTCGCCGCACCTGCGCAAGAGCGCCGTTCTGCGCGTGGCGGGCCGCCTCACCCCGGGTGATTCGCCGCCGGCGCACTTCCAGCCCATCGTCCGCGACGATGCGGCGGACGAGACGACCTACCTGCTCGTGGATCGTCCGGACGCGGTAGACGCCTTTTTGGAACGGGTTCGAGTCGAGGGCCGCTTACGCGACGTGACCACGACGGTGATCGGGTTGTGAGCCAGCGGCGGGCGCGTCAGCTCTCCACTCCGTCAAGCTGCGGAGCGTCGGCCAAGCGCAACGCGGCGGCCTGCCTCGCTACGTCGTCGCTGCGCATAAGCGCCTCGCCGACTAGGATCGCATCCACCGCGCAGGCACGCAGCCGGCGGCTGTCTTCCTCCGTGCGGATACCACTCTCGCTGACCAGTAACACGCCCGCGGGCACCTGTTCGCTCAGGCGCTCGGTCGTGGCCAGATCCACCTGGAAGGTCGTCAGGTCACGATTGTTGATGCCGATGATCGTCGCTTCCGTGGCGAGTGCGCGGTCGAGTTCTTCCAGGGTATGCACCTCCACCAGCGCGTCCAATTGGCACGCCGCCGCCACGTCCAGGAGCGATTGCAGTTCATCGTCCGTCAGCGCGGCGACGATCAGCAACACGGCGTCTGCGCCGACAGCCGCCGCCTCGTAAATCTGCACCTCCTCCAACACGAAGTCCTTGCGCAAAACCGGCAACCCCACGGCTCCGCGCACCGCCACCAGATCGTCCAGATGGCCGCCGAAGAAGCGTTCGTCGGTCAGAACTGAGACAGCACTGGCCCCGGCGGCCTCGTAGCGGCGGGCAGTGGCCACAGGATCGAAGTTTGCGGCGATCACCCCGGCCGACGGAGAAGCCTTCTTGACCTCCGCGATGAGCGAGAGCGTGTGTCCGCCATCGCCAGCCAGGGCGTTGGCGAAGGAGCGGAACTCGTTGCGCCGCAACGCCGCCGCGCGCAACTCCGCGCGCCGGGCACGGAGGGGGGCGAGGATCGAGCGTTTGTGGTCAAGGATTTCGGTCAAGCGGTTCATGCGGCGTGAGTGGTCCGGCAGGGTAGTGCGGGTATGCGCGGAGTCAAAATCGTTCGCGCCCGCGAAAGAAACCGCTTGCGTGCGCCCGCTGGGTCTGGTAGCGGTTGAAGCCTTGTCTGACGCGGGTGTAGCTCAGTGGTAGAGCACTTCCTTGCCAAGGAAGACGTCGCGAGTTCGAGTCTCGTCACCCGCTCTCCTCCCTACTCGGGAGTGAGTTGAAATTGTTCAAAAGAGGGCTGGATTTGCGCCGTGCCTTTGTGTATGAGAGGCAAGCGCGTACGTGCAGCTATGAATCTCCTCGGGATCGAAATTGGCGGGACCAAGCTCCAGTTGGTCACCGGAACTTCGGAAGGCAAAATCCTCGATCGCCAGCAATTGGCCGTCGATCCCGCCGCGGGCGGCGAGGGCGTCCGCGCGCAGATTGCTACGACCGTCAACCGGCTGCAAACACGCCTGGATTGGTGTTCGGTGGGTGTCGGCTTCGGCGGGCCGGTGGATTGGCGTACGGGGTGCGTGTGTCGTTCGCACCACTTGGTCGGCTGGAACGACTTTGCTCTCGGCGAATGGCTCCACGAGAAAACCGGCCTGCCCGTGGCCGTGGACAACGACACCAACGTCGCCGCTTACGCCGAGGCGACCTGCGGGGCGGGGGTGGGGTCCGACCCGGTGTTTTACACGAACTCCGGCAGCGGGGTCGGTGGCGGCTGCGTCGTCAACGGCGTTCTCTACCACGGCGCGCCGCCCGGGGAAGCGGAACTCGGCCTCCTGCGCTACAACCGCGACGGGAC
>CAXTQD010000096.1:0-15524 GCA_964246175.1 uncultured Chthoniobacterales bacterium | reverse complement strand
GCGGCGGCGCGGCGGGCCTCGCGGGCGGGGTCGGGGCGAAAACCTCCCGGGCCGGGCGGCACGGTGGCGTTGGGCACGGGCGGGGCGCTCGCTTGGCGCTGTTGGCGCTGCTGGTCGAAGGCCCGGCGTTGTTCCTCCGTCCGGTTAGGATTGTTGCGCGCCTGCTGCTGGAACTGCTCGCGCACCCGCTGGACCGTCGCCGGGTCGCCACCGCTGTTGCTCCAGCCATGCTCGACGCGAGGGGCAGCTAACTCCTGTTTGACGCGCGGCGGGTGGACCTGGGTGAAGTTCACCTGCTGGCGCGTGATCTGGGGCGCGGCGATCTGGAAAACGCCGTTGCGCACGACGTTGGGATTGCGGCGTTCGGGGCCGCGGTCGCGCAGAAAGCCCAGGTCCGGGCGGCGCTCGATACGCAGTTCCTGGATCGGTTGGTGTACCCGCGTGCGAATGAAGCCGAAGTCGGGGCCGTCGTTGTGCACGATCACGAAGTTGTTGTCCCGGCGGTAGGTGATGCGCGTCACGTTGAACGTGTTTTCAACGATGACGATGTTGCGCTGCGGTGGGACGATCACTTCACGCAGGACGGGCGCGCCGAAATCCGCTGTCTGCACAAAGCAGTAGTTCGCCGGACCGATGTCGTACTGCTGATCCACGTCGTCGTAGTAGCCGTCCTCGGACTCGACGGTGTTGTAGTCCACGGAGACCACGCGCTCGCTGTCGCGTCCGCTAGGGGCGCTGGCGCGCCGAGGGGGCAGGGGAGCCCAGCCGACGTAGTCGTCGCTCGTGCGCCAGGACACCCAACCCGGACCCCAATCGTAGCCGGGCACCCACACCCAGCCGGTGCCTTCCAGGTTGGTCCAGCGGCCGTAGTGGTAGGTCGCCCAGCCGAAGTTCTCGTAGGACACCCAGGTCCAGCCGTCGTCGGTCTGCGCCCAGTAGCCGTCGGAGTACGGCCGCCACTTGGCGTTGTTGTAGGCGATGGAGGGCTGCCAGACGTAGCCGAACTCGGGGGTGTTGTACCAGTCGCCGTCGTCGCCGAGGCTGTTGTAGAAAACGTCGAAGGACACGTCGTCCGCACGCGCCGGGCTCACGGGGAGGACCGAGAGCACCGCCGCGAGCAGACACGTCAGGAGGGCGGGGATTTTCATGGAGGAGGAGGTTGAACTAGGCGTACTGCCGGTTGCTAAGCATAGACCGAGCCGGCGGCTGTTTATTCGATTTTGGTGCGGGAAAGGTATAGAAGGGGGCTGTGCAAACCATTGTCATCGGCCACCGCAACCCCGACATGGATTCGATCTGCTCGGCGCTCGCGTACGCGCGGCTCAAGGCGGCGCTGGGCTGGTACGACGTGGTGCCGGCGCGCGCGGGCAACCTGAACGAGCGCATCCAGTTCGCCTTGGGCAAGTTCAACACCGAGCCGCCGACCTTCCTGAGCGACGTGACCCCGCAGGTGCGCGACGTGATGACGCGCGAGGTCGTCCACGTGCGCGCGGACAACACCATCGCCAAGGCCATGCGCTCCCTTGAGCAGGGCCACGTGCGCGGCCTGCCGGTCGTCGACGAGGCGGGCCGCTGCCTGGGTCTGCTCAGCGCCACCGAGATCGGCCGGCAGCTTTTCCCGCCCATGCCGGAACTGGGCGCTACGCGCACCGTGCGCGCCCTCTTGCCGGACATCGTGCGGACTTTCCGCGGCGAGGTGCTGGTGACGAGCAAGCAGGACGAGACGGTCGAGCGCGACCACATCCTGATGGTCGCCGCGATGAACACGGCGTCGTTCCACGAACGCCTGCGCCGGCAGGGCGCCGCCAACGTGGTGCTCTTCGTGGGCGACCGCGACGACATCCAGGCTGTCGCCATCGAGGAAGGGGTGCGCGCGATGGTGCTGACCGGTGGCGTTGAGGCCACATCGCAGACCCTGCAAGGCGCGGCGGCGGCCGGCGTGATGCTCGCGCGCTCGCAATTAGATACGGCGACGACCGTGCTGCTCGCCCGCGGGGCGATGCGCGCCGGGCGGATGGCGGACGGTGACTATGCGTACTTCAGCCCCGAAACGCCCTTGGAGGCCGCGCGGGCGCGGGCGGCGGGATCGGCGGGGTCGCTCTTCCCCGTGCTCACCGAGGAACGGCGGATGGTGGGCGTGGTGACCAAGTCGGACTTCCTCAAGGACGTGCCACGGCAGTTGATCCTCGTCGATCACAACGAACTGCCCCAGGCCGTGCGCGGCGCGGACAAGTTGCCCATCATCGAAGTGATCGATCACCACCGGCTCGGCGGATTCGCCACGGACCAGCCCATCCTCTTCTGGAACAATCCCGTCGGCTCGACCTGCACCATCGTGGCGATGCTCTACCAGCAACACGGCGTCGAAATTCCGCGGAATACAGCCGGGCTGCTGATGGCTGGGCTGATCTCGGACACGCTCAACCTGACCTCACCCACGGCCACGCCGATTGACAAGAGCGTCATGGCACGGCTCGAGAAGATCGCCGGCATCGACGCGGCGACGCTGGCGTCGGAGATTTTTGCGGTGGGTTCGCCGCTGTTGACGCTCGACCCGCAGGAGGTGGTCACGGTAGACTCCAAAGAGTACGTGGAAGGCGACGTGCGCTTCAGCGTGGCGCAGATCGAGGAACTCGGCTTCCGGGCATTCCGGTCCAAGCAGGCAGCGCTGGCGGCGGCGCTCGATGAGTATTGCCGGCGGGAGAAGTTATTCTTTTCGGCGCTGCTGGTCACAAACATCAGCACGCAGAATTCTATCCTGCTGGTCAGCGGGTCGGAGGAGTTCCGTCGACAGATTGACTATCCCGCCGCCGGGCAGGGGACGTGGCGGCTCGACGGCGTGGTGTCGCGCAAGAAGCAGCTTTTGCCGTACCTGTTGCAGCGGTTGCAGGAGACGCAGGTGGCTGCGGCGACGGCCTAATCGATGCGCTCGGGCAGGATGCTCTCGCGGTAGGCAAGTAGGAGGAGTTCGAGCGCGGCGATTTCGTGCCGCACGGTGTCTCCCTCAGCGGTGTCGCACACGCGCCGCGGCGGGTCGAAAGTTTGCACGTCCTTGATAGTCGGGATGATGTCCGCGCCCTGCGTGATCGCCTGACTGATGGACTCGAAATGGTGGTGCTGCGCGAGATAGGTGCGGTTCGCGTCGAGGACCAGCGTGTAGCCGTTGTCGCCGTACACCTCCGAGAACGCCCCGTCGATGGTGATCGCCTGCCCGCTCTTTTTGATGGGCGACTCGCCCTGCTCGATCTTGACCGGCACGTGGCCGTTGACGATCAGGCCGTGGTCCGCGTCGACGCCGAAGTCCGCAAAAATCTTCCGGCAAAACTCCTTTTCGTGGATGAGCTTGAAGTACGGGTTCTTCGTCTCCGCGTGGGTCTTCTTGTCGGCGACGAAATAAATCTCGAACGTGGCGATCTTATCCTTGCCGAAAAGCGGCGACAGCGGCCCACCCCACAGGTACCACAGCAGGTCGAGCGCGCTCCGGTCATGGTCGCGGAAGGCGCGGTGGACGGCGGCGTCGAGTGCCTCGAAAAGCGCCCGCCCGCGGTACTCCACGCCACCGACGCGCAACGGGAGGAACTCGCCCGCCTCGTCCACCGGCACGCAGCCGTGGAAGATGAGGTTGTAGTCGCGCACGAGGTGCATGGCGCCCTGGCGTTCGAGGAAGCGCATCTGTTCCCACAAGGGCTGGCTCTGGAGGAAGGAAGTCTTGAACTGCGCCATGCACGCCTCTTCGTCCGGGGAGAGCCGGCTGGGATCGTCCCAGTCTACCGTCGGGAAGTTCATGTCCGCGATGGGGTAGACGACGCCGTCGAGCTTGATCGTGCCGTGCTCGGCGTTGATCTGGTTGAGAAGTTGGCGGTGCGCGAGGCCGAAGTCGGGGTTGCGCGCGATGGTCTGGCTCTCCAGCTTGAACTGGATGATGGCCATGGCTTTCTGCATGCGCTGCATCGAGAGCGGATCGCGGATGCCCTTGCCGTGGCAGACGAAGCGTTCGGCGGGGTCGTCGTAGTAGACGTTGCGGACAAGTTTTTCGAGGGCGGCCAAGGGGATGCCGTAGCCCATCTCCAACTGGAAGAGCCGCTGGTAGCGCAGGCTCATGCGCAGGACGTTGGCGATGCAGGCTTCCTGGCCCAGGCACGCGCCGAGCCACGACGCGTCGTGGTTGCCCCAGACGACGGAGACGTTGGGCTGGCGGCGCACGTAGTCGATGACCTTGTCGATGCGCGGACCGCGGTCGCCGAAGTCGCCGGCGACGATCAGTTCGGAAAAGAGGAGGTTGCGGATGATGCGCGCGACGACACGCAGGAAGGTTAACTCCTGCCCGTGGTCCACGAACTCGTCGAGCATCCCGTCGAGATAGGCGTCGGTGCGTTCGAGGTGTGCGCCGAGGAAAAGTTCGCGCAGAAGCGAGCGGTAATCGGCGGGGAAGACACCTTCGATGTGTTCGAGGCTGTAGGGGCGCGAGATGCGGCGCAGGAGTTCGATTTCCAAGCGCGTCTGGCGGCGCAGGAACCGGCGGCGCGCGTCCGCGTCGGGCAGCCGGTCGGCGAGCACCGGATACATCTCGCGCGGATAGTAGATCATGTTGAGCAGATCGAGCTTTTCGCCCGCGGTCAGGCGTTTGCCGAAGGTCTGCTCGACGAGCGGGCGCAGGCTGCCCGAGGCGTTGTTGATGACGTGGATAAGCTTCTTGAACTCTCCGTGCACATCGCTGACTACGTGGATCGTGCCTTTGGGGAGCGTCAGCGTCGCGCGCAACCGGGCGATGGCGGCGAGTGTGGCCTCGGCGGTGGGGTACTGCGCGCCGAGAGCGCGGAGGTAGACGAGCGTCTGGTCGTCCACGGTGAACCGGGCGGGGGGCATCGGTTGGTCACTCATGATATCCGGTCAAGGCAAAGGTAAGATGAGGAGCGGTGGATCTAAAACGGAAAGGAACAAAGAGATGATGAAGTGCTCTGAACGCGGCAATCCAACGATGTGGACGGTTTGGACAGTTGCCAACGCGCGGAAAGATGAACTTTGGCGGCGCTCCGTATAAAAGGCTACGCTGATGAAAGTCCGCATCTTTGGAGTCGATGACGAAACCCTGATGCTGAGCAAAAGACCAAATCAATACATCGTCGGTGTTGGTCAAACCTTGAGCTTTGACATGCGACGAACCTGGATAGAGATCAAGAATCTGATCGACGATCCTATCGGATAGGTTCTCGTCGAGCAGCAGCTTCATGCAGCGGTGTGGCTAAAGAGTTGGTGCTCACGATCTGCGGCGAAGGCCAGACAGGCCCGAATGTCTTCGCGTGTCAATTCCGAGAAGTCAGCAAGAATCTCTTCTTCGGTCATGCCACCGGCAAGGTACTCTAAGATGTCCTGCACGGTGATCCGCATCCCGCGGATGCAAGGCTTGCCGCTGCGTTTGCCCGGCTCGATGGTGATGATCTGCCGGTAGTTCATGGGCAGAGCGTAATCAACTGTGCGTCAACGGTCAATCTCCCGCCCGCTCGCCGCCGGGCCGGCGGTACTTTAACGGCCGCCGCGGCCGGGACTCCACCGGCTGCCCGCCCACGGTGACACCGTCGGTCTTCTTGACGTAGGAAACCTTCCCGGGACGGCGCTTGGGCTCGATCTTGGAGATGCCGGTGCCGTTTTTGAGTTCCATGATCTGGTCGCGCAGGAGCGCCGCCTTCTCGTACTCCAGACTCGCCGCCGCGGCGGCCATCTCGGCCTCCAGTTCGCGCAACACCTCGCTGATGCTGAAGTCGCCGCCGGCTTCCCGGATGACACTGGCTTCCTTGTCCTTGCCCTTGAGGATCATGTGCAGGCTCTCCTGCACAGCACGCTTGACGCTCTGGGGCGTGATGCCGTTGGCCTCGTTGTACTCGATCTGGCGCTTGCGGCGGTACTCGGTGACTTCGATGAGCTTGCGCATGCTCTGCGTCACGGCGTCGGCGAAGAGGATCACGGAACCGTTGACGTGCCGCGCAGCCCGGCCCGCCGTCTGGATGAGCGAGGTCTGACTGCGCAGATAGCCCTCCTTGTCGGCGTCGAGGATGCACACGAGCGAAACCTCCGGCAGGTCGAGACCTTCCCGGAGCAGGTTGATGCCCACGAGGATGTCGAACTCCGCCGCGCGCAGGGCGCGGAGGATTTCCACGCGCTCGATGGTGTCAATGTCGCTGTGCAGGTAGCGCACCTTTAAGCCCACGTCGCGCAGGTAGTCGGAAAGGTCCTCGGCGGTGCGCTTGGTCAACGTCGTGACGAGGATGCGCTCGCCTGCCTCGATGCGTTGGCGGCAGGCTTCGATGGTCTCGTCGATCTGGTTCTTGAGCGGGCGGATCGTGATCTGCGGGTCCAGCAACCCCGTCGGCCGGATGATCTGCTCGACGATGAGTGGTTGGCCGTCCACGAACACATCAAAGCTGTCGGCGATGTCACTCGTCGCGAAGCGGTCGGGGCGGGGATGACCGTTGCCGTTCGACTTGTCTTCCTCGGCGTTCGCCACCGGCGTGGCGTGACGGCGGATGATCTTGAGGTTCGGCCGTGGCACGGGCGGGGCCTGTTCGCGCGGGGCGGGCGTCAGGTACGAACCCGCCACTTCGGCCACGGCGTTGATGCCAGGGAGCCGGGCCGGGGTGGTCTCGCCCTCGCCGATGGTCGCCGTCGCCTCCCGCGCGTGGGGAATGTACGCCTTGTTGCCGACGACGCTGTTGTTCATCTCGAACTGCGCCGGCGTCGCGCTGATGTAGAGGCACTGGCGCTGGTGCGCCATGAACTCCGGGAAACGCAGCGGCCGGTTGTCCATCGCGCTCGGCAGCCGGAACCCGTAATCCACCAGCACGCTCTTGCGCGAACGGTCCCCCTCGTACATGCCCCCGATCTGCGGGATTGACGCGTGGCTCTCGTCCACGACCAGCAGGAAGTCGTCCGGGAAGAAGTCCAGGAGGGTGTACGGCGTCGAGCCCGGCGGCCGGCCGCTCAGGTGCCGGGTGTAGTTCTCGATGCCCGAGCAGAAGCCCATCTCCTGGAGCATCTCCAGGTCGTACTCGGTGCGCATCTTCAGGCGTTGTGCCTCCAGGAGCTTGCCCTGGGTCTCGAACTCCGCGATGCGCGCGTCCAGTTCGGTGCGGATGGTCTGTTGCGCGCGCCGCAGCTTGTCGTGCGGGGTGACATACTGCTTGGCGGGGAAAAGCGTCAGGCCGGGCACCGTCTTCTCCACGTGGCCGGTCAGCGGGTCGAAGAGACTGATGCGGTCGATTTCGTCGCCGAAAAACTCTACCCTGACACCTTGTTCGTCCTCGCTGGCGGGATACACTTCGATCACGTCACCGCGTACCCGGAACTTGCCACGCGCGAACTGGATGTCGTTGCGCTCGTAGAGCATGTCCACGAGCTTCGCCAAAAACGCCTCCCGCGAAATCTGCTGCCCGACCGACAGGGGCGTGAGCATCGCGCGGTAATCCTCCGGCGAACCCAAACCGTAGATGCAGCTCACGCTCGAAACGACGATCACGTCCCGGCGCGAGAGCAGCGCGCTCGTCGTCGAGAGCCGCAGCCGTTCGATCTCCTGGTTGATGGACGAATCCTTCTCGATGTAGGTGTCCGTCCGCGGGATGTACGCCTCGGGCTGGTAGTAGTCGAAGTAGCTGACGAAGTACTCGACCGCGTTCTTGGGGAAGAACTGCTTGAACTCGCTGTAAAGTTGGGCGGCGAGGGTCTTGTTGTGGGAGATGACCAGCGTGGGCTTGCCGAGGTTCTTGATGACGTTGGCCGCCGTGAACGTCTTGCCCGAGCCGGTGACGCCCAGCAGCGTCTGATGTTTATTGCCCGCCTTGAGGGATTTGGTGAGCTTGGAGATCGCCTGAGCCTGGTCGCCGCGCGGTTCGTAGTCCGACGAAAGCTGGAAATCCATAAGGGGAGCAGCCTACCACACGTCGAACCGGCCGTCACCACAGCCCGGCGTTATATTTTGTCGAGGTAACCGGACAACGTTTTCTTGTCTCCCTTCACTAGCTCAAGGTGAACCAGGTCACCCTTGATCCACGTCGCCGTCATCCACGCGCCTTCCTCATGGTACAGTGGATTTTCGCGCGTGCCGACGGCGTCGCTGATCGCCGCGCGGTTCACGACAAGCAGGTGGGCAAGCTGGCCGTTCTTGCGCGCGAAGCAGAGGAACCCGACTTTGTGCCCGCGAAAGAACAGCGTGCGGCAGCCTTCGCCCGACAGCGCGAGCAGACCGGCGGGGATCTCGCCGCCGTCAGGACTGCCGTCGCGGCGCAGGGTAGCGCGCAGGTCGTCCACGTCCTTGGACTCGTATTCGAGCGACGGGGTCAGTCGGAGGAAGGAAGCCAACTCCGCGCGGAAATCCTCCAACGTGGCGGAAGTCTCCACCAGACGCTCGACGGTGCGCCCGGAGGGACGGTGGAGTGGGGACGGGGGTGTAGCGTGGCCAGCGCAACCAGCCACGTCACCACGGCCGCCGCCAGTGCCCCGGCGAACAACGGGTCCGCCGCGTCGTCCACGCCCGGGCGGTAGGCCATCAGCCGTTCGCGAATCTCAGCGGGTTCCATCGACATCCCCCTTTCTCTCGTTGCCCCTCGACGCACCGGCGATAGCGCGCCGGAGTTCTCCCTTGGCGCGGGAAAGCCGCGACATGATCGTCCCGATGAGAACCCCGAGGATTTCGCTCATCTCGCCGTAGGGATGCCCACCCAGGGAAAACAAGCTCAGCGCCACCCGATGGTGGTCGGCGAGTCCGGCCATCGCTTCCTGGACGAGCGCGGCATCGGCTTCCCGGAGCGTGTTGGGCGAAACTTCCGGCACGGTGGCGATCTCCTCGCTCAGAAGGGTCCGGGCCAGCGTCTCCTCACGTCGGCTTCCGCGGAGAAGCTCCCGTTGGAGCGTGGTATTCGGCGGCAAACGACCGGTCGGGTGGGGGAGGGGGCTGGAGGGAGTAGGAAAGTCTTCGCGGTAAGAGGCTGCCGGAGACAAAACGATTCCACGTTTGTTGGCGCTTGGTACATCCGGTACGGCGCGATGCAGCGCAGAGGGGACCAAGGGGAGTCGCCCAAGCGATTTCCATTACTCCCGTCCAGCAAGCGCGAGCTTCCCACGGTTCCCATCTCCCCACTATGCAACTGCGCCACTTTACCTTCGACAGCGCCGAACTAGACTCCTTCTTGGCCGCCACGCACGGCGACCCGTTCGCCTTCCTGGGGCCGCACAAGGTCGGTGACAAATGGGTCGTGCGCGTCTTCAAGCCGTTTGTCACCGAGGTCACGGTGGTCGGCGCACACGGTGGCGAAACGGTCGCCGACAGGGTCCATGACACCGGTTTCTTCGAGGCCGTGCTGCCGGACACCGGCGACGGGCGGCCTGCTTACCGGCTGCGTTTCAAGGACGGGGCCGGCAGCACCTGGGAGGTCGCCGACCCGTACAGCTTCGGTCCGCTGCTGGGCGAACTCGACTTGCACCTCTTCACCGAGGGCAACCACCACCGCATCTACGACAAGCTCGGCGCGCACCTGCGCGAGGTGGACGGCGTCAAGGGCTGCTCGTTCTCCGTGTGGGCGCCCAATGCCCAGCGCGTGAGCGTGGTCGGTGACTTCAACGGCTGGGACGGCCGCGTCCACCCCATGCGCAAGTGGACGAACGTTGGCGTGTGGGAGATCTTCCTGCCCGGCATTGAGGAGGGCACACACTACAAGTTCGAGGTGCGCGGGGCGGGCGGGGGCATCCAACTCAAGAGTGACCCGTTCGCGTTTTACAACCAGCACGGCATCAAAACGTCGTCCATGGTCTGGGACCTCGACCGTTATGGCTGGTACGACGCGGAATGGATGCAGACCCGCCGCACGCGCGACTGGCAGAAGGAACCGATTAGCGTCTACGAGGTCCACCTCGGAAGCTGGAAGCACCTTCCGGAGGATGGAGACCGTTCCCTGAGCTACCTCGAACTGGCTGACCAGCTCTTGGATTATGTCATCGACATGGGTTTTACCCACGTCGAACTGATGCCCGTCGCCGAGCACCCCTTCGACGGCAGTTGGGGCTACCAGGTCACGAACTACTACGCGCCGACGAGCCGCTACGGCAACCCGGACGAGTTCCGCCACTTCGTCGACCGCTGCCACCAGCGCGGGGTCGGCGTGCTGCTCGACTGGGTGCCGGGGCACTTCCCGAAGGACGCGCATGGACTGGCGGAGTTCGATGGCACGGATCTGTACGAACACAGTGACCCACGCCAGGGTGAACATGCGGACTGGGGCACGCTCATTTTCAACTACGGGCGCAACGAGGTGCGCAACTTCCTCGTCGCCAACGGGCTGTTCTGGTTCGACCGCTATCACATCGACGGCCTGCGCGTGGACGCCGTGGCCTCCATGCTCTACCTCGATTATTCCCGCAAGGAGGGTGAGTGGGTGCCCAATGCCTACGGCGGACGCGAGAATCTGGAGGCAATCTATTTCCTGAAGCGTTTCAACGAGGTTGCCTACGGGGAGTTCCCGGGCGTGATGACGGTCGCCGAGGAGTCCACGAGCTGGCCGGGGGTCAGCCGGCCGACGTACCTGGGCGGGCTCGGGTTCGGCTTCAAGTGGAACATGGGCTGGATGAACGACAGCCTGCGCTACATGGCGTTGGACCCAGCGTTTCGGAAATATCACCAGGGCGAGATCACGTTCTCGCTGGTGTACGCGTTCAGTGAGCACTTTATGCTGGTGCTCAGCCACGACGAGGTCGTCCACGGCAAGAAGTCGCTGCTCGGCAAGATGCCGGGCGACGACTGGCAGAAGTTCGCCAACCTGCGGATGTTCTACGCGTGGATGTGGGCGCACCCGGGCAAGAAATTGCTCTTCATGGGTGGGGAATTCGGTCAGTGGCAGGAGTGGGGGCACGCACGCAGCCTGGACTGGCACCTCCTGGAGGGCCACCGCCACGACGGCCTGCGCCGGCTGGTGCAGCATCTCAACTGGCTCTATAAGAACGAGCCTGCCTACTACGAGATCGACGACAGCTACGAGGGCTTCGAGTGGATCGACTTCAACGATTCCGACAACAGCGTGGTGTCCTTTATCCGCAGGTCGCGTGGGGGCGACGTGCTCCTGTTTGTCGTCAATGCAACGCCGGTGGTGCGCGAGAACTACCGCGTCGGCGTGCCCGGAGCGGGGTTCTACCGGGAAATCCTCAACACCGACGCCGAGACCTACGGCGGCAGCAACGTGGGCAACAGCGGTGGCCTCAAAGCCGACGAGGAAGCATGGCAAGGCCGTTCGTATTCGCTCGGCATTCGTCTGCCGCCCCTGGGCGTGGTGGGCTTCAAGTGGATGCCGCCGACCGTTGAAGCAGGAGCAGATGTTACCGAATTGTTACCGCCGCAATAATTTCTTGCTGGGCGGGTTCAAAATCTTTGACGCTCATAGTGGTGGTCCCTATTTTGCGCGGACTGTCACTCCAGCGGCTTTTGTTCAACCCACCTATCCCCACCATGATTAAAAAGAAGTCCATGACGGCGGCGTTTACGCTGATCGAACTGCTGGTTGTCATCACCATCATCGGCATTCTCGCCGGTATTGCGCTGCCCGTGTTCAACAGCGTGCAGGTCAAAAGCGCGCAAACGAAGTGCTTGGCGCAGGCCAAGCAGGTCGGCCTCGCCTTGAAGCTGTTCGCCTCGGACAACGACGGCAACTATCCGCAGAAGGATATCCCGACGGGCATCGGTACTCCGACGACCTCCAACAACGCGTTCGCGGCGCTTTTCCCGACCTACGTTCAAAACGAGTCAATCTTCTGGAACAAGCTAGCGAAGGGATACTGCAAGAATACTGCCCCCGACAACAGGTTGGATGCCGCCGGCACTTACCCGAACACTCAGACCCTGGCTTCCGGTGAGAACGCTTATGGATACATGATGGGTCTGACCGACACTGATAATCCCTCATACCCGTTGGTGTTCGACGCCACGACCGCCACCAATGCGGCCACCTATTCGTCAAACTCCACGGTTGCGGGTGGCACTTGGGGAGGAACTAAAGCGATTGTCATCCATCTGGACAACAGCGGCAGCATTGACACTCTCACCTCGGCTGCCGGCGGCGGTTCTCCCGTCGATAACGGGCCGACCGGCGGCGCAAACAACACGAACATTCTCGATAAAAGTGCGCAGGCTAACTGGCTCGGGAACGATAAGTCGCTCCTTGACCCGACCGCCTATGCAGCGGGCGGAGGTTAGTCGGAGCGCTCAACTTTGTGCTCCAAGGGCCGTGGTGTTGTTGCCACGGCTTTTTCGTTGCGTCGCAACGTGCGGGCGAGTGCCGCTCACTCCGCTTTTCACATCAGCCAAATTCCTGGTGGCGGTTCCATCAACGCGAATGGCACTTCGACCAGTCACTTCTCTACGATGGAAAAGAACTCACCATTGCTGATCTTCGTGACAATCCGTCGTCCGGCAGCGGTCATGCCGACACGGCGAATTACGTTGCCGTGTTCATCCGTCGTGATGCTGTAGCCACGCTCCAAGGTCGCCTGTGGGCCGAGCACGCGCAGGAGGTTTTCCGCTCCTTGCAGCCGGGCTTTCACCTTCGCCTTTTCGCAGCACAGAAGCACTCCAAGCTTCTCCCGCAAGGCGGCGACCATCTGCGCGCGTAGATCGAGCAGGGGCTGCAAACCAGAGGCGCGCAGGCAGCAGCCTTTTTCGTCCAGCCGCGCGCGGAACACCCTCAACCCGCCGGCCGCCGTGCGGGCGAGAGACTCCTCGGCGAGGTCGAGCCGCTGGCGCGCGTCGAGCAAGCGGCGGCGGGGTTCCTTTTCCAGCGTGCCGGACGCGAACAGTTCCAGCCGCTCGCGGGCGCGTTCGATGCGGTCGCACAGTTCCCGCTCGAAGCCTTCCGCCGCCGCGTCGAGTCGTTCGCGCAGCGCCGCCGTGTCCGGCGCGATCAACTCCGCCGCCGCGCTCGGCGTCGGCGCGCGCAGGTCGGCGGCAAAGTCCGCCATGGTGAAATCAATCTCGTGCCCCACCGCCGACACCACCGGCAGCGCCGACGCGGCGATGGCGCGGGCGACCACTTCCTCATTGAACTCCCAGAGGTCTTCGATGGAGCCGCCGCCACGCGCGACGACGATCAGGTCGACCTTTTTGGAGGAAGAGCTGCCAGAGTCGTCTTGCGACCACGCGTTAAATTCTGCGACTGCGCTGGCGATTTCCAGCGATGCGCCTTGCCCCTGCACGCGCACGGGATGAACCAACACGCGCATCCACGGCGCGCGACGGCGCAGGATGTTGAGCATGTCCTGAAGCGCCGCCCCGGTGGGCGAGGTGACGATCCCGACCGTCAACGGGAACGCTGGCAGGTCCTGCTTGCGCGCGGGATCAAAGAGCCCCTCGGCGTGCAGCCGGCGCTTGAGCGCCTCGAACCGTGCCTGGAGCGCCCCGACACCACGCCCCTGCACGATCTCGACGACGAGTTGGTACTGGCCGCGGGACTCATAGACGGTCAGTTCGCCGTGCGCCTGCACCTGCATGCCGTCGGCGAGTTGCACGCCGGAGGCCGCGGCGGCGTTGCGGAACCATACGCACGGAAGCTGGCTGCGGTCGTCCTTGAGCGTGAAATACTGGTGCCCGCTGGACTGCCGCCGAAAGTTGGAAATTTCGCCCTCCACCCAAACCTCGCCGATGCCTTCTTCCAGGAGGGTGCGGACGGCCCGGGTGAGTTCGTAGACCGACAGGACCTGGGGCTGCGTCGGCGTGAGATCGACCATGGTTTTTTGTCGGCTGGAACGCGTCCGGCCGCAAGGAAATCATGCGTCCCCACACCAGATGTGGAGCGATTCTGTCGGCGAAAAACTTCCCGATGATCTCCCGATTTTTGCTCCTGGTGGTCTGCGGTGCTGCCACGGGCACCGTGCTCGCCGTCGATCTGCCCACCGTGCGCGACGAACGCCTCGTCCCCGTCTACCAGGCCCACCGGGTCTGGAACGGCGTCACTATCACGCGCGATGGCCGGACTTTCGTCTGCTACCCCGGCGCGGATGGCCCGGGCGTGCAGGCGGAGGAAATCAAGCCCGACGGCAGCCACCACCCTTTTCCCGACGCCGAATGGAATGCCTGGAAACCCGGCCGGGACATCACGCATGGCTTCGTGTGCGTCAACGCTCTGCGCATCGGTCCGGACGGCAGTCTGTACATCGTCGACGCCGGTTCACCCGGCTCGGACGAACCCGCCGTCCCCGGCGCGGGGCGCATCTTTCAGGTTGACCTGAAAACGAACCAGGTCGCGCGCATCTACGCGCTGACCGAGGCCGCCAAGCCGAAGAGTTACATCGACGACATCCGCTTCAACGGCCCGACGGCGTACATCACCGATGTGGGCGAACCCGGCTTGATCGTGCTCGACCTCCAAAGCGGCAACGCCCGCCGTGTGCTCGACGGAGACCCATCCGCGACCGCGCGTCGGCCGATGTATGCCGACGGTGTCGTGCAGGTGGACAAAGAGGGCAAGAACCGGGTTTCGCACACCGACCAGTTGGAAGTCTCGCCGGACGGTAAGTTCCTCTACTACCTCCCGTGCCCCGGGCCGATGGCGCGGGTTGAGACGCGCTTCCTCGACGACCCGGCGCTCCCCGCCGACGCCCTCGCCAAGCACGTTGACAATTACCTGGACACCCCCACGTGCGGCGGCACGGCCATCGACGCGGCCGGCAACATCTACTACAGCGACACGAACGCCGAGCGCATCCTCAAGATCACGCCCGACAAACAGGTCACGACGCTGGTCGCTGACTCCCGCCTGCAATGGTCGGACGCCATGTGGATCGACGACAAAGGCCTCCTCTGGCTGCCCGCCACGCAGCAGAACCGCACGCCGGGCTTCGACCACGGCAAGCAGGAGGTCGATTACCCGGTGTGGATTTATAAGATACAGATCGGCGCGAAGCCCGCGCCGAACGACCATCCGTAAAGTTGGGGCAGGCCACGCGAGTGGGACGACCACCGCGCAGATAGGGCTTACTGGTCCGCCCAACTCTTCGCCTTGACGCAGACTCGGTGCATGAAGTCCGCGCCCGTGACCGTCGCCAGCACACCGGCGACGAAGCGCGTTAGCCGTGAGGCCAGCAGCATCCCGAACCACAGCGGCGTGGCGATCCATACCCCGATGCAATACGGGCACGTCACGAGGTCGCCGAGTGCCTTCTGCATCCCTTCCCGCGTGGCTCCTCCTCGACTTCACCCTCGCCGGCGCTATCTTTGAGCCGCACGAACGGTGCGCGCAGCGGGCTCGTCACCGCATCCTTGGTGATCAGCCGCGCCAGCTTGTGCGTGGCGACGCCCAGCAGCAGGATGTCGCGCAGGCGCGGCCCTTCCTTTGGCAGCTTTGCGCCCGCGGCCCACGTCGCCCCGGCCAACCCCGAGGCGAACGCGCCAAAAACGCCCATCAGCGTTAGGTAGGAGCCGAGCGGCTGCGGCTTGTCCGAATAGCCGGCGGTGATCGTCTGCGCGGCTTGGGCCGGGGAAGAAAGGTCAGGCGTCATGT
>CAXTQD010000095.1:0-15570 GCA_964246175.1 uncultured Chthoniobacterales bacterium | reverse complement strand
CGCCTTGGGCAAAGAAGTTGCCAAGCCATAAAGGCGCGGTCTCATCTGGAAAAGACGCAAGGCTCTTTGCATCTCCTATGAACCCCCACGGAAACCACCTGCCAGCGGTCCAACCCGGTGCGGCGGCCACCGGCCGGGCGCTGACCTCGCCAGAGTTCCAGAGCTCGGCAGAAATGCCGGCCGAGTTGGAGTGGTTCGCCAGCCTCGACAATCCCCGCCCGCGATGGGCCTAACCGAACCGATGTGGCCGACTTCATGGTGTTTGTTGGTATTCAACAGCCGGAGGAGTTCCGCATCGTCACACGCGCCCACTTTGTGACGTGATGCCCCGCGTGCAGACATACGCCCGAGCTTGAGCGGTGCGTCTCGGGAGACGGCGGGAAACAGGTGGTCCACGTACGCATTGGAGGACGAAAAGGGCAAAAGCCTTTTGTCTGGCCGGAGCCGGAAAACCGTCTCCGGCACATCCCAACCGACGTGGGGGAGAACGTCCCCCGCTACGTTCCCTCTTTTTTCCAGAGGGGACCCGCTTGGCAACGGGAGGGATTTCGACGCCAAAAGAAGACCTTCCAGGTAACACATCGTAGTATCACCCAAAGCCGCAACCCGCTCTCAAAATTAGCAGAAGAAGGCTAAATATCTGCTTGCTAAACTAATCCAATTGGATTAGTTTAATCCACACGGTGGCACCGAGGCCAAGCCCTCAAGAAAAAGAAAGAGGCCGGAAAGGGTTGCAGCCCTCTCCGGCCCGTAGCGAACACGATCCCTAGCTCCTTAAAACCAAAGCCATGTTCAACTCCAGATTAGCAGGCCACCACGAGATCGACAATTACCAGCTCCGCACCCTCGCCCCGAGCGTGTTTGCGGGCACCGCCCACGCCAAGGTCTCCGACCGCTACCGCTTCCTGCCCACCTCCGAGGTCGTGGATGGGTTGCGCGGCGAGGGCTGGGCACCCGTCTGGGCGGGCGAGCAGCGCATCCGCCACTCCGACCGCGCGGGTTTCCAGAAGCACCTCATCCGCTTCGCGCGGGTGGACGACCTGCGTCGCACCCAGGCCGAGCGGCCCGAGCTGGTCCTGGTCAACAGCCACGACCGTTCCAGCGCCTACCAACTCCACGCGGGCATCTTTCGCTTCGTGTGCTCCAACGGGATGATCCTCGCGGATTCGGTGTTCGCGCGCATCTCCATCATGCACGTCCACTTCGAGCCGTCCAAGGTGATCGAAGCGAGCTTCCAGATCGTGCGCGAGATGCCCGCCATCGCCGACCTGCTGGAAGGCTACAAGGCCCGCCAGTTAACGACGGTCGAACGCCACGCTTTCGGGGAAGCCGCCTTGATCCTCAAGTACGACTCGCTTGAAAAGGCTCCGGTGGGAGCGGAGAAGATCCTCGCGCACCGCCGCAGCGACGACGCCCGGCCGACGCTCTGGAACACGCTCAACGTCGTGCAAGAAAACCTTCTGGACGGCGGGCAGCGCGACTACGGTCGCCGTCGTCCCGGCAACGCCCGCCGCTTCTTCGGCAAGACTCGGCCCGTCAAAGGCCTGGACGAAAACGTGCGGCTCAACAAAGCCCTCTGGCACTTGGCGGAAACGCTGCGCGCCCGCGCGCCACTCACCCCCGCACACCTGCGGGACTGCGCGGAGGTGTCCCTCGTGAACTAAACGGAACCCACGTCGGCTCGAGAAGGCGGAAGGGTTCGCCTCCCTCCCTCCCCTTTCCCGCTCCACAACTGTTTTCCTTCTCACTTTTGACATGAAGGCCAGCGCATGAAGCGAAGCATCCAACCCACCGACGGCGACGCCGGGCAGATGCACTTTACCTACCGACGCTCCTTGGCCGAACGCCTGGCATCCGGCGAGCTGCGCGACGTGTCCGCCAGCGGCAAGGCGGCGGGCTTCCGCTGGCCCTTGGCCGTCACGCGGCGGCTCTGGGACGACGTGGAAACCGTTCCGCCGGCGTACCGCCGCACCGAGAACGCGAAGGCGCGTTGGCAGCACCTCTTCGTGCTGACGGCCGCCGCTGCTGCCCAGACGCGGCGGGAAGGTAAACCGTCGGTGGAGATCAACGTCGTCCTGCGCACGACCGACGCGCCCGAGCGCAGTCGCGAGCACGTCAAGGCGCTGGTCCTGCGTTGGGAGCGCGACGAAGCGCACGGAGCAGCCACGGAAATGTTCACCCTCGGCTACAAAGGGGAATGACCCTCTGTTTGCCCTTGGCTTTGGCGTCGCAAAAGAGCTGGCGGAGCGGCGGCGGGAAGATGTTATCTTGCCCGCCGATTTGCCGCTTTGCCCGCCATGAACCGCCGCCGCCGCAGTGCGCCCCAGCCCGACGACCGAGCCGACCACGACCCGGTTGCCGCAGAGTCTGCGCCGACACCTGCGGCCAACGAGGAACTGACCGTGCATCCGCTCGTCGCGCGGCTAGTCGAGTGGCGCAAAGCGAAAGGCTGGACGCAGGAGCAGACGGCGGAACGCTTGGACATCCCTCTCAACACGTTGCGCGGCTACGAGTGCGGTAACCGCAACCCGGGTGGGGCCAACACGGAAAAGATTCTGACGCTGGTCGGCCTGCCCAAGCGACGCGGTCGTGGGTGACGAGTCGGTGGTCATCATGCCCCAATTGGAAATACTCATCCTTTGACGTGCCGATTTGTGACAGTTTTAGGACAATAAGTTCACAAGAACTTTCGGGCGGGACGGCGGTTTAGCGGCTAAACCGAGCTGACGCACACAAGTTTTCGCCCACGGAAGAAAGATGTTTAAGCCCAGCGTAAATCCTGCAAAGGTAGGCCCTCAGATGAGGTTGAAGCGCAAGATGACCGAGGCGGAGTTTGCCAGTGCCATCCAGTACATGCGTCCGCCGCCCGCCCGGGTGCTCGAGATCGCCCACGCCGATTTGGTGCGTGGGATCAAGCAGGCCGACATCGCCAAGGAGTATCAAATTACGAAGGGTTCCGTGTCCCAGGCGTCCAAGCGCGTGTACCTGGGATTCTTGCGCAGCAAAGGCTTCAAGGAAATCGGCGGGATGCTGCCCGACGCGCGCGCTTTCATCGTGGAAAGCTGGATCAAGGAAGCGGAGAACGAGATCAACCGCAACCTGTAGCTTAAAACGCGCTTTTTCTCTTTTCTTTCGAGCATGAAGTCCCTCGTCATCGCCAACCAGAAAGGTGGGGTCGGCAAGACCGCGCTGGTCGCCCACCTGGCGTTCGACTTCGCCGAGCGCGGCTTGCGGGTGCTGGTCGTGGATCTGGACACGCAGGGTAACGCGAGCTTTACCCTGCGTAACCACACGATTCTGGGCGAGGCGTCGGCGCTCTTCGCCGACAAACCGCCCAAGGTGACGGGCCAGCCCGGCATCAACCTTTTCCGCGCGGACGCGCCCCTGGCCAACCTGGAATCTAAGAACCTCCAGGAATCGGCGTCGCGCCTGCGCAATAACTTCCGCGCGCTGTCCAAGGAATTTGACGTGTGCGTGATCGACACCGCCCCGGCCCTTGGCGTGCGGCTGGTCGCGGCGCTCGTGTCCGCGGACTTCGTGCTCTCGCCCATCGAACTGGAGGCGTACTCGCTCCAGGGCATTCGCATGATGGTTTCGACCATCCAGAACGTGCGCAAGGGCAACCCGGCGCTCAAGTTTCTTGGCATTCTGCCCAGCAAGGTGGACAGCCGTAACCCGCGCCACCAAGCGCACCTGGACGAACTTCGCGCCACCTACAAAGGCCTGCTGATCCCAACCGCCGTGGGCTTGCGCAGCAGTGTAGCCGACGCGCTGGCTCTCGGCGAGCCGGTCTGGACCATTCGCAAGACCGCCGCCCGCAAGGCGGTGCGCGAGATGCGCGAGGTAGCCGCGCACCTGCACGACGCCATGAAATTGAACGGCACCACTTCGCATCCGTAACCCATGAGCAAAGCATCTTCCCGCGCTTCCGCCGCTTCCTCCACCCTTGGCCTGGACGGTCTGGGCGACCTGTCGGCGCTCCTGGAAACGCCGGCCGCCAGCGGACGGCCCCTGGAGGTGAACCTCGAAGAAATTTCCGAGGACCCCAACCAGCCGCGCGTCGAGTTCGACGAGGAAAGCCTCAAAGAACTGGCAGACTCGATCCGTGCCCGTGGGGTGAAGACGCCGATCTCCGTTCGCCCGGTCAAGAAGGGCAGTCACCCCTACATGATCAACCACGGCGCCCGACGCTTCCGCGCGTCACGCCTGGCGGGCCTGGCAACGATCCCGGTCTACGTGGACGACGACTACACGGATGAGGACCAGATCATCGAGAACATCCACCGCGACGCGCTCCGCCCACGCGAGATCGCCGACTACATCGGCCGCAAGCTGGCGCAGGGCAAGGCGCAGAAGGACATCGCCAAGGGCCTGGGCAAATCGAAGGGTTGGGTGTCGCAGCACGCGGTGCTCCTTGATCTACCCGAGTCCATTGCCGCGGCGTTTAGCGAAGGCCGGGCGACGGACGTGACGGCCGTCTACGAACTGGTCAACTGCCACAAGGAAGATCCCGAGGGGACGGAATCCTGGATGGCGGCGCACGAAATCTCGCGCGGCACGGTCAAGCAGCTCAAGGAATACATCGCCAGCCGGGGCGAGGGCCGTGGTGCGCCGCCCAAGTTTGGCAAAGCTGACGGCCACCATCCGAACCCGGACGAATCGGCTCCGGCCTCGACCTTGCGCAAGCCCATCATCGGCGTGGAGTGCGAGCAAAAGAAGGGCACGCTGCTCTACACCAAACGTCCCACGAAGAGCGGGTACGCCTGGGTACGCCTCCACAACACGGAGAAGGAAATCAAAATAGAGAAAATTAAGCTGATTTCTTTGTCTTAGCGCTTGAGCTTTGTTGGCGGCGAGGCAAAGGTACAGGCTAGATTTCGCCTGCTCCTTGCCGTTTTATGGCTCTCGAAAGCATCCGCCGCCAACGCTACCCCGAAGCCGACCGCAACGAGGCGCAAGAGCGTGTCGCCCAGGCCATCGAAGCCGATCCCGAGCCGTTCTTCGCCCGTTACCAGGCGCTCGCCCAGTCCTTCGGCGGTCGCTACGTCTGCTCGGACCTTTTCAAGGAGACGTTCCCCGAATTCAGTGCGTCCAACGAGGCGCGCGGGCGCTACAATAATCCGCTGCACAACAGCGCCGCCGTGCTGGCGAGCGAGCAATTTAGCCGCCGGGTGCAGGACGCTTCCCGGCCTGAGCAGGACACGGTCATCTTTCTGACCGGGGTGCCCGGGGCCGGCAAGACCACGGCGATCTTGAGCGAGGACGACCTGGAGGCGAACGTGCGCTTGGTTTACGAGGGGCAACTTGCGCGGCCCGACAGCGTGCTGCCCAAGATCGCGCAGGTGCTCGACGCGGGGCTCCAGCCCGTGATCGTCGCCGTGCACGCGCCCGCCGAGGTGGCGCTCGCCAACACGCTGCGGCGCTTTGAACGGCACGGGCGCGGGGCGAGCATTGAGGCGATGGCCTCTATCCAGGGCAACCTGCCGCAGGGATTGGCCGCGATCCAGGAACGGTTCGGCGACGCGGTCCAATTCCAACTTTTCGACCGCCTCCAAGGGCTAAACCAGACGCAACAAAAAGAAGGCTGGCTCCATGCCAGCGAGCTATCCTCCGAAGGAACCTATGAGCAACTCAAAGCCCGGCTCCACGCCGCCCTCGACCACCACGCCGCCAGCGGAGAGTTCTCCGCCGCCGCCGTCGTCCAGGCCCGCGGCCTCGCCCCTCGCGCCCGCGACGCGGGGCTTGCTGCGCCGGATGGTGGACAACCTCAACAACCACGACCCCGAGGCTCCGAAGGGCCGGCTCAAGACGCCGTAGCCGGTCTTGGTTTTGACGATGCGGCCCGGGCTGACGGTGTCCAGGCCCGCGCCATCGAGGCCGAGCAGGCGCGGCTGCGGGACCAGTCGGCCGGGGAGCGCTACCAGGGAACGCTCCAGACCTATCTGCAAGCCAACTCCCAGCGGATTGTGCGGATCGAAAATCGCCTGGAAACCCTGCTCGAAAATCGGCAAGCGGCCCTGGGTGAACTGGAGATGGACCGTCCGGGGTTCTTCTCTTCGCCTGGCAGCAAGGTCGCCTGGGCGGCCAACCGGGCAGCGTTGCAGGACCGCCAGCAAACCCTGCAAGCACGCTTGGCCCGGGTCGATGAATTGCGGGAGCGGTCCGCCGAACTGGCGGAAGAAAAGATGCGTGTGCGCGAGCCGGAACTGGCTACGGCGTGGGACTTGGCCCGGCAGGCGCAACGCGGCCAACGGGAAGAACAGCGCCGGGAACGCCAGGCATCGCGTCAGAAAGACCGCAGCCAGGATCGTGGCCGCGAACTGGAATTGTAAAAGAGGCTTCCGCGCACCCAGCTGATCTTGCCGCTGCTGGTCGCCGCAGCGTTGGTGTTCGACGGGGCCGTCTTGATGGTCAGCACCGAGCCATCGTCCAAGGTGACGGTCAGCACGTCGCCGGCCTGGTTGATGCCGCTGATCGAGCAGCCGGCGATGAGGTGGGTGAGCTTCTGGTTGGCGCGCATGACGTGGATGGTGTCCAGTGGGAGTGTTTACTTCGCTTCGTGGTAGCCGGCCCTAAGTGCGTCGGCCTTGCTCATGTACCTGCCTTGCTTCGTCTTGCCGTAGTACTGGCTGCCCGGCTTTCAGATCACCCCGCTCTTGGTGTTCACCCATACTTGGCCCGTGCTTGTGGCGACGGAGGCACTCGCCGACGAGTTGGCCGGCGGCGCGGTCTCGGTGTCGGGCTCGTAACTGGCCGCGCTCTTCTTGCCGGCCAGCGGCGTGGGGCTCACGTACTTCTTGTAGGCGGCGATCCAGTCGTGAGCCATCTCCTGCTGAGCCGTGTACAGGTCTACCTTGCCAGCCCGCACCAAGGCTAGCAGCTTGTACTCGAGCTGGTCTTTGACGTGCGCGTTCCACGGGGCGGTCAGGTAGCTCTCCGGCCACAGGTTCTTCTTGGAGTTGCTACCGCCCAGGGACAGCGGGACCAGGTGGTCCACCTCGTACTCGCCCTTGTTCCAATGGACAATGCCGTAAGAGGCGTAGACTTGGCGCTTCACGCTCACAGGCACGTTGCGCACTTTCGAACTGAAGCCTTTGACTTGGATGTCGGCCAAGGTCACCGGCAGCGTGTCACCGGGCGTCAGCTTGGGGTTGGGCATCATGGGCGTGGTGCGCACATCGGGACCAGCCTGCTGAGCGACCAGCGGGGTGGTCGAGCAGGAGAAGAGAAGCGCGACGGCCAGTGAACGCAGAAATGGGGAAGGCAACCTCATCGGGGATCAATCGGATTGCCCGCATCAGCGGGCTGTGTTCTGCTGCTTTGGCCCAAGAACGAGTAGGCACAGAAAGCCCTTGTCCACACCCGGATGCTCGATGGAAGCGACAGCGACAGGATCACGTTTACTCCGTGGAACCCGGTGCCTACGAGTTCATCTGCACCTACCCGGGCCACTTGGCGGCAGGCATGCGCGGCAAGCTCATCGTCGTACCGTAAAACAGGCGCGGGTGGCGCTAGCAGGGCCGGTGGACATGAAATTGGTGTGGGTTGCAGGCACCCTGAGAGGATGCCAGTCCGGCAACCAACGATTAGTTCGAACGCTGCTCAGGACGTGACAATCATCGGTGGAGCGCTGACCGGTCTCACCTTTGCTCTGGCGTGCGCCTACCGAGGAGTTCGCTCCCGCGTTTTGGAGCAGGCGCGCACTCCTCCTCGCGGTGGTGGCACCTTAGGCATCAACCGCGAACTGCTCATGCACGTGGTGGGCCGCGAGGCATGTCACGCCGTCCAGAGTGGCCCCTTCCCAGCCCTGACTGGCCGTCGTCAGGCGGTTGCTTGGCGGTCTCTCCATAATTGGCTGCGCCGGGTAGCTTTGCGTTATCCTGAAATCCTCCTTGAAGACGGGGTGGCCGTCACCCAGATCACCCAAGTTGAAGATGGAGCGGTGGCAATCGCCTCCGACGGTCGGCGCTTCGAGTCTCGCGTCATCGTCGGTGCCGACGGCTACCGGAGCTTGGTTCGCCGCGAGATCGATCCGGAGAACACCCGTGCTCTGTACGCCGGGTATTTACTCTGGCGTGGACTGGTCGACGAGGCAGAACTTCCTTCGAGTAGTTTGCCGCAGGAACACGAGGAGACTGTGCTGGTCAACAACTCGGGTTACCGCTTGGTCGCATATACTGTTGCGGGTCTGGACGGATCGTCCGTAGTGGGTCAACGCCAACTGAGTTTCACTTGGTATGATCCTGGCCACGGTCGTCTTCTTAAAACGCTCAACTGCATCAACGGTGCCGGCGGCGTCGAGCACTCTCTGACCGCAGCAAACGTCCCTACGTCCGTGGGGGACAGACTCAGCGAACAAGCTCGGCTCATTTGGCCTGAACCGTGGCGAACGGTCATCATCCACGCCATCGAACGTCGGCAGGTCTTCGCCACTCCGGTGGCTGAATACTTCCCGCACCGCCTCTGCCAAGGCTCCTTAGCCATCATCGGCGATGCCGCTCATACCGTCTCGCCGGTCACTGGCCAAGGATTCATCGCTGGCGTGAAGGACGCTGAAACGCTGGCAGGATGCCTTGCCGGTGCTGTGGACAGCTCGGATCAATGGTGGTATGCGGCCCTCGCTCTTTACGAAAAAAAGCGTCTGGCTGATGTGCAAACTTTGGTGTTGGCCTCCCAGAAGTGGAGCAGGGCATTTGTTGAAAGGATTCGGCGGTTGCAGACCAGCCGTCCCTGTAGAAGCGGAGCGAAAAAATCCGAAGGCATTTTGTAAGTCTGCCGCTGGAACTGCGTACTCGCAGCCAGAATTCCCCGTTTCGCCCGGCCTGCAGGTACGCCGTGCCCGTCGGGAGCCAAGCATGA
Organism: uncultured Chthoniobacterales bacterium; assembly: GCA_964246175.1. Lineage (GTDB taxonomy): Bacteria > Verrucomicrobiota > Verrucomicrobiia > Chthoniobacterales > SZAS-18 > CAHJWO01. Next base: position 6,711 of record CAXTQD010000095.1, on the reverse strand, counting down.
AACAAAGACCCCCAGCACCGGCTGTCTGCGACCCTAGTGTTTCGATGTCTCCAAGGCGCGTACCCAGCACTTGTAAACAACCGCCGACCATCTCGCGTCTTGCCCCAACACTGCTAGGCAAGCACCGGAAGGTCAGCTACGTCCCAGGTGAAAAGCCACCGAAGAACCCTTCTGAGACGCCTCAGCTTTTCATTCGCGGCCTGGGTGGCGGCATCAAATTAGATTTGGGTGGTGTTGGCATCCGATTATCCAGGGCAGCGTTCTTGCACTGGGTTCCAGATGATTCTCTCCGGTCGGTCGGCATCCATCGGGGGGATGTTGTCTTGGTTGAGCCGACGGTTCGGCGTATGCACAATGGGAATCTGGTCCTGCTGACACTCGACGGCAAAACTCCATTTAGGCAGTTGCGGAAGGAGGGACGTTTGTGGTGGGCAGATCCGGTGGATGGAAAATCGTCTGAGCCGATGTTGCTCGCCTACTATGGCGTCCAGGGCGTTGTCATCGGAGTAGTTCGACTTTTCAACGAACTGCGGCCCCAAGAATCTGTGCGGGTCGATGCAAACTATGACGCTGGCTTTGAGACTCCTTCCTCCAGATCAGAAGAGCGTTTATCGGAACTCCGCAAGCAAGGGTATCCAAAAACCGGTTGGTCAAGGCCTGGGGTCGAAGGAAAGAAGACTGCCTTGTTGCCGACCGCGCGCAACAAAACTGTGTTTTGGCTGAACGATATCGATCCGAAGATTCACTACGAAGGGCGGAGGAACAAACGCTGAAGGTGTTCTAGCTCATCTTCGATCTCGATTTTGGAAGTCATCGTGCGTCCGATCTCCTCGTGCAGCAGCGCGCGGAGTCGCCGTCGCCAACGGTGCAAGGCGACGTGCAGCGCCCCAACGGTCAGATCCAGTGCTTTCGCCACTTCCTCATACGGGAACGCGCGAGACTGCGCCGACAGGATCGCGTCGAAGTGACCGAACAAAGCCTCTTTGCCGTCAGCACGCATTTCGATGAGCAACTGGTCGAGCGCTTGGTCGATGACGGTGACAGCCCACTGGCGCTCGTACAAAGCCTCGGGCGAGGCTTGGCTCGTTATCGCCTGTTGGTAGCGACCTTCCGCCTCATTGGCATCGAAGGAAACGACGGTTTTGCCCCAGCCACGCCACAAGGTCCAGCGTCGGCGATGGTGGCTGACCAAGAAGTGCCGCAGAGCGACAGACAAGTAGGAGCGAAAACGTCCCTTCGCCGCGCTTAGACCTCTGCTCCACCTGCCTTTGAGTAGGTGTACAAAAAACTCCTGGGTAAGGTCCTGCGCGTCATGAACGGAATGGCCGTGGTGCCGGATGCAGGCGTACACCGGTTGCCAGTATGACTGGCACACTTCCGAGAGAGCGGCGCTGGCTCTGAGTTGATTGTCGTCCGAGCACGCGGCGATCACCGACCAACGGGTGGTGGCAAACACCTTAGCCACGCCGACCCCGAACCAGTTGGTGTTTTCCACGGCGCGGAGCCTAGGGAGTTTACCCCTGCCGTGGCAAGCATCATCGCATCGGTATAAGACCCAGTCACAAGACAAAAATTGAGCTTGTCTCACTTCGGGTGCAGACCTCAGAATCCGAACGCATCCTACGGGAAATTCCTTTGATCTGTCCTCGCGTGGCACGAAAAGCTACAGAACCGAGCTTCCAAGCAGACCTGCCGCTAGCAGGGTCCACGGTGATGCTCAAGGCTCCAAGTTGTGTGACATGCGGCGGCCCCGTCCTAATCCTGCCGCCCGGTAAATCGTCCCTCTGTGGAAGCTGCGTGCTTGCTAGAGCGTTTGAACCCTGCGAGCCATTCGTCGGCACCACTGGTCCTAGTCCTTCATGGGATGGTGACATGCCGGTGTTTGGACCCTACGCTTTGGTTGAGGAGATTGGCCGAGGCGGCATGGGCGTAATCTACCGGGCCATACATCGCCAGACATACGAGGTAGTGGCGCTCAAAACCATTTTGCCAGCACTCGCAGCCGACATAGAAATTTTGGCTCGGTTCCAACGGGAAGCAGAGATGGCGCGGAGCTTTGACCACCCGCATACGATGCCGATCCTTGAAGTCGGGCGCACGGAGGAAGGCTTGCCGTTTTTCACCATGCCGCTGGCTCTTGGGGGAGGTTTGCATCACCTCAACGCCAAGTATCGTGGGCGGTGGCGGCGGATCGCCGAACTCATGGTGAAGGTGGCAGGCGCGGTTCATCATGCACACCACCGGGGCGTCCTGCATCGCGACCTCAAGCCCGGCAACATCCTCTTCACGGAGAACCATGAACCTCTGGTAGCTGATTTCGGCCTAGCCAAGCCGTTGACGGGTTCCGACGATCTGACGCGTTCGTGCGCCCTGCTCGGAACGCCTAACTACGTGGCGCCGGAGCAAGCCGCAGGCAAAACGCGCGAACTAAGTGCTGCAACAGACATTTACAGCCTGGGTGCTGTGCTGTTTGAACTCCTGACCGGTCGGCCGCCGTTTGTGGGCGACAATCCCCTAGAAGTGCTCGAACAGATCGGCAGAAAAGCTCCAGTTCGCCCGCGTCTTTTGGTTGCGACGGTGCCGGAGCCTCTCGAGCGAATTTGCATGCGCTGTCTGGAACAAGCTCCCTACGAGAGGTACGCCTCTGCGCAAGCGGTGGCTGAAGACTTGCAACGTTGGCTGGATGGGCGTCCGGTGCAGACGCGCTCGACCCGTTTTCGATTGCGGTCGAGCATGGTTCGACTTTCGGCACCCGCCATCATCGGAGCAGCGATCATCGCGCTGCTTACCTCTGGATGGATGGCGTGGTCAGGCTCTCGAAGGGCAGCCGCCAGCACCCCAACGACGACCACCATGGCAGTCGTCGTTGACTCGTTTGATCAGGCAACGGGTTCTCTGCAGATGTACGAATTGGTCGATGCAGGGTTGCGTCACGAACTGTCAGAGAGCAGTACCTTCAGCTTGTTGGACAGGGAGGGCGCGCGTGCTAACCCGTCTACGCTGGTGCTCGACCCGCTTAAACAGGGGAGGACTGCTCAGGCTCAAACGGTGCTGGTTGTCAGCTTGCGGCAGACGGACAAGGAACTGCACTTGGTGACCCAGTTCATGCGGTGTGACACCGGAGATACCATCTGGAAGCGTAGGAGCGTCTATCCTTTGGAACAGGTCACAGCAGGAATGACGAGGATGATCAAAGATTTGGTTGGTGGCATGAAGCAAAGCTGGACCGAGAGCTTGGAAGGTCATCACGCGATAGATTCCCCGTCCCTTGAAGCGCAAACTTTCTACACGCGGGCAATGGAACTGGCCGCACACGGCAATCGAAGTGACCTCGAAGCGGCGATTGATCTTTTCCAGCGAGCCTACGCGCTTGATCCACACTTTGTTCAAGACCTCGCCATGCTTGCCTTCGCCAAGTGGACGATGGGCAACACATACGGGCAATTGGACCAGTTCCCGGTGGCCGAGAGCCTAGCTAGGGCAGCGCTGGCCCTTGATCCTGGTTCTGCCCAAGCTCACCGCGTGGTTGCATCCTGTTACTTCCAGCAGCTTCGCCTCGACGAAGCGAAAGAGGAGTTCGAAACGGCAGCGGAACTGGATCCTCGGTCGGCTGGCTGCTGTCAGTCGCTCGCACTTTGTTTGTGTCAGATGGGACACCCGGAGCTAGCGATACCTTGGCTGCAGCGCGCCGTCCGGATTGATCCGGCCCAAGGCGTTCACAGCGGTTGCTTAGGCGAAGTTTTTGCTCTGTGCGGTTTAGACGAGCAAGCCGATGAAGCCATGAGTCATACAGTGGTGCTCACGCCAGAGAAACCTGACACGCAGTTTGTACTAGTCACTCTGCGCGTCTGGCAGGGGCGTTATGATCAAGCTCGCCGCTTGTGTACTGTAGCTCGCAACCGGTTTCCCGAGTACAGGTACGCTTTGAATTTTGCCGCTTGGATCGAGTTCTGCGATGACCGGCTACCCGAGGCGCGAGGCTTCTACGAAACTTTGCGCGCTGGGGGTGCGTACCAGCGGCAGTGGATGTTCCATGGCGGGATTAATCCCGCCTCAGCGCTTGCTTACATTGCCCGTCAAACCGGTTCATTCGAAGAAGCGCACAATTTCGCGGAGGAGGCCTTCCGCATGGACCGTCAGCTACTCGCCGAGCACCCGCGCAACAACCGGGTTCTTCACGATCTTGCAGCCACCTACGCAGTGGTGGGCGACGAGCAAAACGCATTGTTCTACCTAGAGCAAGCCATCAACGCGGGATGGGCCGAACACCGCTCGACGAGGGTTGATCCGAGGTTTGACACCCTTACTCATCTTCCCGCCTTTGAAGCGTTGCTGGAGAGGACAGAACCGAAATACACCGCAAACACCGCACAGTAGCGCTGGTACAGTTTAGTATTCGTTGAGAAGCGTCCAGTTGGTTCCAGTACATCACATCTATGCCAACGAACAATCCCATTAACCAACTGGACTGGAACGAAGAAAACCTGCAACGCACGGTCTCCGACCTGTATAATGCACTGCAAACCGATGATGGTCTCCGTCAACGTCTCCTGGCAGACCCCTTCGGAGTGCTCAGCAGCAGGATCGCCATCCCCGAGAGCTATCGGGGCAGCATCCTGCTGACGGAGAAAGGCCGCGATAGTATGGTGCTCTACGTGCCCGGTTCAAACGCTCGAAGCAGCGCTGTGCTGCCGGAAGGCACTTCAGAAGCATCGACTCCGAAGGACTATCAGGTTCTTTGCACCCTTGATCCGGTGTGGTGAAGGGAAAAGCCTCGATAGGTTGACTATTCAGGTTCGCTGTCGGTGGAAAATGCTCTGGCAACAAACGATTTTTGGGCGCAAAAATCTTCTAGGCTTTGCACCGGCAGCGAGCCGCCTTGTTCGCGGCTAAAGACACAGGCTTGCTCAAGGTAAGGCAAATCCAACTCCTGCAGGGCGTGCCATTCAGCTTCTTCTAGGGGAGGTCCACCCGAGATAAATTGTTTTGACTGTGTATTGCCTGCCCATCCTTGTGCCTGCAAAACTTGTGGTGCGATCAATCTTTCTAGGACGGTACGATATTGTGCGGTTGAGCGAATGATTCGCCGACGTGGACAGTCCCTGAGCCCAAGCAGCCTTTCTCTGAGTGGAGAATGTATCCTTCCCCTCTCGAAGGTTTGCCCTCCAACCCATTCGAACCCGGCCAAGATGTCGGACACAAACGGTGGAGCGGGGCGGCCAACTCCCTCGAAGGTAGGAAGGTGACAGGTGGCTGATGATGCTTTGCCATCTTCTCGCATCCGCTTGCTGAGTCCGCTCGACTCATAGGTCGCGCCTACCAACGTGTTTTCCAGCGGTAGGAACCCGGTACGGAGCACCGATCCCGCCAAGGGGTTCTCAGCTACGCCGACGTGTTCTTGTGGGTGCCACAGGGTCTCGAGATCAACGAGCACGGGATGTTCGCCTACGGCGATCAGATTCTCCCTGTGCATGTCCACGCCTCGCGCGAGGTGAACAAGTGCTAACAGCACACCGGCTCGCCAGTAAAAGGCGTGGAGCTGAGCAGGTGTGACACACGATTGTGGCTCTACATCCTCCATCCACCCGTGGGTGCCTCGATCCCAGCACTGCGTTGATCGTAAAACGTGCGGTGGATTTTCAACGTTGAGCAATCCAAGCAAAGCGGAGAAAAGAGCTTCTGGCGCTAACGAGCGTGGTTTGTAAATCAAACTGGTAGAGTCAGCAAACACCGTTCGCACAACACAGCGTCCACCTCGATGAGGATCGGACAAGCCTGCTTGCAGGTCCTCGACCGGACAACGAAACGCTCTGTCTCCAAACTGGTGGGACAAGTCCACGGTGTCGCCCTTCAATCGCTCAAGAAACTCAGCGACGGTGCTGACCCAATTTCTGATCAGGATTTCTGAGAGCTGCGCCAAGCCAGGGAACTCGTTGAGGATCTTGCGCAGCCGCTCGGCGGGATTGTGACCTATAAATTCATCTTGGAGAGATTCTTCGTTCGACTGCTGATCTGCCCGCTTTTTCGCAAAGGCAGAGCGGGCTGAACAGAAGACCTGAAACTGCTGCGCCACCACCTTCTTGCCTGCCGAATAGAGGCGCTTGAGCAGATATCTGCCCCATCCTTCATGTGCCTTGTCAGTCAGCAAACCGCGAAGTGGCGCATCGATCTGCTGGCGAAGTCGCCACCTAGCATCGGACACTAGCGGCACGAAGAGCCGTTGAAAATGCGACAGCTCACCGGTGTCCATGGTGGCACATCTTCCCCTGAAGAAGCTGGCGGTCGAACCGCGCGCACTGTTCTACTAAGAAGGGCTACCGTTCAGCGGTCACCCGCTTCTTGTAGTTGGTGCCGGGGGGTCGGCCGCGCTTGGGCTTGGCCTTGTACGCGCCGGGCTCCTCGGCGGCCAGGAGCGTCGCGCTGCTCGGCAGCTTCTTGGCGTGGGTGCGCGCCATCTCGCGCACGAACGGCGAGCGGCTGCCCAGGTACTTGAGGGTGAGCAGTTCTTCCTTGAGTTCGTTGACCGCCCCCGCGCGCATGTACTTTTCTTCCACCAGCCACTTGGCGATGCGCTCGATGAGCTTCTCGCTGGCGTGGCGCTGGCCGTTCTCGATCTTGATCCACCCGGGCGCGGAGATCAGTCCCTGCGCTCCGAAGGCTTCTTGGGACAGGCCGATCTCTCTGCGCAAATTCTTGAGGCGTTCTCCGAGT
>CAXTQD010000094.1:0-15712 GCA_964246175.1 uncultured Chthoniobacterales bacterium | reverse complement strand
GACCACCACCGCCGTAGCCACCGCCACCACCGCCGCCACGTTCCTCACGCGGGCGGGCTTCGTTGACCGTCAAAGGACGGCCATCCACGCTCTTGCCGTGGATCTGGGTGACGGCGTTTGCCGCGTCTTGGTCGGTCGACATCGTGACAAACGCAAAACCACGGCTCTTGCCTGTGACCCGGTCTTGCATCAGGAGGACTTCCGTCACCGGACCCACCGTGCCAAATAAATCCTGCAAATCGGTCTCGGTCGTGTTGAACGACAGGTTGCCGACATAGAGTCTGGTACCCATACTGGATTGTTCGATTCTAAACTAAACGTGCAGTCAAAAAGAAGCTCGGCTCATGTTTCCGCTCATCGGATTTCAAACTGTCTCTGAGGCTTCTCAACCGACAATCCACCACTGACCTGAAACGCTTTTCCTGATTTTGCTGCGAATGTAGTGTCCACTCCGCGCGCGAGAATAGCAACAGAATAAAATCACGCTGCCCGCACGCCCGCCTGAGCTGCATCGTGGTCAGGCTCGTCGCCTTCGGCCAAGGCGCGGGTCACCGTTTCTTCCAACTTCGTCAAAAGCACGGGCTTGATGAGGCAGCAATAAACCTCCAGGCGCGCGAGTTGGTTGGCGTTGGCGAGGTTCTGGAACGCCGTGATGGCGATGATCTTCGAGCGCACCCCCTTCGCACGCGCCTGACGGATAAACTCCGCGCCGCCCATAGCGGGCATGCGCATGTCGGTCATGATGAGATCGAACTTCTCGTCGTCCAACCAACGCAGGGCCTCGAAGGCATCCGTCGTCGTACGCACGGAAAGCCCCATGTGGCTGACGAGCGTCTTGTAGAGGACCAGGATGTCGAAGTTGTCGTCGAGGATCAGGATTTTTTTCATGGCGGGCTGGGCCGTCGGCAGGTGAATGACCTCGTTCATGAGCGAGAGGGCGAACGGTCGCGGCGGTAATAGGGTTCGTACTGGGTGAGGCGGCTTTCGAGGTGGCGGCGCAGTTCCGCGTCTGGATCGGGCGCACCGGTCGCCCCGCGCCGGGCGACCTCCACGCAGAGTTGGACCAACCCCTCGAAATCCACCTGCGAGACGTACTCGGCCTCGATCCGCCGGTCCAGTCCGCAGTTGTGGTAATTGCCCAGGGCCACGCACAGCGCACCGCAGCGTACCCCGTAGAGCCGGAACGGCGTCGCCTCGCAGGTGCCGCCGCTCATCAGGCAACGTTGAAAAGTAATGCCCGCCGCCGTCGCGGTGGCGACGAGTTCGGCCGTGACCGTGGCATCGAACATCGAAGTCTTGTCGCCCACGCGCACGATGGGGCCATCGCCCATCTTGGCCGGGGGACGCTCGGCGCTGGTCTCCAGGGAAATCACCGTCCAGCCCTCCGCGGCCAGCCAGCCGTCGCGGGCCAGTTCGATAGCTCCCGCGAAGCCAACCTCCTCGCCGCGCGTGAACAACCCGAGGCACTCGCTCGACGTACCGTCGCGCGAGAGCGCCTCCAACGTGGCGACGATGACGCCGCAGCCGATCAAATCGTCGCAGGCGCGCGAGTAGATGCGGCCATCCCGCACTTCGCAGTCCGGCAGGTCCCACATGGCGAAGTCGCCGAAAGGCCGAACCCGTCCGCGGTTGGCTTCCAAATAGTCAGCCGGCACGCCGCCCAAAAAGCGCCACGGTTCCCCGCCGGCCGGTTCGGACCGCACCCAGCCGGGATGGTCCATGTGCGCGCAGAAGGCGTAGCGTGTTCCCGTCGCCTCGCCAGCACCCCGATAATGGGCGATCAGGTTCCCGAAACGATCCTCGCGCAGCGTCACCCCCGCGAGCGGACGCAGCAAGCCAGCAACCGCTTCCCGCACAAGGGCCTCGTGGAAAGGAGCCGTCGGCTCGCGCAAAATCGTTTGCACGATGGCCGTGAGCCTTTCCTTGTCGGCAGCTGGGGCTAGGTTCCGGGCATCCATTTTGATGAAAACACTCTGGAAGCAGGTTCGATACCGTCTTGAGTATTTCGGCTGCGTGGCCTTGGCTGGCCTGATCCCTTTGCTGCCACGCCGGGTATGCGTGGGCTTCGCGAACATCCTGGGCGACCTTTTCTACCGTCTGGACCGCCGCTCCCGCGCCGTCGCCCTGGACAACCTGCGTCTCACCCTGAGCGCGACTCACGACGCCGCCGCGCGCGAGCGCATTGCCCGCGCGTCCTTCCGCAACTTCGCTCGCGCTATGCTCGACCTCTTCTGGGCGCGCAACCTCACGGCCGGCAACCACACCCGCTACTTCCACGTGGAGGGCGTCGAGGGCCTCCGCGCCGCGCACGCGCAGCACGGCGGCGTCATCTTCTTGGCCCTGCACGCCGGCAGCCACGAGTGGGTCGCACTGACGAGCGGGTTCGTCGGCGTGCGCTCGGCGATGGTGGCGCTGCCCTTCAAGAACGAAGCGTTGGAGAGCGTCTTCCGCCGCGCACGGGAGCACTCCGGCAACACGATCCTCAGCCAAAAGCAATCCATGCTGAAGCTGATGCGCGCCGTGAAGCGCGGCGGCGTGGGCCTCCTGGCCGACCTCGCGTTGCGCCTGGATCAACCCGGTGAGGTGATCGACGCGTTCGGGCGCAAGATGCACGTCACCTTCCTCCACGCGCTGCTGCACACGCGCACGGGGGTACCCATCGTCCCGGCCACCAACGTCCCCCACCCCGACGGCACCTGCACGATCACCATCCACCCACCGTTGACCTTCCCACCGGATGCGGACATCCATGCGGTCACGCAGGCGTGTTGGGACTTCTTCGCACCGTTCATCCTCGCACGGCCCGAACTCTGGCTGTGGAACTACAAACACTGGCGCTACCGCCCGCAGGCCGCACCGCCGGAGAATTATCCCTTCTACGCGGCGTGGTCTACGAGGTTCGAGAACGTCCTCGCCCGCGGCAGCCGAGCGGGGGAATAACGTTTTCCGGATTGCCAAAGCGCCGATCTTCTGGACTGGTTCTGCGAAAAGCGCATGGACCCCGCCCCTTCCGTCCGAGCCAGCCGCTGGGCCTTAGGAGGAGCCGTCGTCAACGCGGTCTTGTCGGCGGTGAAAATCCTTGCTGGCGTCTTTGGGCATTCATACGCGCTGATCGCCGACGGCATCGAGAGTAGCCTGGATATCGCCAGCTCGGTCGTCATCTGGGCTGGCCTGCGCTACGCCGCCAAAGAACCGGACCGCGACCATCCCTACGGCCACGGCAAGGCCGAGCCTTTCAGCGCGTTCATCGTCTCCACCGTCCTGACCGGCGCGGCGCTCCTGCTGGCGGTGCTCAGCATACGCGAACTCCTCGCCCCCGAGCACGCCATGCCCTCGGTCTACGGCTTGGCAGTGGTGGTCATCGTGATCGCCATCAAGGAGTACATGTTCCGCCGCGTGGCCGCTGTCGGAGAAGAGATCGGCAGCCAGGCCATGCGCGCCGATGCTTGGCACCACCGCTCGGATGCCATCACGAGCGTCGCGGCCCTGGTCGGCATCCTCGTCGCGCGGATCGGCGGCCCCGGCTGGGAACGCGCCGACGCCTGGGCGGCACTGTTTGCCTGTACGGTCATCGGCTACAACGGCTACAAGCTCGTCGTCCCCGCGCTGGCCGAGATTATGGACACTGCCCCTGACCCCGAGATCGTGGTCAAGGTCCACCGGGCCGCCGACGCCGTACCCGGGGTTGCCGCGGTCGAGCAATGCCGCGTGCGCAAGATGGGCCTGGAGTTTTACGTCGATCTGCACGTTGGCGTCGAGGGCACGATTACCGTCGCCGCCGGCCACGAGATCGCCCATCGCGTCAAGGACGCCGTGCGCGCCGCCGAACCCCGCGTCGCCGATGCGCTTGTCCACATCGAGCCCATTGAAGCCTGCCCATACCCTCGTCGGACATAATCCGACCAAAAAACACTTCGGGGCGGGCTGCATCCGTCGTTCTTTGGAGCGCGTGTCCCACATCCTATTACTTGGTCATCGGGGATTTCCCGTAATCACTAAGGAGTAGCTAGGAATGGTTGACAAAGGGTTCATTCAGATCGTTATAAAACCCTCCATGCCAACAGAAAACGTGCGTGCTCAGCTTCTCGCTTCGTGGCTGTCTGGCGCCTCGCCAAACCACCCGAAACTCAGTGCCTCCCCGTTCGGTGCCTTCCCGCGACGCGAGCGTGGGCGCACAGCCGTTGGCATACGGAACACCTCCGCCTTTGAGCCGCCGGCCTCCAGTCGGCCGAGAATCTCTTTTGCCCGGTCGATCACCGCCGCCGGCAGCCCTGCCAGCCGCGCCACTTGAATGCCATAGCTTCGATCCGCCGCCCCCTCTACAATCCGATGCAAGAACACGATTTCTTCATTCCACTCCCGCACCGCGACCGTGTAGTTCTTGGCCGCCGGGTGCGTGTGGGCCATCTCGGTCAGCTCATGGTAGTGGGTAGCAAACAGCGTGAGTGCGCCCACGCGGTCATGGAGATGTTCGGCGACGCTCCAGGCGATGGAAAGCCCGTCGTACGTGGAGGTGCCGCGACCGATTTCATCCAGGATTACGAGACTCTCTGCGGTCGCATGGTGGATGATGTTCGCGGTTTCGTTCATTTCGACGAGGAAAGTGCTCTGGCCGCGGGAAAGATCGTCGCTGGCCCCCACGCGGGTAAAAATCCGGTCTACTAGCCCGATCTCGGCGTCCTCGGCGGGTAGGTAGCTGCCAGCCTGTGCCATCAGCACCAGCAACGCCGTCTGGCGCAGGAACGTCGACTTGCCGGCCATGTTCGGCCCGGTGAGGACGACGAGGCGCTGGGTTTGACCATCGAGCGTGGTGTCGTTGGGCACGAACTTGTCCCCGGCGATCTGCTGGTCCAGGACCGGGTGACGCCCGGCGCGGATGCGGATCAGTCCCGGCTCGCGCAAACGGGGGCGGCAGTAGCTACCCTGCCGGGCGGTTTCCGCAAACGATCCCAGCGCATCGAGCGCGGCCAAGGAGGCGGCGGTGCGCTGGAGCGCGGCAGCTTCCTTGAGGGTTTCCGTACGCAACTCACCGAAGAGTTGGGCTTCGAGCGCATGGGAACGCTCCTCCGCGCCGACGATGCGGTTCTCCACGTCCTTGAGTTCGGGCGTGAAGAAGCGTTCGCCGCCGGCGGTGGTCTGCTTGCGGCGGTAGTCGTCGGGCACCTGCGCGAGGTTGCTCTTGGTGATTTCAATGTAGTAGCCGAAGACCGAGTTGAAGCGGATTTTCAGCGACTTAATCCCGGTGCGGACGATCTCGCGTTCCTGGAGGGCGGCGATCCACTCCTTGCCCTCCGTGGCAGCGCGACGCATCTCGTCGAGATCGGCGTGGAAGCCGTCGCGGATCATGCCGCCTTCCTTGGTGGACACGGGCGGCTCGTCGGCAACGGCGGCAGCGAGGCGCCCAGCGAGTTCCGGCAGTGGGTGAAGGCGGCGGGCGAGACGACCGGCGAGTTCGCCGCCCGGTAGTTCCGCGACGAGCGTCTGGAGTTCAGGTACGACGGCGAGCGACGCGCCGAGCGCCTGGAGGTCGCGCGCGTTGCCGGCGGCTTGGCTCAAACGACCCACGGTGCGTTCGAGGTCACGCACCTGTCGGAGGGTCTCACGCAGGCGGCGCAGGGTGTCGGGCGCGGTGAGGAGAGCGGCGATGACTTCCTGGCGCGCTTCCAGGGCGGCGGCGTCGCGCAGGGGATACAGGAGCCACTGGCGGAGTTGGCGCGCGCCGAGCGGGGTGACGGTGCGGTCGAGCGCGGCCAAGAGGCTCGTGCCGCCGTCGTGGCGCGCGCGGACGATCTCCAAGTGCGCCTGCGACACCGGGTCGAGCACGAGGAACCCCTCCGGCCGATAGGTGCGCAGCGATGTCACGTGGTCCAGTGGCCGGCGCATCGCGTAGCGCAGGTAGTGGAAAATGGCCCCCGCCGCGGCGACCGCCTGACCCATCGTGGCGCAGCCGAAACCGTCGAGCGATTGCACCGCAAAGTGTTCCCGCAACGCGTGGTCGGCCTGTTCGCACACGAACGCGTGCGCGTCGTACGGCAACGTCCCGGCGAAGGCTGCGAAAGCCGCCGCCTGCCCGGGATCGTCGCTGACCAGAAACTCCGCCGGTGCGACGCGGCCCAACTCGTTGAGGAGCGCCGACGCGCCGCTCAGTTCCGTGACGCGGAAGTCGCCCGTCGTCAGGTCGAGGTAGGCAAAGCCGAACGTGTCCTTCTTGCAGTAAGCCGCCGCGAGGTAGTGGTTGCGCTTTTCGTCGAGGAGCCGCGCGTCGGTGACGGTGCCTGCGCTGATGATCTGCGTGACCTCGCGCTCGACGAGCTTGCCCGGGAGCACGTCGCCCTTCTGGTCGCAGATCGCCACGCGTTTGCCCGCCTGCACGAGCTTGGCGATGTAGTGGTCCGCCGCGTGGGAGGGCACGCCGCACATGGGCGTCTGCCCGCGCTTGGTGAGCGTGACGTTACAGATCGCGCTGGCCGCCTTCGCGTCCTCGTCGAACATCTCGTAAAAATCCCCCAACCGAAAGAGCAGGATCACGTCTTCGGGCAGCCCGCGTTTGATGCGGTCGTACTGTCGCCGCATCGGCGTGGAGGCTTCGAGTGGGGAAGAGGTTTCCAAGGGGGAAGAATTTATCGGTTCGCTCCGCGCATCGCAACTTGGAACGCCGCCCCCACACCGAAATTGATGATCGGCTCCTTTTTATCAATTTCCGTTTCGCTGGGAACTTGGCATCTTGACCGCATCCCCGAACTGGTCTCTCCCTTCTTTTCCCCCGCGTTCCCCATGAGCACTCCGTCCGATTTCTACGCCCTGCCGGCTCCCTCGGCGCTGCGCACCTTCGTCGCGCGCACCGTGCGGTTTTTTGGCACGCTTTTCTTCCGATTGATCTACCGCGTCAACCTCGTCGGCGCTGATCGCATCCCCAAGACCGGCGGCGTCCTGCTCCTGCCCAACCACATCACCTGGGTCGACGCCATCATCCTCCAGATCAGCTGCCCGCGGCCGATCCGCTTCCTGATCTTCGACGAGTTCTACAAGAACCCTGTCCTCAATCCCATCCTGCGTCTCTTCGAGGCCATCCCAATCTCGGCCGCCCACGCCCGCGACGGGATGCGCGCCGCCGCCGAGCGCCTCCGGGCCGGCGAGGTCGTGTGCGTGTTCCCGGAGGGCGAACTCTCCCGCACCGGCACGCTGCTGCGGCTCAAGAAGGGCTTCGAGATCATCGCCAAGAAGGGCGGCGCGCCCGTCGTGCCCGTGTGGATGGACCAGCTCTGGGGGTCCATCTTCTCGTTCGAGGGTGGTCGGTTTTTCCGCAAGTGGCCCAAGCGGTTCCCCTACCCGGTGACTGTCTCTTTCGGCGAGCCGCTCTCCCCCGAGCAAGCCGACGTGGCGACCGTGCGGCAGGAACTCCTCGACCTCGGTGAATCGAGCTACGAACTCCGCCCCGCCCTGGGCGGCCACTTGGCCGAAGCCTGCGTGCGCGGCTTGAAGAACCGCCCGTTCCAGACCGCCGTCATCGACGGCACCGACCACTCCACGCTCACTCGCAGCAAGCTCCTGGCGGCGGCCATCGTGCTCGCCAAGGAGATCAAAAAACAGGCGCCCGCCCGGCGCGTCGGCATCGTCCTGCCCGCGAGCAAAGGCGGCGTCCTGGCGAACCTCGCTGTCCTCCTGGCCGGCAAGGTGCCCGTCAGCCTGAACTTCACCTCCGGCCGCGCCGCGCTCGAATCCGCCATGAAGCGCGCCGAGATCGACACCGTCATCACCGCCACGCTCGCCGAGAAGAAGATGGAATCCTTCCCATGGCCGGAAAAGATCATCCGCCTCGACAAGATCCTGCCTCCGCTCAAGAAGCGCATCGGCCTGTGGCTGGGAATCTCGCTGGTAACGCCGTGGTGGCTGTTGACGAAAATCTTGGGCATCCCCAAACGCGGCGGGCACGAGGAAGCCGTGCTGCTCTTCACCAGCGGCAGCTCGGGCGAACCGAAGGGCGTCGTGCTCTCCCACCGCAACATCCTCGCCAACATCTCGCAGTTCCGAATGCTGGTGAACCTCAAGCAGGGCCAAGGCGTGCTCGCTTCCCTGCCGTTTTTCCACAGCTTCGGCTGCACGGTGACGCTGTGGTTCCCGATCATCGAGGGACTCCAGGCCGTGACGTACCCGAACCCGCTTGACGTGACTAAGAACGCCGAGTTGGTCCAGCGTTACGGCATCTCGCTGCTCATCGCCACGCCGACGTTCCTGCGCTCGTACCTGCGCAAGGTGGACAAGGAGCAGCTCGCCAGCGTGAGCATGGTCGTCACCGGCGCCGAAAAGCTGCCACGCTCCATCGCCGACGCGTTCGAAAAAAAATTCGGTAAGCAGGTCATGGAGGGCTACGGGTTGACGGAAACCTCCCCGGTGATCGGCTGCAACATGCCCGACGTGAGCCTCAACGACGCGGGCAAAACCGTGCAGTTCTCCTACCGCCCGGGCTCGGTCGGCAAGATGGCCCCGGGGCTGGCTGCGCGCATCCGCAACCCCGAAACCGACGAAAACCTGAGCCTCCTGGAAACCGGCATGCTCTGGGTGCGCGGACCCAACATCTTCGAGGGCTACCTGGGCGAGCCGGAGAAGACGAAGGAGGTAATCCGCGACGGGTGGTTCCGCACGGGCGACCTGGGACGCTTCGACGACGACGGGTTTCTCTTTATCGAAGGGCGGCAATCGCGCTTTTCCAAGATCGCCGGCGAGATGGTGCCGCACGAAACGGTGGAAACGAAGGTCTACGAGGCGATGGGCCTGCCGGCAAACGGCGACCGACTGCTGATGATCGTCGGCGTGCCCGACGAGGCGAAGGGCGAGGCGCTCGTGCTACTCACCACGCAGGAAATCTCGCAGGCCGACCTGCGGGCGAAACTCTCTGCCGTCGGCGTGCCGAACTTGTGGGTGCCGCGCACCATCAAGCGGATCGAAGCCCTGCCGCTGCTCGGTTCCGGCAAGCTTGACCTGAAAGGCTGCCGCGACTTGGCAATGGCGAAGGAGGGTTGAGTCAGTTGTGCCACCGCTGCGATGCGCCTGACGGCGCGTTGCGGTTTGCGAGTGGCGGTGCCTCCTGCGGCGACGTTGGCAGAAGGGGAGAACTCTGCCGCCTGCCTCCGACAACGTGCCCGCAGGGCACACCGCAACCCGCAACGTCTGCGCAGCAGACATCGCAACCCGCAACGGCGGCCTCTCGGCCGCCCCACACGCAACCTGTTGACCACCGGCGGCATCCGCTGTTATAAACGGCCCATCTATGTTCCGCCCGCGCTTCTTCTTTAGCTTGGCCATCCTCGTGGCATGTGGTCTGGTCACCGCACCCGGCGCACGCGGCGAAGTGACCGTCGCTACCGCCGAGGTTCCCACCCCGCCACGCTACGTCGTGCCCGAGGCCGAGTATTTTGTCGCCGCCGCCACGGGAAATTTACCTGTCCTCCAGCGCTGTCTGGACGAAGGCGCAGGCGTGGATTGCCCCGTACCGCAGCCGGTGCCCGACGCCTTAACGGCAGCGTTCACGCCCCATTCGCGCGGTGGCTTGCTCCTGCGCGACCCGGGAGCCACCGCCCTGATGCTGGCGGTAGCCGCGGGTCAGACGGAGGCCATGCAGTTCCTCATCCACGCCAAGGCCAACTGCGAGGCGCGCACCCGCTCGGACATCCGCCCGCTCGACATCGCGGCCGAACGCGGTGACACGGCGGCGATGCAGTCGCTGATCGGCGTGACCCCGCAGAGCGACGCAGCCCGCCTGTTCATCGAGGTGGACCTCGCCACCCAGATGGCGACCATCAGCCGCGACGGGCAGCCGATCCTGACGACCAAGGTTTCCAGCGGTAAGACCGACAAGCCGACCCCGCCGGGCCGCTACGTCGTCACCCATAAGTACACCGAGTGGCGCTCGACGCTCTACCACAACGCGTCCATGCCGTTTTTCCTGCGCCTGTCCTGCACGGCGGTCGGCTTGCACGCCGGGGTGCTGCCGGGTTACCCCGCTTCGCACGGCTGCGTGCGGCTGCCCTCGGAGGTGGCGAAAAAGCTTTTCACCCTGGTGCCGCGCGGCACGATGGTCGTCATCCGATGAGAGCATCGCTCTACCTGCAACTCTGGAGCTTGCGGCATTCGACCTCGACGGACGCGGAAGGAGCATTGCGACAGGTCCGTGAACTCGGCTACGACGGCGTCGAACTCGCCGGTGACTACGGTTGGGCCGCGGACCGCTGGCGCACGCTGCTCGACGAAACCGGCCTGCAACCTCTCGCCGCTCACGTCGGCCTCGATTCACTCGAAAAGGACCTCGCGGCCAAACTTGCCTTCCACCGCCGGCTAGGTGCGGACTGCATCGTCGTGCCTTCGCTCAACCGTGAACTCCAAACCCCCGATGGCTACCGGGAGGCCGCCCAGCGTCTCAACGCACTCGGGCAAAAAATGAAAGCGGAGGGTTTCCGGCTGGGATACCACAACCACGACTTCGAGTTCGCCCAACTGCCGGGCACCCCCGAGGTTGGCATGAGCATCTTGCTGGCGAACACCGACCCAGCGCTGGTCGGGTTCGAGTTTGATGGGTTCTGGCTGGAATTCGCCGGGAGAAACGCGGTGGAGTTCATCCGCGAGCATCGTCGGCGGGTGTTGTTCGTCCACGCCAAGGACCTGCGCAAACGTGACCGTCAGGACGTGCCGGCGGGTCAGGGCGACGTGGACTTCCGTACACTGGTGCCGCTGTGCACAGCGAATGGTTGGCCGGTAGTCGTCGAGTACGAGGGCGCCAACGCCACCACGAGCGTCCGCGAAGGCGCGGCGTACTTGCGCTCGTTGATGGGCTGAAAACAGGTTACCGCGCTGACACGGCTCTTCAAACCAGTGTTGTCGCGTCTACGCCGCGGAACGCGTACAGCCGCTTGATCGTTTCCTCGATCAGGTGGTTCGGGCACGACGCGCCGGCGGTCACGCCGACGACGATCTCGCCTTCCGGCAGCCAATTCTCACTCGCCACTTCCTCGCCCGCGTGCAGGTCGAAGTGCGTGATGCGTTCCAAGCTCTCCAACCGCGTCGCGTCGCGGATGAAGTACGTCGGCAGCTTCGCTTGCCCCATCTCCGCGAGGTGCGAGGTGTTGGAACTGTTGTAACCACCAACGACAAGTAACAGGTTCATCGGCAGTTGGAGCATGTCCTTGAGCGCATCCTGGCGCTCCTGCGTCGCCCCGCAGATCGTGTCGAAGAACCGGAACCGCTGCGCTCCGCCTTCCGGGCCGTAGCGGTCCACGATGGCCTGCCGGATACGCCGCTGCACCTCCTCCGTCTCGCCGCGCAGCATCGTCGTCTGGTTGGCGACGCCCACCGTTTTGAGATGCACGTCGGGGTCGAACCCTTCCGAGTGCGCGTCCGCGAACCTCCGCAAGAAATCTTCCCGGTCCCCGCCCTGCCGGATGTAGTCACAGACGTAGTCCGTCTCCTCCAGCGTCAACACGACAAGGTAGTGCCCCCGGCCTGCCTTGGAGCGCGCTTGGGATGCGGTGGCCTTCGTCTCCTCGTGCTGCGACTTGCCGTGGATGATGCTCGTCACCTCGTCGGCCGCGTACGAACGCACCCGCCGCCACACGCTCATCACGTCGCCACAGGTCGTGTCCACGATGTAGCAGCCCTTCAGCTTGATCTTCTCGACGGTGGACACCTCCGCGCCGAACGCCGGCACGATGACCACGTCGTCGGCTGTCAAGTCATCCACCTCAGCCTCGCGCTTGGGACCGATAAGGTTGCGAATACCCAGCGCCCGGATCTGCGCGTTGACCTCCGGGTTGTGGATGATCTCGCCCAAGATGAACAGCCGCTTGCCCTCGAACTCCTTGCTCTTGCGCGCGGCGTAGGCGAGGTCGATAGCCCGCTCCACCCCGTAGCAAAACCCGAACTGCTTGGCCAGCCGTACCGTCAGGCCCGCCGACGACAGCACCCCGCCCACGGCACGGATACGCTCGACGAGTTCGCTGCGGTAGTGGGTCTCCACCTGCGCCTGGACGGCGGCCATGATGTCGGGCGTGCGCAGGTTGATGCGCTTGCGGGCTACTTCCGGCGGGGCGGTGGGCGTCGGGCTGGTCATGGAAAAGAAATCGGCTGGCATGGTACAGATAACACAAAAACACCGGAGGGACGAGTCTCGTCCCTCCGGTGTAAACTGAAAACGAACTCCGTGGCGAGCGCGTTTTAGTACGGGGTCAACCCACCGCCGGGCGGCGAGTCGAACACCCGGTCCGACGCCGTGAAGGATGGGGCCGGATCGGGGTCCTGGTAATCGGAGGGCCGCTGGACGTTCGCGCCGACGGTGGCGTCTTCGGGCTGGGTCTCGGCGATGTTCACCGGGGTGCCGCTGTGGACGAGCGCATAGAACTTCGACGCCACGTTCTTGTGCAACCGGATGCAGCCGTGCGAGCGCGGGATCGGCCACACGTAGCCCTGGTGGAAGCCGTACGAGGGCGAGAACTCGCACCAGTACCCCATCGGGTAGCCAATGTACTGCCCGTGGCCCTTGCCGGCCTCGGCGGGCGTGACCACGTCGCCATTCTTGTAGAAGCCGTAGCTTCCGCTGCGCTTTTTCTGGATCTTGTTGGTGATGGTGAAGTTCCCCTTCGGCGTGGGCTTGGCGGGGATGCCGATGTTGCACGCGGCGACCAGGAGCGGCTTGGAGCCCTCCATGACGTACACCTGCTGCTTGCTTAGCGACACCTTGACCTTGACGGCATTGGGGTTGTGCGGCTTGTAAGCGACCGGGTTGTAACTGCCGCCGCCGCTGCTGGTGGTGCCGACTTCGGTACAACCGGTCAGGAGGCTCAATGCTCCGGCCACGGCAGCCATGGCGAGGGCGGAAGCGAAACGATATTTCATGCGCGGGATTTGAGGTAGCAGGGAATTTCCTGAGTCCTGATGGAAGCAGAAAGCAGCCGGGACCGCAAAGTTTTTTCGGGAACGAGGACCGAACCGACAAGCAGAATCGCCCGCATTTTGACGCATCCCCACTATCCTGTCCGTACGAATTTGCGTGACCCTGACCACAAGAGAATCGGGGCTAATCCATTCCAACAACGCCGTTCAACTGACTCCGAGCCATGCATTTTCAAGAGTTTTTCGTGACCCATGCCGGCCAGGTGGGCCTGAGCAGCGTGCTGACCGAGTACGTCCTGGTCATCACCTTCTTTAGCTTTTTTGCCATGACGATCTTTAGTCTGGCCACCAAAGGCAGCGTCAGCCCGGAACACCGCACCTCCAGCGTCCTGACGGCGATCATTTGCTTCGTAGCCGGGTGCTCGTACGTGGTGATCCGCACCTACTTCCACGCGATGCTGGAAACCCTCGTCAAGCTCCCCGACGCCGGGGCCCGCCATGACCTGCTCTACACCTCGTACCTGGCCATCGGCCAGTACCGCTACATGGACTGGACGGTGACGACCCCGCTGCTGCTCGTCAAAAACGTCCTGCTGCTCAAAGGCAAGCCCAGCCAGATGCCCGGCACGCTGTTCGTGCTGGTGACGGCCGACATCCTGATGATTCTCACCGGCTACATCGGCGAACAGCAGATCGACGCCAACGGCGTCATGCTCGCCGGCCCGCACTACGTCTGGGGCACAATCTCAACGATTTTTTACCTCGTCATCCCCGTGGTCCTCTACCGGGTCTACCAGCAGCGCGCCGCCCTGGCGGAACCCGAGGAACGCCGCGCCTACCGCTGGCTGGCCTGGGCCACCGTCACCACTTGGGGCGTGTACCCCCTGGGCTACCTCGTGCCAGCCCTGTACCCGCAGGCCGACTTGAACTGGGTCCACATCGCTTTCTCGGTGGCTGACGTTTACAACAAGATCGGCCTGGGCATCGTCGCCTACCTGGCCGCCGCCAAGTTGATGGAGAAAGTCGTGCCCAAGGAAGAAGTCCTAGCTGGCCGCACCGTGGGCTAGGATGTTCTCGGCCACGCGAGTGGCCGCTCATCCCTACCTTGGGGGCGACGCGCCTGCGGCGTGCCGCGTTCCCATTTCACACGCATAAGAGAAGACGCCCTAACACTCTCCGCAGACGAAGCACTTCAGTCCTAGTTCCTTCATCGCTGCCGCCTTGGCGAACATCCCGTGCCGGGCGGCGTCCTCGTCCGGCGCGTAGACGACCTGGATGTGGTTGGCCTTGTGGCGCGCCATCATCTGGTCGCGCGTGATGCCGGGCAGGACGGCGTGCATGATCGGCCACTGCGGGGTAGTCAGCCGCCAGCGTTCGGCGGTCTCCTCTTCCGGCAAGGCGACGACCTTGCCCACGCCGGTGTCGTAGCACAAGGCGCCATCCTCGACGTACACGCGGCTCCACACGATCCAGCCCGGCTTGCTGACCCCTTTGAGCGTGCCGCCGCCCAGCCGGAAGTACATGGAAGGCTGCCGTTCACTGCTTGCCCCGGCGTACCCACCGGCGAAGTGCGCCGGCGGGGCCGCGCCCGAGATCAGGAACACCCACACATAATCATCCACGTCCCCGCCCCGGTAGTGCCGGCCCCACCGCAGGTCATGGAGCGTGTTCTCGGGCGGGTAGCCGAGTTCGCGCCAGAGCCGGTAGGTGACCAGACCGTCCAGGCCGGCGCACTCGTCCACCTCGTTGAAGTGCGGCAGCGCCTCGCCAAGAAATAATTCCAGACCGGTCTTCTCGTGGAAAACGGGCGGACGCTCCGTGTTGTTGAGGAGTCCTTCGACCAGGTCGCTGACCGGCGCGAGATCTTTCAAACCCTGTTGGTACTGGATGCCGACCGCCGCGCAGCCGAACTCGTCGGCGATCCGCACCGCGGCGATGTACATCTTGCACTGCGCGAGCACCTGGCCTTCCGTCAGGTCGTGCGTCTCGTCGGGGCCCAGGTGGAACTGCATTCCCCGTTCGCGCAGCCAGTCATAGACGGCGCGCGCCTCGTTGTCGTGGACGGTCCCCATGCGCGCGAAGAGCGTCGATTGACTCAGCCGCTCCTTGAACACCCCCGTGGCGTGCAGGAGTTCGTCGGGGACGATGGCGTTGTACATCCCCATGCAGCCCTCGTCGAACACACCCAGGATCGCCTGCTCGCACCGCAGCCGTTTGGCGAAATCCTTGCCGACCGCCGCAGCGTCCCCGGCGGCCTTTTTCTTGAAGCGCCGGACGTGCGAGGTGTCGTGCTCGACGCGGCCCTTCTTGAGCCACTGATGGAGCCCTTTCGTGAAGAACTCGTCCTCGAAATCCTCGCTCCACAGCGTCGAGTAGCGCACGCCGGCCTTGGTCAGCGAGCCGTTGAGGTTAAGCATCCCGACGAGTCCCGGCCAGGTGCCGCTCCAGTTGGCGACGGTGAGAATCGGCCCTCGGTGGGCCGTGAGCCCGGGCAGGACGTGGTGGGAATATTGCCAGACGGCCTCGGCGACAATCACCGGCACGTCGGCCGGGATCGTGCGGAAGACCTCCATGCCGTACTTCTGACTGTCGATAAAGCCGTGCCCCTTTTGTTCGTTGAAAGGATGCGCGCGCTGAACCGTCCAGCCCTCGCGTTCGACGGCGGCGACCACCTGGGCTTCCATCGCGGCCTGCGCGGGCTCGCACTTCTGGTTGGCGGATTCGCGGAGGTCGCCGCTGGCGACGAGGTAGACGGTCTGGCTGGACATAGGTGAGGGAACGGGGAGGCAAATCGGTCGTTCGCCTACTCCTACCCGTTCCCTCACCTATGTCC
>CAXTQD010000093.1:2643-15934 GCA_964246175.1 uncultured Chthoniobacterales bacterium | reverse complement strand
CGCGCGGACGTGGTGGGCGGGGGTACGCCGCGGCCGGCTGCGCCCGCCGGAGCAACGGAGCGTGTACCCGGCCGCCTGACCACCGGAACAATCTCGCCCCACTGTAGCCGCACGGGTATTCTCTGCCCGTGGCTTCTTACCATTCCGAACCAAGGCAAGGAACGGGCCGGCCGCGGGGCTTGGGCTGGTTGTTCGTCGTGTCGACGGGAGTGTCGTTCCTCTGCGTCGCGGGATACTTGCTGATCATCGGGCATCTTGCCGGTCGGGCACGGGTGAGACCGCAGCCGTTGACCCAAACGGAGAAGGCCCGCCTAGATGCCGATATTACCAATGCCATCAGCGCGTACGACGCCACGACCGGCGCGCCCATCAACCCGACGTTGGTCGACAACAAGGTCATTAACATGGAGGGCATGGCGGTGGTGGGAGACCGTCTCTACGTTGCAGCGCTCGACCGCCGAGTGCGCGTGTACGACAAGACGCGCGGCACAAAGGTCAGCGGCGGCTTCGCCTGCGCGTTTCCCGCGCCCGCAACTCTGGCGCTTGTCGGCGACCACTTCCTGATCCCCGACTATGTCGGCGGCGTGATCGCCGCCTACGACGTGAGAACCGGGAGGCCGCTAGACACCGTCGGCATCAAAGGCATTCCGCAGGCGCAGGACATCGTGCTTTCAGACGGCGCTCTCTACGTCCTTTCCAGGAACGGCACGGTCGGCAAGTACGACGCCGCGATGCTGGCCGTCATCAACCCGGCGCTCGTCCTCGGGTTGGTCGAACCTTCGAGCCTGGCGGTCGCACACGACACGGTCTACATCTCCACCCACGCCAACAACACGGTGGCCACTTACGATGCTCGGACCGGCAGGCACCTAAATCCCTCCCTGATCGGGGGATTGACCAGCCCGTGGAGCTTGGCGATTTCGGGGAACACGCCCTACGTCATGCAGCACCGCTGAGCAACCGTCCGTCCGACCCGCAAAAAACCGTTTGCCCCCACTGGGCGCGTGCTGTCAGGCTGGGGCTGAGTTTGAATACGGCCGACGCCCCACGCGTCCGCTGTTGTGCCGCCCCGATGCCTACCGCCGTCCCCGTCCTTCCCGCCGCCGCGGAACGCGTCCGCGTCCACGCCAAGTTTTTCTTCCGCGGGGACAAGAAATTCTTCCTCAAGGGCGTCACCTATGGGCCGTTCCAACCGGACGCGGCGGGAGAGTTTTTCGGCACGCCCGAAAAAGTCCGCGCCGACCTCGCGCTCATGCGCGACCTCGGGGTCAACCTCCTGCGCGTCTACTACGTACCGCCACGCTGGTTCATGGATCTGCTCGCGGACGCGGGCTTGTTCGCGTTGATCTCGATCCCCTGGGCCGAGCACGTCGAGTTCCTCAACGACCGTGCCATGCGCGCGACGGTCGTCCGCACCGTGCGCGAGGCCGTCGGCACGCACCGCGGGCATCCGGCCGTCTTCGGCTACCTCGTGGGCAACGAAATTCCCACGACGATGGTGCGCTGGCTCGGCGTGCGGCGGGTCACGGGCTTCCTCGAAGAACTCATCAACGTCGCCCGCGCCGCCGACCCCGCCGCGCTGTATTCCTACGCGAGCTACCCGCCCACGGAATACCTCCTGCCACAGAACGTCGACTTCTGCACGTTCAACGTCTACCTGCACAACCAGGGCGACTTCGAGAAATATCTCCTGCGCCTGCAAAACCTCGCCGACGACAAACCGTGCATCATGGGCGAGTTCGGCATGGACACGATCCGCCACGCGCAGGAGGAGCAGCGCGAGATGCTGAGTTGGCACGTCGAGAGCGTCGTGCGCTGCGGGCTCGCGGGCACCGTGCTCTACGCCTGGACGGACGAGTGGTTCACCGGCGGCATGAACATCACCGACTGGGCGTTTGGCCTCGTCACGCGCGAGCGCCAGCCGAAGCTGGCTTACGGTGCGCTCAAGGAGAAGTGGGGCGGCGTCGATGGCGACGAACACGTCACCCGCCGCGTGCGCTTGCCGTCCTACCCGAAGGTCAGCGTGATCGTGTGTTCCTACAACGGCGCGCAGACCCTCGAAGCCTGCCTGGAGTCCTTGCTCAAGGTGGACTACCCCAACTACGAGATCGTCCTGGTGGACGACGGCTCGACCGACCGCACGCCCGAGATCGTGGACAAGTTCCGCCACGAACCCAAACTTGTCCCGGTCCGCCAGAAGAACATGGGCCTCTCCTACGCGCGCAATGTCGGCGCGCACACGGCCCGCGGCGAAATCCTCGCCTACACCGACGGCGACTGCATGGCCGACCCCGACTGGCTGTACTATCTCGTCGGCACGCTGCTCAGCGGCCACTACGCCGGCGTCGGTGGCCCCAACGTCTCCCCGCCCGCCGCCAACTGGGTGCAGGCCTGCGTCGCCGCCGCCCCCGGGGGACCCAGCCATGTATTACTCACCGACACGGTGGCCGAGCACATCCCGGGATGCAACATGGCGTTCTACCGTTGGGCGTTCGATCTCGTCGGCGGCTTCGACCCCGAGTACCGCAAAGCGGGCGACGACGTGGACTTTTGCTGGCGCTTGCAGACGGCCGGGCACGCGATAGCCTTCAGCCCGTCGGCCATTGTGTGGCACTACCGACGCTTCACGCTCCGGGCGTTCAAGCGGCAGCAGGAAGGCTACGGCGAAGCCGAGAGCATGTTGCGCTTCAACCACCTCGTCTTCTTCGGCCCGACGGGCACCGCGCAGTGGAAGGGCAACATCTACGGCGCGCCGCGCTTCACCTGGCTCGTCAACGAACCGCGCGTCTACCACGGCGTCTTCGGGCAAGGACTCTTCCAGTCGATCTACCCCACGCCGCGCTCGGTGATCGCGGACTACGTCAGCTCCGTGGAGTGGGTCGCGCTGACGGGGTTCATCTTCGTGCTGTCGGTCCCGCTGACGTACCTGCGCATCGTGCCGCTGTTGATGTTCGGCGCGACGTTCCTGGTGGCGCTCTCGTACATGATTCACGCACGGCTGGAGGCGCGCTTTGAAACGTTCCCGGCACGGGTGCTCGTGATGGTCCTGGCCTTCGCGCAGCCGCTGGTGCGCGGTTGGGCGCGCTACTCGACGTGGATGCTCTTCAAACGCACGCCGCGCTCCGTCATCCTCGCGCCACACGCGCACGAGAACAATTCCCTGCGCTGGCTGCAAATGAAGCACCGCCGCTACTGGAGCGAGGAAGGCATCGGCCGCGAGGCCCTCATCACCGAGACCGTGACCCTCCTCGAAACCGAAGGCTGGCGGTACTCCACCGACACGGGTTGGAACCCGTGGGACATCCAAATCTACGGCACTCTGTGGTGGAATCTGCGCCTGCGCACCGTCACCGAATACCACGGCGGCCCGAAGTGCCTGACGCGCGTGCAACTCACCTACCAGCCCGTCGTGACCACCATGCTGCTCAACGTGATCGTCGTGTTGATCCTCGCCTACCGGCAACTGTTCGTCGCCACGTCGCCGCACGACTTCTGGCTGCTAGGACTCTACGCGCTTTTCGTGTTGTTCCTGGGCTACCGGGCATTTCGCTTGAAGCTGCGCGTGGCGGACCTGACCGACACCGCGGCGCTCAAGTGCGGGCTGACGCACATCGTCGGCCGCCCGCAGAAACCCGCTGCATCCGCGCTGCCGTCCGGCGACGATGAGACGACGACCATGGGCGTCTCGCCCCAACCCACCTTCGTCTCACCACAGCCTTCGCCGGAGGCGGCCGTTCCTTGACGCGGCGCTGGTACGTGCTCGCCGTCCTCGTGATCGTCGCGGCGGCGGCCGCCCCGGTCGCGCTGGTCAACCAGACGGTGGCAAGACACTTTTGGGTCGGCTCGCCGCTCCTGTCGCTGACCGACACGGAGGCCGGCGGCCAAAGCCGGTTCGGGTCGTTCGGCGTGAACCGGAAAAGGTACTACCAGATCGAACTGGAGGCGACCGGCACAGCGGCGTTCCAGGTCTACCTCGACTACCAAGACGGCGTCGGCGTCAAGAAGTACGATCCGCCGCTCTCGTTCGATGACCGGTCACAGGTGCTCTACCCGATCACCCAAGCGATCCACGATGATCCCGCGGCGTCGGTTGCCATCGACGCGTCCCAGGGGATGCACGTGCAGCGGCTCACGGTCTGCGAGATCAGCCGGAGCTTCTACGTGTGGCGTGCGGTCGTGCGCACGGGGGCGTTCATCGCGCTCGTGGCAGGGATGGCCCTGCTTGGCTGGCGGTACTATCGCCGTTGGTCCGAGGTGCCGCTGACCCCGGCATGGAACGGGAAGGCAGTGCGTCGTGCGAGAGCGCTCGCGGCAATCCTGCTCACGCTGGCGGGCAATTTCAGCGTGTTCTTCCTTCAGAGCCAGCACGCGCGGCTTTTCCGGCAGCCGCCGCAGTCGTCGATCCACGGGTGGGACGGCTCGTTCTACTATTTCTGGCTGCGTTCGGCGATGGTGGAGGGCGACTTCGATTTTTCCAAGGACCTTCTGTACTGCAACACGATGTCGCTGCCCGCGCGCGAGGAAGCCCTGCGCATCACGTCGCGGACGCCCATTGGGCTTTTCCCCAACAAATATCCCATCGGCTGGGCGCTGCTCGAAGCGCCCTGGTACGCCGCGGCCGACGGCACGGTGCGTGTTGTCGACGCACTCGGCGGCGCGGTGCGACGCGACGGCTGGCAGCCGCTCTACCAAGTGTTCCTGATCGCGGGACAGATCGTCTACGCGGCCGGTGGGTTGTGGCTCGCTTATCGGTTCGTGGCCGGCATTCTGCCTCCGACGCTGGCCGTGTGCGGGGTCGTGCTCGGCTGGATGTGTTCGCCGCTGGCGTACTACCAGAGCATGGACTTGGCGATGTCGCACAACGTGATGTTCTTCGCGTTGATGGTGGCCTACTATTTCGCCGGGAAGCTGCGTGACGACCCGACACGTTGGCGGCGCTGGGTCGCGGTCGGGTTAGGGTGTGCATTCGTGATCCTGGCGCGTTACCAAGGCGCGGTGATGCTGCTCTTTCCCGGGGTCGTTTGCCTGCAAGCGGTGTGGCGGGACCGGCGTTGCTGGAGGGGAATGGCCTGCGGGGTCGCGGCCAGCCTTGTGCCGCTGGCGTTGCAGGCGCTCGCGTGGAAGGCAGTCTACGGATCGTACCTGCTCTACACTTACAAGGACGAGGGTTTCAATTGGGCTCACCCGCATCTGTACGAGGTGCTGTTCTCGCCCTACCATGGGTTGTTCAACTGGCACCCGGCGTTGCTGGTCGGGTTTCTGGGTTTCGCCGCATGGGCGGTGACCACACCGCGGCGCACGGAGGCGTGGTGTTTCGCCGCGTCGCTGCTCTTGATGATCTACGTCAACGGTTCGTGGTGGTGCTGGTGGTTTGGGGACGCATTCGGCAGCCGGGCGTTCGAGGGTTGCACGCTGTACGCGATGCTGGGTTTCGGGTGGTTGCTGAATGTCTGCGTGCGACGCAGCGTGGCGTTCGCGGCAACAGCGGCGGCGGTGCTGCTGGCCGGATTGTGGAACATGAACCTGCTCTGGCTGAGCAACGACGGCCCGCTGTCGCTCTCAAAACCGATTTCTTGGGCGGAGAAGATCGAACTTAGCCGCCGCTACTGGTCCGCTATCTTCTGAACAGGCAGCAAGGCTGCCAGTCGTCAACAATCCGCCCTGACCTGTCAGAGACGCGTCAGGTAAGTCACGCCAGCCCGAGCACCTTGTCCGGCGTCAGCGGCAACTCACGCACCCGCACGCCTGTCGCGTGGTACACCGCATTGGCAATTGCTGCCGGCGCGCCCACGATACCGATTTCACCAACGCCCTTCACACCGAGCGGGTTGATGTGCGTGTCGGTCGGCGGGTCCACGAAGATCACGTCGATGTACGGTACATCGGCGCTCACGGGAACGTGGTACTCGGCGAGGTTGGAATTAACCAGCCGCGCGTCGCGTTCGTCGACGACCGTTGCCTCCGTCAACCCCATGCCGATGCCGAAGACCACGCCACCGCGGATCTGGCTTTCGGCCGTCTTTTCGTTGAGCCGCTTGCCGATGTCGAACGCTCCGACCCACCGCGACACGCGTACCTCGCCCGTGTCCTCGTGCACGCGCACCTCGCAGAACTGCGCGCCGAACGCGTGCATGGAGAACTTTTTCTTCTCCTCCTTATCGGGTTCAGAGTTGGCCTTCACTTCCAAGCGCGGCAGCTTGGCGCGCGTCAGGACCGCGGCGTAGCTTTCACCCTTGCTCGGGTCGCTCTTGAGCGAGAGCTTGCCATCGGCGGCCAACACGTCCTGTGCATTGGCGTTGTGCAGCGGCGACGCCTCGTCAGCGAGCGCCATGCCGATCAGCTTCTGGATCACTTGGTCGCACGCGGCTTGCACCGCGCTGCCCGTGCTCGCCGCCGTTTGCGAACCACCGCTGACCGGCGACCTCGGCAGGATGCTGTCGCCGAGTTCAAAGCGCACCTTGTCCATCGGCAGCCCGAGCGTGCCGGCGGACACCTGCGTCATCACCGTCCAGGTGCCCGTGCCGAGGTCTTGGCTGCCCGCGAGCACGAGCGCCGTGCCGTCAGAGTTGATGCACGCGCTCGCGTCGGCCTTCGAGCGGTTGGTCGGGTAGGTCGCCGTCGCCATGCCGTAGCCGACAAGCCACTTGCCGTCGCGGATTGAGCGCGGCTCGGGGCTGGCCTTCCACTTGTCCCAGCCGAACCGCTCCGCCGCGCGCTCGTAGCATTCACGCAGGCCCTTGCTCGAAAACGGCACTTTCTTCTCCGGATCGGTCTCGGCGTAGTTCTTGAGCCGCAACTCCACCGGGTCCATTTTCAACTCACGCGCCATCTCGTCGAGCGCGCTCTCCATGGCGAACGTCCCCGGAGCCTCGCCCGGCGCGCGCATATAGCTCGGTGTGCCAAGGCTCAGGCGCACGAGGCGCTGGGTGGTCTGGATGTTTTCGCACGCGTAGAGCATCCGTGTGGCGACGGTCGCCTGTTCGGGGAACTCGTCGAAGGTGGACGTGTGGTTGGTTACGTCGTGAATGAGTGCCTCGAACTGGCCGTTTTCCTTCGCCCCGACGGAGAACCCCTGGTAGGTGTGCGCGCGCGAGCCCGTGTTGTTGAACATCTGCTGGCGCGTGATGGCGATCTTGACGGGCTTCTGAACTTCTTTTGCGCACATGGCTGCGAGCATCGTGTGCGCCCACACGGGTCCTTTGGAGCCGAACCCGCCGCCGACGTAGTGGCAGATCACGCGCACGTTTTCATCATGCAAGCCGAACAACCCGGCGACCCGCTGCCGGGTCGTGAAGATGCCCTGCGTGGCGTCGAAGATCGTCAGCCGGTCGCCGTCCCACGACGCGATGGTGGCGTGCGGCTCCATCGCATTGTGATTTTCGATAGGAGTCTGGTAAACCTGCTCGACACGCTTGGGCGAACCGTTGAGCGCGGCGGTCGGCGCATTGTCCGACGAGTCGGCCGGCTTCTTCTCGCCGCCACCAATCTGGCCGGGGTTGAAGGCTTCGTTGAGATGTGCCAGGAGATCCGTGACGGGCTTGCCCTCATTGTACTTGGTTTTGACGAGGCTCGCCGCGTAGGTGGCCTGTTCGAGGGTCTGGGCGATCACTACCCCGATGGGTTGGAGGAAGTAATGCACGGCCGTGTCTTGCAAGAGTGCCATCTTCTTGGCGGCCGGCGTGGCGTTGGCCCCCATCGACGGCTGCTTGGGCAGCTTGGGCATGTTGAAGGGCGTGAACACCGCCAGCACGCC
Source organism: uncultured Chthoniobacterales bacterium (assembly GCA_964246175.1). GTDB lineage: Bacteria > Verrucomicrobiota > Verrucomicrobiia > Chthoniobacterales > SZAS-18 > CAHJWO01. The sequence continues at coordinate 8,181 of CAXTQD010000093.1, read as the reverse complement.
GGGCGAACCCTCCGCGGCCTTGGTGTCCATGCTCTCAACGCTGCCGTCGGAGATCGTGCTGCTGATGATGACGCCGTAGGTGACGCCGGGCACATTCACCTCGGCCGAATAGCGAACGCCGCCGGTGACCTTGAGCCGGCCGTCCGTGCGGTCCACGGGCGCGCCGATGATGTCGGGATTACGAGCTTCCATGTGGGAAAAGGAGAAAGGTTCAGGCGGCTTGCATGCCGCCGCTGATGGTGCCCAGCGCGCGGACGATGGTGCGCTTGGCGAGTTCGATCTTGAAGGAGTTGTACTTGTAACCCTTCGCATGTTTCATCGCGGCCTCGGCGGCGGCCTTGAAGGTCGCCTCGTTGGCCGGTTCGCCGACGAGTTTTTCCTCGGCGGCTTCCGCACGCCACGGCTTATGGGCAACCCCGCCGAGGGCCACACGCGCGGTTTTGATCTTGCCGTCGTCTACCGCCAGCGCGGCGGCGACGCTCACGAGCGCGAACGCGTAGCTCGCGCGGTCGCGGACCTTGAGGTAGAAAGAATTCTTCGCCCACGCCGCGTCGGGCAGATCGACGGAGTAGATGAGTTCGTCGGGCGCGAGCGTCGTGTCGTGCTCGGGATGGTCGCCGGGCAGGCGGTGGAAATCCTTGAAGGCAATCGAACGCTCACCCTTCGGTCCGCGCACCTGCACGACGGCGTCGAGCGCGGCCATGGCGACGCACATGTCGCTCGGGTGCGTGGCGATGCAGTTGTCGTTGGTGCCGAGCACGCCACAGACGCGGTTGTAACCTTCCAATGCGCCGCAGCCCGAGCCCGGAATGCGCTTGTTGCACGCGGGGAACGCCGGGTCGTAGAAGTAGTAACAACGCGTGCGCTGGAGCAGGTTGCCGCCGGTGGTGGCAGCGTTGCGCAACTGCGGACTCGCGCCGGCCAAGAGCGCCTGACTCAACACCGGGTAATCCCGTGCAATGAGTGGGTGTTCGGCCACGTCGGAGTTGCGGGCGAGTGCGCCGATACGCACGCCGCCAGCCGGGAGTTCCTCGATCTTGGCGAGCGGCAGGCGGGTGATGTCCACCAGCTTTTGCGGACGCTCGACGCCCATCTTCATCAGGTCGAGCAGGTTGGTGCCGCCGCCCAGTATCTTGGTGTGCGGCTGCGCGGAGAGTTCGTCGGGAACCGACGCCGGGTCGGTCGCCCGCGTGTAATTGAAAGGATTCATGTGAGAAAAGGAAGTTAGGAGACGGCGGCAGGTGCCTTCTTGATTTGGCCGTTGGCCTCGCGCACGGCGGCGACGATGCCGTTGTACGCGCCGCAGCGGCACAGATTGCCGCTCATCCACTCGCGGACTTCGGCGTCGCTGCCGGCGTGGCCTTCATCGATGCACGCCACGGCAGAGCAGATTTGCCCGGGCGTGCAGTAGCCGCACTGGAAACCGTCATGCTTGATGAAAGCGGCCTGGACGGGGTGAAGCTCGTCACCCTTCGCCAAGCCTTCGATGGTGGTGATCTCGTCGCCCTCGTAGGAAAGCGCGAGTGCGAGGCAAGCGTTGATGCGACGACCGTTGGCGAGCACCGTGCAGCTTCCGCACTGGCCGTGGTCGCAGCCCTTCTTGGTGCCGGTGAGTTGCAGGCGTTCGCGCAAAGCATCAAGGAGCGTGACGCGCGGATCGATCTGCATCTGGTGTTCCTGGCCGTTGATGCGCAGGGTCAGCGGAACGGTTTCCGCGCCGGTGGGCGGGGCGGTCTTCTTGCCCTCGCCCGCGTCTTCAGCGCCGAAGGATTCTTGCAGCGGGGTGACGAGTTGCGAGGCGAAGAGCGCCACGCCAACGGCGGAGGTGCCCGCCAGGAAGCTGCGACGCGACAGCGAGAATGCTTCATCCGACGCGTCGTCGGGAGGGAGAGAATCGTTTGGCATGAGGAAAAAGAAAAGTTTTCAGCGAACAAAGGATGCGGCGATATATCCGCAAGAGGAGGACGCCCAACGTGGAAATCGTGCGGTGGCGGGAGTCCGCCGGAGCCGGCAAAGAGCAGGCGAAGCCATAGTGGCTGTCTCCTTAGTTCGCCTTGGGATTAACGTTCGGTTGCTAAATTTTTGCGGTGGGTTGCTATCGGTCAGGCACCTTGTTCTCGCCGGAGTTTGTATTCCCGTCGCTCATCCAGCATTGCGTCGAAGCGGCTTTGCAAGTCCGTCCGCAGAGAAATCTGCTTGAGCAGCTTGATGAACCGGGTGGCGTGGTACTGGGCGCGGAAGAAGCGGGGACGCATCGCGACGAAGCTGATCGCTGCCTCCGCCGTCGGCAGGTCACCCGCCGCCAGACGCGCGAACGCCGCCGCCAGCCCACCGGGAAACGCGAGCGCGTCGTAGCGGGCATGGAAGACGATGCACGCCTCGCGCCAAGCCTCGAACGCTTGCAGTCCTTCCGAACGACGGGCGAAGGCGTCGTCGATAGTTCGCTTAAAGCGGCAAAGCTCCGCCGCGTTGTGCGCGATGGTCTGCTTCACGCGTCGTGTTCGACGCGCCCGCCCGCCGCGCGTATCTCGTCCAGGGCGCGGGCGCAGTCGCCCGGCTGGATTTCCACGCCGCGGCAGGCTTCGGTCAATACCCGCACGCCAAGGCCCTCGCCACGCGCGTCCAGGGCCGTGAACTTCACGCAATAATCCGTCGCCAGCCCGACGACCGTCACTTCCTTCACGCCGCGTCCGCGCAGGTATTCGCCCAGGCCGGTCGCACGGCGGTGGCCGTTGTCGAAGAACCCGCTGTAGCTGTCGATCTCCGCGTCCGTGCCCTTTTGAAAGACGCGTTCCCAATGCGAGCGATCCAAGCCGGGCACGAACTCCGCCCCTGGTGTGCCCTGCACGCAATGCACCGGCCAGAGCGTCTGCGGCAGGCCGTGGAGTTCGATGTGGTCAAAGGCCTGCTTGCCGGGGTGGTTCGCTGCGAAGCTCGCGTGGTCGCGGGGATGATAGTCTTGTGTCGCTACGATCAGGTCGAACCCATCCTGGAGCCGGTTGATGACTGGCACGACCTCCTCACCGCCGGGCACGGCGAGCGCGCCGCCTGCAACGAAATCCACCTGCACGTCCACGACGATCAAAGTGCGCATCTTGCCCGGAAACATCGCCGATGGGCGTGACAACGCACCCGGTTTTCTCCAAGGTTTGCTTATCCGCCATGGTCCCACACGCCCTTTTGCGAAGACTCGGCCGGATCGTGCTGCTGTTCTTCCTCGCTGCCGTGCCCGCCGCCTGCGTGTTGTCGCCCGACCGGCTGGTACTCTTCCCCACGCGCGCGCCGCTCACGCACCCCGGGGCCGCGCGGATGATGCTACCCTTCCGCGACGGCGCGCTTGAGCTCTGGACCGCCCGCAGCCGCCCGGCGACCACCGAGCGCGCGGAACTCTACGTCCTGCGCTTCTACGGCAACGCCGACCGCGCCGACCCGAACGTGGGCGTCGAAATTCGCGAACAATGGTCGCGCCGCGACACGGTGCTCTGGGGTGTCAACTATCCCGGTTACGGCAGCAGCGACGGCGCGGCGCAGCTCGACAGCATCGGCCCGGCGGCACTGGCAGCCTACGACGCCCTACGCCGGGAAGCGGGGCCGGACCGGCCGATCCTTGTCTTCGGCACGAGCCTGGGCACGACCGCCGCGCTGCACGTCGCCGCGCAACGCCCCGACGTGGCCGGGCTGATCCTGCAGAACCCGCCACCCATCCGCCAGATCATCCTGCGCGGCTACGGCTGGTGGAACCTGTGGCTCATCGCCGGTCCGCTGGCGGCACACATTCCCCGCGCGCTCGACAGCGTCGCCAATGCCCGCACCATCAACGCCAAAGCCGTGTTCCTGCTGGCCGAAAACGACGAGATTGTCGCGCCCAAGTACCAGCGGCTTGTGGTCGAGGCATACGCTGGCGAGAAACAGACCGTTCCCCTGGCCGGCGCACGGCACAACTCGCCCATCGAAGGAGATGCGCTGATGGACTTTGAGCGGGCGGTGGACTGGCTGCTGAACCGCGCAGGATCAATGGCTCCGAACAGTCGGTCTTGATACGCCAAGCATCGGTTTGGACCGGCTGCGTCGCTGCCTACCTGGAGCCGGCAATCAAGGATGGTTCGCCGGGTCGCGGTCAGCGGCGCGGTTGATGCCGAAGCGTTGCGCCTCCTCCAGCGTGAGTACGCCGTCGTGGTTCTTGTCGATGGCGTTGAAGAGCCGGCGCACGACCGCGTCGCGGCGCTTGCCGTGGGTGTTGAGTTCTTCCTTGGTAATCTTGCCATCGTGGTTGAGATCCAACGCGCGGAAGGTCGCTGCGGCCTCGTCCTGGTGGGCCTTTTCGACCTGGTTCCACTCGTCCTTGGTGATGGCCCCAGTGCCGTTGAGGTTGTACGTGGCGAAGATCGCGTCGGCGAACCCGGCGTCGAACTCGGCGTAGGTCACCTTGCCGTCGCCGTTCGCGTCGAGCTTCTGGAAGATGGCGGTCGCCCCGCCGGCCGGTTTGTGTTCGTTGCGTTCGGCGGTGGTCATGCAGCCGGTGACAGCGACGAGGAACGCAACGGCGAACGACAGAGAAAAGGAGGTCTTCATCACAAGAGATTTATCGTGGAACCGACGGTAGGCGCGCTTGTCTTCGGCCGCAGCGGCGTTCTATCTTCGGTCTGGTCATATCCCCGCTTGTTCGCCGCAGCGTCACCGTTGCACCCTCCTTGGCGGCGGCCTCGCCGCGACGGTCCTCGCCGCCGAACCTCCGGCTGTCACCCGGGAGAACGCGTTCACGTTCTATCGCGGTTTCAAGCGACTGACCGATACCCCGCGTTTCGTTTCTCCGCAGCTTGCCACGCTGTGCGCCATGCCCAGCCGAGAGGCCGTGGCCCAAGAAGAGCGCGAAAAAGGCCCACACGCGCTGGCCCGGATTCATCTCTACGTCAACCCGTCGGCCGAAGAAGCCGTCCGCGAGCGGCGGTCAGTCTCCCCGCCGGGGGCGGTCGTCATCAAGGAAAAACTGGGAACCGGCGAGCAGGCGGTAGCGGTCGGCGGGATGATCAAACACGCGCCCGGCTATGACGCGGGGGGCGGCGATTGGGAGTATTTCTACTGCGAGAAGGACGGCGCGCACCAGCGGCCGGCTGACCGACTGCGCCGCCTGCCACGCGGGCGCGAAGGCGACCGACCACGTGTTCAGCGTCTGGAGCCGGAACGGTTAGCCTTGGCCCCGCGCTTGCGCGATGAGGCGGTGGCGGAGGTCATGCAGGCCCAGTTCCAACCCGACGGGATAGGTGTGTGGATTCAGCAGGCGCTTGCTGGCGGGGTGCAAGGCGGCGAGTTGCTCGGCCGTGCGCCGACGCGACTCTGCCAAAGGCGGGGCATTGTACACACGTCGGCCTGCACGGAAGACAGGGACGAGAAGTTCCTCCGTTGCGGCGTCGGCGGGGAGCGTCTTGCGGCGCAGGGCGTCGGCGGGGTCGATGATCGTGCGCGGGTCGGCGGCGGCGAGTTCGGCCGCGAGGTGGGCGCTGCGGGCTCCCACGTCGGCCAGCAGCACGTGCCCGCCCC
>CAXTQD010000093.1:0-2633 GCA_964246175.1 uncultured Chthoniobacterales bacterium | reverse complement strand
GGTGTTGGGGGTGTTATATCTTGTGGGGGGCTAAGTGGCGGTCCGACCCGCGGAAGCGCCGTACTCCTAGAACGCCCGGCGTGCTGATCTTGGCGGTTTGTTCGGAGAGTTTGAGGCGGCGTTCCCACGGCGCGCCGGGGGTGGGGCGGATCGCGCCGAGCTTGTAGACGCCGCCGAGCGCCGGCTGGTCGTAAGCCGTCACCAGGCGCGTGCCGACGCCCCAGACGGTGATCTTTGCGCCTTGCGCCTTGAGGCTCGTGATGAGGTGCTCGTCGAGATCGTTGGTGGCGAGGATGGCGGTGTCTTGGAACCCGGCGGCATCGAGGATCTTGCGTGCCTCGACGCTCAGGTAAGCGAGGTCGCCCGAGTCCAGCCGCACGCCGGCGAGCCGGTAGCCGCGTTCGCGCAGTTTCGAGCCGGCCGCGACCGCGTGGCGCACGCCGTCGAGCGTGCCGTAGGTGTCCACGAGGAACGTAACGTTGTTCGGCAATGCCTCCGCGTACGCCGCGAACGCCTCCGGTTCCGTGGGGAACGCCATCACCCAACTGTGCGCGTGCGTGCCGCGCACGGGGATGCCGTATCTCATGCCGGCCAGGACGTTGCTCGTGGCGGCGACCCCGCCGACGTACGCCGCCCGGCTCGCCGCCAACGCGCCGTCAGGACCTTGCGCGCGCCGCAGGCCAAACTCCAGCACGTCCTCACCGCCCGCCGCCAGGCAGACGCGCGCGGCCTTGGTGGCGACGAGGCTCTGGAAGTTGAGGAGGTTCAAGAGGAGGGTCTCGACGAGTTGCGCCTGCCAGAGCGGGCCGCGCACGCGCAGGATCGGGGCGTTGGGGAAGACGACCGTGCCCTCGGGAACGGCGTCCACGTCGCAGGCCCATTTCCAGCGCGCGAGGATGTCGAGGAAGGGCTCGTTGAAGAGCGGGCCGCCGTCGTTGCCGCGCAGGCCGCGCAGGTAGGCGATTTCCTCGGGGGCGTAGCGCCACGCTTCGAGCGCCTCAATGGCTTCGGCCAACCCAGCAGCTACCGTGAACCCGCCATCGAAGGGGTGTTTGCGAAAGAACAGGTGAAACACTGCCTCCTGTTCCGCCATCCCGGCCTGGTGGTAACCGCAGGCCATGGTGAGTTGGTAGAGGTCGGTGAGGAGCGCGGGCGCGGTCGGTGCCATGGGCAACGATACGCAACAGCGGCCGGCTGTCATCCGGCGGCTAGCTCAGAGAGATTTGACGGACTCAAGCTCAGCGACAGAGGCTGGCGGAGTCAAGCGTGAAGGTCCGAGAAAGCCTCGCCGCCAGCCTCTGTTCGCTGGAGCGCGTGGTTAGGTGCTGGGGAACTGAAGATCACGGCCCAACGCGGCACGGGCACGCGCCAAAGTGTCGGTGTAGTGAACCGCTCCACCCCGCTGCCAGAAAGCGGGCCCACCCTCACGCACCCAGGAAGTAATCCAAGTATCCTCAAGGACGCGGTACAAGCCTGCGGTGTCTACGGTGATGATGAAGCGGCACTCGTCCGGGGCGTAAGGAATAACCTCGACGATGGTCTGGCCTGTGTCCGGCGGCTCGGGTGCAACGGTGAAATCTGGTGGTGGCAGGTCCATCGGATGGTACGAGCGGCAGAGCACCTAACTAGCAATAGACGAACGAACGTCGCCAAACAAGACGAACAACGTTCGTCTAACACGTCAACCACGGCGCTGGACGCGCCGCTTTGCCGCCTTGGCGCTTCACTCCTCCAGCCGTCCGTCGCGCAGGCGCACCCGGCGACTGGCCGTCGCGGCGACCTCCTCGCTGTGCGTAACCACCACCAACGTCGTCAACTCCCCCGCCGCGATGTCGCGGAACACCTCCAATACCCGCGCCGCCCCGGCCGTGTCGAGGTTGCCCGTCGGTTCGTCGGCCAACAGCAGGCGGGGCTTATGAATGAGAGCCCGCGCAATCGCCGTGCGCTGCATCTCGCCGCCGCTGAGTTGGTGGACGAAGTGCCCTGCACGTGGCGTCATGCCCACGCGGTCAAGCAGCGCCATCGCGTACGGGCGGATCGCTCCCGGCGACTGGCCGGCGAGCATCAGCGGCAAGCTGACGTTTTCCAGGACGCTCATCGTCGGCAGGAGGTTGAACGCCTGGAAGACGATGCCCAGGTCGTTGCGCCGGTAGCGGGTGAGTGCCTTTTCGTCGGCGCGGTGCAGCGGCAGGTCGCCGACGTACACCTCGCCCTCACTCGGCGTGTCCAGACCGCCCAGCAGATGCATGAGCGTGCTCTTGCCGCAGCCGCTCGGACCCGTCACGGCCACAAACTCCTTGTCCGCGATCTCCAGCGACACGCCGTCGAGCGCGCGCACCCGGCTTTCGGGCGGGCCGTAGTAGCGGTGGACGTTGACGAGGCGAATGGCGGCGGTCATCGAGGAACGAAGCGGGCGGGGCCGCAATAACGCGGGGTTACGCGTGGAACGCAAGGCCGGGTGCCGTGCGGGTTCACGAATTGCTTCTTGAGGGAGCCTCCGGCCCCGACTTACCGTGCCCGCCGCCCGATGATCTTCCATCGCCTCCTTGCCCGGCGGTTCCTGCCATGGGTGCGTGGGTGTTCGCGCGCTGCGGCCCGGGCCGTGGGGGTTGTTCCACTGCACGACCCGGGCC
>CAXTQD010000092.1:0-16002 GCA_964246175.1 uncultured Chthoniobacterales bacterium | reverse complement strand
CTACCAAACACCCAAAACGTGCTTCAGTGTTGCACTGCAAAAGTGAAACTAAGCCCGCGCCTACAGAGCGTGTTCTGGACGGCCCAAAGGATAGGCTGCCACTCCGGCGGGGGAATGAGGGCGCTGCCGCCGGGAAGGCGTGAACGGAGCAACAGGCTGGCCCGATGAACGGACGTGCTGGCAGGGCGAACGGGAACCCGCTCGACTGCGAAGGAACGGGAACCGGCGTGCCACTCGCCAACAGAGAACGAGAGACTCAGGGCCTAACGGACCCAAGCTCAGCGACAGGCACCGGCGAGGTCAAGCGTGGGATACACAAACAGGCTGCCCGCCGGTGCCTGTTCGCTGGAGCGCATGGTTAGGCGCGGGGCGGGTGCGAGACACGCTTCCACTCCGCGCGCAGCCTCCACAGGGAAAAAGCGTAAGCGCCAAAAAGAACAACGCATAACTGCCTATCCGAATAATCCGGCGGCACGATAGGCGATGAGGCCGCAGACGAAGGGGAGCATGGCCGAGTAGTTTCGCTCCTTCTTGGCCCAGCGGCTCAGCAGGCTACGAAAGCGGTTGCACCAGGAGTGGGTGCGCTCCACCGGCCAGCGCCTTGCCTGCTGCCCGGCTTTCTTTTCGGCAGCTTCCTGGCCGCGCGCGCGGATGTGAGCGGTGAAGCCGAATGCTTCCACGATCCAGCGCACCTGCTCGAAGTCATAGCCTTTGTCCAAGCAAAGGTGTTGCGGAGCCTCGGGCGAAGGCGCGGGCCGTTGCACCGGGATGCTCCAGAGCGTCTCAGCGAGCAGTTTGAAGTCGTTTTTGTTCGCGCCCGCCACGCACAGGCCGATGGGCACGCCGCTGGCTTCGGTCAGCCGCGAGCGTTTGGTGCCGCTTTTGCTGCGGTCCACCGGAGAGGGGCCGGTTTTTTTCCCCGGCCAAGGGAGCCTTGGTCATCGCCCCGTCCATGGCCAGCCAACTCCAGTCGATGCCGTTGAAGGCGTCGTACTCCGCCAGACCCGCCTGCCAAAAACGCAAAAAGAAGCCGTCCGCCACCCACGCCTGAAAGCGGTCGTGCGCCGTGGAGGAAGGACAGATGCCGGTGGCCGAGAGCGCGTTCCACTGGCAGCCCGTGCGCAGCACGAAGAAGATGCCGTCCGCACAGGTCCGATCCGGCACGCGGGGACGCCCGCCGCCAAAGCGGTGCGTGTTGCGCTGCTCGGCGAGAAGGGGTTCCATCAACGCCCAAAGCTCATCGCTGATGATAAACTGCCTGCCGGTGCTCCCGATCCGCTTGGCTCTTGGACGGGTGCGTGGCTTCGGTTCAGGACTTTTCACCTGCCAACCTGCCACGAAAATCAGTTATCCGGATAGGCAGTAAGATGTCCTCCCGCGCTCCCAACACCTGGTCGCTTTGGTAGGTGAACAGATTCTGCGCGCCGATCTCCTCGCCCATGAAAAACATGGGCGTGCCCGCGGAAAGGATGTTCATCCCCATCGCAAACCGGCAGCGGGCCTCGGCGAACCGGCGCGTGGCCCCGGAGAGCGGCGCGCCGTTGACGGCCTCGACCATCGTGCGCCGCGTGCCGGGTTCGTTGCCCGACTCGTCGTGGTTCTCGTGGTAGACGACCTTGTTCCCGCCAGAACCTTCCAACGCACCTGCGAAATTGCCCATTGCCAGCGCTTCGTCGCCGCCCTGCCCGGCGGTGTGGATGAGACGCGCGTAGTTGGAACTATAATTGCCGTCGCCGATGAGACCGTGGATGAAGTTGGCGTACCAAATCGAGTCAAAGCCCTGCCCTCCGTTGTCCGGCAGCTGGGTGAGCTTTTCCCAGCCCGTGTAATCTTCGGCCGTGAGCATGATCGTCGGCTTGAGCAGCCGCAGCGTGCGGCTCCACTCCCGCAGAAGCTTGGAGCCGAACTGGTTGGCGCTCCCGATAGTCAGGCCGTCATTTTCGCGTCGGTTGTTTTGGTGGATGGCGTCGGTCAGGTCCACCCGGAAGCCGTCCACGTGGAACTCCTCGACGAACGCCGCCGCGCTGCTGACGAAGAGCGCGCGCACGGTTTCCTCCCAGAACCGCGGGGTGCGCCCGCTCGACCCATTGCTGAGGTAGCCGCCGGCGGGATCTAGATAGTCCGCGGGGGTGCCTTCGTACCAATAGTAGATGTTTTGGTCCTCGGCGTCGGAGTCGGAGTCGTAGTGCCACTCCGCGCGCTCTGCGCTGTTGTCGAAGTGGTTGTAGACCACGTCTTGGAGGACGGCGATGCCGCGGCGGTGACATTCGCGCACGAACAGCCGGTAGTGGTCCCGGCCGCCGGCGGACGACTGGATGGCGAAATGGTGGCTGTCCCCGTAGCCCCACTCGGCGGTCCCATCGACCTGGGACATCGGCAGCAGTTCCACGGCGTTAACACCCAAAAGGGTAAGGTGGTCGAGGAAGGCGACGGCGTCGTTGAGATCGCCCGCCGCTGCCTTGCCGAAGCCGAGGGAGCCGACGTGCAGTTCGTAGATCACCAGGTCTTCGAGCCGGGTCGGCACCGGCCGGGCGGCGGAAAACTCGTTGCGCCAGAAGTCCGCGGCCGTTGTCTGGATTGCCGGTCCCGCCGGAACAGGAATCGTCAACGCGTCCGGGTCCGTGACAAGGCTGCACGAAACCGTGCCGTCGAGCCCTGACGGGCTTCCGGCGTAGGCCGCGCCGCCCGGGTCCTGGTTTCCTACTCCGATTTGTTCGCGCGAGAACAGGTCGGTGCGATAGCGCGTCATTCCCTGCGCGTTGACGAGGCGGTACATGTACGGCTTGGCGACGAAATCAGCGAAGGCATCGTCCGCCGGGTTGCTGTCCCAAACGCCGCCGACGCCTTGCGTCAGGGCGATCACGGGCATCGCGGGATCAATCCCCGCGCCCGTGTCGTCGATGTAGCCGCCGCTCGCCTCGCCGAACACCACGTCAACGGCATGTGCGTTCGGCGCCCAGACCGAGAACACGATCCGCGGCGAGATGCCCGCACCTAGGTAGAGCTTCCGCGCCCCCATCCTCCGGCTGATGGTCAGGCAGTATTCGACCTGCTGGGTTTCGGCTCCTGGCTCCAGCACGAAGGTGCGGTAGCGGTCCGTCGAGTCGGCATCTCCAATCTCGGTAGGGATGCCCCACACGTTCGGTCCCGCCGGTCCGTCCAGGATGACACCCCAACGAAACGGCTGACCCGCCTGCGAGGTATCGAGGGAAAGCACGGCCTCAAAGGCCGGGCAGCCCTCTGCACCCACGACCTCCTGCATGGCGGCGGTGCTCCAGGTGGTTGAGGCCAACCCGTCGGCAGTCCAGTTCCCCGTCAGCCGCACGTTGGAAAACACCGGCAGAGCGATCCCAGTGGCGAAAACAAAATGGATCAACTTTGACATGGAGATCCTCTCTACCACCGGCCGGACAACGACCTGTTAGTCACAATCCATCCAGAACTTCGCGCAGAACAAAACCCGGACTTCCGAACCGTAAGACCATTCAAGCGCGCAGCTCGTAGAAGAGGTTGAAGGGATTAGCCGGAAAGTCGATCCGGCGGCAATGCGTGAAGCCTGCGGCCTGCGCAAACTCGCGCATCCTCGTTTCGCCCAGACAAGTGCCGGTGCCTTCGCCGCCGGCGGCGAGCGCCTGCGTCATGCAGTAGTTGGTGCTCACCGAGTAGCCAAACGCGCCGATGCCCAGCGGATGCGCGATGTTCTCCTGCAAGTCACTGGAAAAGTTAAACTCCAACACGAAATAAGTGCCGCCCGGCTTGAGCGACTCTCGGATGCTCTTGAGCGCCGGGCGCGGGCGCGGCATGTCATGAACGACATCAAAGCAGGTGATCAGATCATAACGGTCGGGCAAGCCGCGCTCCACGTCGCAGACCTCGTAGCGCAGCCGCTCCGGCGGGAGCCCGGCGGCGCGGGCATGGGCGTTGGCGGCGGCGATGGCCGGCTCGTAGTTGTCGAAGCCCACGCAGACCGCGTTGGGGTAAGCTTGCGCCAGATAGACCAGTGCCTGGCCGTTGCCGCAGCCCACGTCGGCCACGCTACCGCCAGCCTGTAAGCGGGCGTGCACCTCCGGCAGCGCGGGCAGCCAGTCCTGCACGAGGTTGTTGCGAAAGGCGGTGCGGGTAAAGCGCTCGAAGCCGCACCAGAAGCCCTCGCCAAAGCACTCCTGCGGCACGCCGCCGCCGTGGCGGAAGGCGTCGGTGAGCCGGTCCACGTTGGCCCAGTAGGCCGTGGGCATGGCAAAGAGGCTGGTCAGATAGAGCGGGCTGTCGGGGTCAGCGAGCGCGAGAGCGTGCTCCGGCGGCAGGTGGAACTTTTTCGTGGCGTCATCGAAGACGACGTAGCCGTGGCAGGCCATTGCAGAGAGCCACTCGCGGGCGTAGCGCGCGTGGATGTTGGCCCGCTCGGCGAACTCTTCCACCGTCACCGCGCCGGCCTGTGCGAGCGCCGAGAAGAGCCCGAGCCGGTCGGCGACGAGGTTGAGCGTGCCGATCTGGCAGGCGGTCACGTCGCCGATGACCTTGAGGGCGAAGGCCGTCGCCTTCTGCAAGTCGAGTGTGGGCGGCGTGGCCGTGGTGGCGTCGGCGGTGGGAGGGAGAACAGGTTGGTTCATAAGCCGGGTGGACGCTTGCCGACTGGGTCACTGGAATTTCACAGACGCGTGTTCACTAACAAGCTCATGCTGAGCCATATATCTTTTGAATTCAAGACAAAAACCTGCCAGGATGGATGTGCTTTCGACCGATGTTCACTCAACGTGACAGTGTGGAAATCCACCTCGGGGCTGCATCAAAAAACGAGAGACTGCACGTTAAACCCTCGACGGCACCCGAAGGGGTAAAATTTGCCCAGCGACAGCAGACGACACGCGGCCCGCGCGGCTTGATGCTGTATTGAACCTGCTAGAGGGCGTCTGAAAAGGGGTGTTTTGGTCGGGGTTTTGCTGGGCGGCAAAGTCGGCGGAGCATGAGCCGGCTCATGGCCAGATAGATGAGGTTTTCTTCCGTGGCGGGCAGGAACTCGTAGTCCTTGCTCAGCCGCCGATAGTTGCCCAGCCAGGCGAAGGTGCGCTCGACCACCCAGCGGCGTTTGAGCACCGTAAAAGCGGGCATGGGCGGTGGCTCCACGTTCGCCGGATACCAGCCCCAACGGCTGGGTTTTTGCACGACTTCCACGCTCCAGCCCAGGTGCTCTTTGATCCAAGCAACGAGTCGGCCACGGTAGCCGGCGTCGGCCCAGAGGTGGCGCAGTTTGGCGAAGCGCGCCGCCGCGGCTTCTAGCAAGGGCACCGCCCCGTCACGGTCGGCGATGTCGGCGGCGTGCACCTGCGCACAAAGCACCAGCCCCGAGCTATCTACGAGCAGGTGGCGTTTGCGCCCGTTGATCTTCTTGCCGCCGTCGTAGCCGTGCACCCCGCCACGCTCGGTGGTCTTGGCGCTCTGGCTGTCGATGATGGCAGCGGTCGGTCGAGCAGACCGGCCGGCGCGTCTTCTACAGAGGCTGCGCAGCCGTCCGTGCGGGCGCAGCCACACCCCAGCCAAGCGCCACGCACGGAAGTAGTGATAGACCGTCTTCCACGGTGGAAAGTTGACGGGCAGCAGGTGCCAGGCGCAGCCCGCGCGCACCAGGTAAAAGATGGCATCGCAGAGCAGCCGGCGGGGATGTTTCCGCGGTCGGCCGCCACGCTTGGCGGGCGGCAAAAAGCGCGAGACTTTCTTCCATTCCTGGTCCGTCAAATCGGTGGCGTAAACGAGGGTTTTCACCTCTCATTTTGCCACCAAAACACCCCTTTTCAGACGCCCTCTAAGTAGGTAGCCAGAGTGTTTGCGTACTTCCTTGAGCCAGCAGTTTACGGAGAGCAGGCCCGCTCTTCGCAAGGTTTGTTTGCCGGTGAGCGCACGGACCCAGGTCTCGGCGTAGGAGGTGAGTTCGTCCACGCAGGCGAACTGCCGGTTGGCGGCCAGGTGGTTCTTCAACCCGCGCCAGAGATGATCCACCGGGTTGAGCTTGGGGCATTGCCGTGGCAGCCAGAGCAGACGGATGTTCAGCGCGGCAGCCAGGCGCAAGCTGCTGGGATGGCAGTGGCTGCCGTGACGATCAAGCCGCAGCCAGAGCGCTCCGCGGGCACCTCGCCCGTGGCGCAGGCGACGCAAAAAGCGCTGGAAGTCGGCCAAGCGTTGGTGACGGCTGACCATGAGCACGCAACGGCCTGTGCGCAGGTCCACCGTGCCAAAGAGCGAGCGGCGGGCGTTTTTGCCGCTGACCCGCACCTCGGCCTGCTGGCCGCGCAACGCCCACGCCGCCCGCAATGGCGGCAGGTGGCGCAGGATCGTTTCGTCCAGTGCCAGCAGCCTGCCACCAGCAGGTAAACTCTTCATGGCACGCACGAGTGCCCCTTTTTCTGGGCGAGATGTGGTTCTGGCTCGGCGAAGACAAAGCGGGGCCGCTTCCAACGCAAGCCCGCCGCGTGCAGGCGGCGGCGCAGGGTGCGCGCCGTCACCGGCCAGCCTTGGCGGCAAAGATGCACTGCCAGGAGCGGCACCGTCCAGTTCGTCGCCGCGTCGCCCAGGCTCAACGGGTCCTTGGCCAGTTCACCCAAGAGCCGCGTGCGGTCCCAGGTCGGGCAGGCCGGGCTGCCGCCCCAAACGCGGCTTCTCGGCCAGCGCCTTTTGCGGTTGGCGACGCCGGGCAGAACGCCGCCAAGCCGCGCACCAGTTTTGCACGCTGCGCGGACTCACCCCAGTGATGGCAGCAATCCGCGTGGCCGAGGCTCCTTCGCCCGCTAGGAGCACCGCCTGCAAGCGGCGGTAGAGCCGGACAGAGGTTGCTTGCTTTATCGCCGCACGTAAACGGGTGCGCTCGGCTGCCGTCAAAGTCATCTCCACCCGACAACCTGCCGCCGCCACGGCAACTACGCAAAATAGTCTGGCTACCTACTTAGCTTGGATGCAAGGACACCGTGCGGCTCGTAACGGGCAGTAAGAACGTAGCGGCTCGTCCACTCGGCTTTCAGCGAGGCTCCGGGAAGGAAGCCACATAACGGATCTTGAAGTCTCCAAAAGAAAAACCTTCTGGATCTTAAAGTCAGCAAGCGTCGTGACGATCTGCCATTGGCCGGGGCTCACGGATAGTGAATCTACCTCCTGGACGGCCAGATCTTCAAAGGAGGTGACCACTTCGACTTTGTAGTCGGGGAAAGAGGTCACATACTGGACCTTGCCGTGGATTTGGGCAAGTGGGACCTGATGGAAGTTGTCGCCCGCCAACTGGCGTTCCAGCAGCCCGACGAGTTGCAGAGCTACATTTCCCGGCCTTTGCCACCCGCTGGGTCGTCGGTTTGCAGGAGGCGCTGGCCGTACTCGCGCAGGTGGCCAACCACCTTCCGACCTGCGCGACGATTCTCTACAACCTGGCATGCTACGCGGCACAGCTCGGGCAGACGATGACAGCTAAGCAGGCGTGCCGCTGGCCTCTGTTCGATGGAGCGCGTCGTATGTCCATGGTATCCAAGCCACGGATGAGCCTATCTACTTCGCGTCCTTTGGGTCCACCGCGTTGGTGGGTACGGGTTGCGCTTGCCGATGGTAGTGGCGGTGGTAGTATCGGCGGTGACGCTTCTTGGTCGCGGCGAGCGACGCTGCGTCGAGCCGACCGTCGCTCGATTCGCCTAGGTCCATCAGCGCGCTCGAAGAAGTATAGCCGGCCTGCTTGGCCATTTGCTCGCGCCGCCTCGCCTCTCGCTCAGCCAGCGCGGCGGCTGCCTGCACCTGCCCCTGCGGGTCGGCGTCCTCCCGCTCGTTGGCGGTGGCGACACGGATGTCATCGCGGCCCGCTTCGCGCACGGAAGCGAGCAACTCGTCGAAGCCGAGCCTTTTGACGTAGCCGCTGGATAGGTACGTGACGCCGTTGGACTCTACGAGCACGACCCCCGCGCGCTTGTAGATGTGGCCGTCAACGATCACCACGTCCGGCCCTTCTAGTTGCGCGGGTTGTTCGTTCGCTTGGCCCCAGGTGGACCGTGGTGCCGCCAAAGCAAGGAAGAACAGGAAAACAGCCCGCATATGGAAGGATTGCCGGACCGCTGCGCAGAGAGCAAGCACTAATAGAAGAGGTGAGCGTGATGACTCAAGCCAGACGCCGCGGGCGCACGTACACGCGCCGCCCATCGTTGGAAGAGTGGTCAGCGCGTATCTTGGCTAAACTCCAAGCAGCGCATCCGTCACCTTCTACAAAGAGCTAAACAGACCGCATGAAGACCGAGTCTCTGACCGTTGGCGACAAAGCGGTGCTCGCGCGATTGGTGTCACCGAAAGCTTGGGCGGTCGCCGGCTTTCGGCCTCGCCGCAACCTGACCAGGTGTACTGGCTACGCCAGACCTGCATCGCTTCTAACGGCCAGCAGGCGCTCTGCTTGGTCGGCGTGGATGGTCCATTGGACGCGCAAGGCTGGGATGACGGCCTCGGAGCCGCGTTTTTTCGCCGTGTGGGCTCAGGCTCACACCATCCAGAGCAGTAAGGAACCGGGCTACCGCCTCGGCTCGTTTGCCAACCGCTCCAACTCCTGTGGCATGGTTTGGATAGTTATTGCAGCAGCGCAGCTAAGTCTGACAGTTTGAAGGGCTTGACGAGATGACCAACGCAGCCCAGAGCCCTGCTGTAGCGTCGTGCACCGCCCGCCTCGCTTCCGCTCATGGAAACCACGCGCGAGGGCCCGCAACCCCGTCGGGTCAGCTCGTCGAGCAAGCTACCGCCGTCCGCGTCCGGCAACTGCAAGTGGATCACCAGTGCATCGAAGTTGTCTTGCTCCAAACACGCCAGGGCGGTGGCCGCATCCGGGCAGGCTTCCACCCGGCGGCCGGAGGATGCCAGGTACTCGACGAGCAACTCTCGGATGTCCGGGTAATCGTCGACGACGAGGATGCGCAGAGGCTTTTCCGTCATGCAAAAAGCCGACATTGAGAGGCATCGCATCAAAGCGTGCAAGCGGTTTTCTAGGTGGGTGATCGAGTCGGAACTTGGCTCGATCAGCGGAAAATCGGCTTGCCGGCTGTGGCAGCTTTCCGTTTGCTCGACGTACTCGTGATCCAAACCACAGACTGGTGCCGCATCTGCACTCTCCCGACCGCCGGAAACAAGCGACAAAGCGGACGATATGCGATTCACTGTCCGCAGTGCGGTGAGTACATCTTGGGGGAACTTCCAGCGCAGCCTTTCGATTGGTCGCGTGAACAGGTCGCCAATGGCTCGGGCTACCTGCGCGCACACGGCACTTACCGCCTGCTTGCCGCAGCGGACGTGGAGTTTCTCGAAAACCTGCGCACCCCCACAGTAGCAGACAAGGCAGAAAAACTGCTGCACGCGCTGGCCAAACTCTGCCCCGTCGCCGGACAGGAGATCGTGTTGCCCAGCTTCCTGAGCCTTGATCAGGCGCAACATGCGTACCGGCCAAATCGTTCCGCCACCAAGTACGTTGGCCTGGACCTCGAAGGATTGGAGAAAAAGTTCCGCTGGCTGAGTTGGGCCTGGGTGCAGAGCGAGGAAGAGTTACTTTACTTGGTGTTCGACTACTTGCGCGACGCCGTGGGCTACGTCGCCGGGGAGCGGCTGCAGGGAACCCCGGACAAACACACGGCCGCCGTCATCAAGGTGACCCCGGCTGGCTGGCGGTTCTTGCAGTCCGGCCCCTCGCTAAGCCAGTTCATTTCGGTGACGACCGCTCCGAAGTTGCGGATGGAAACCGTTTGGACGCAGGCCATCCAGCCCGCCATTGAAGAAGCGGGTTACCTTCCTTTGCGAGGTGTGCGGGGCGATGAAGGCGGCATCGCAGACGAAGCGATTGTGCAGATACGCCGCAGTCGCCTGCTCGTAGCAGACTTTACCTGGGCACGCGAGACGGCGTACTACGAGGCAGGCTTGGCCGCGGGCTTGGGCATCCCGGTCGTCTGGATGGTGCGTGAGCACCAAGAACAGGAAACGCGCGCAGACCTTGGACGGTTCGATCCGCTGATCTGGAGCGAGCAGGATCTGCCGACCCTCCGCGAACGGTTGCAGACTCGGATCGAAGCGATCCCAGGCCGCGGCAACAGGCGCCGCCGCAGTTGACGCTGTGAGTGGGCACAAGAAAAAAGCTTGGCGGGCCGGCGGGGTGGGCCTACAACGAGGGCCTGTTCTTTTCTGCTCACTTAGGACCTAAGCGCATGGAACCCCGTGAAAGCCGGGGGCAGTTGCGCTGCTGTAACTAGAGACGACCACCCAAGGGCAACGTGCCGGGGCTGGAAGATGATGCACTCGTCATCCCGGCCAAGGTATCTGCTAATCGTCAATCTTGTCCGCAAGGAGGAGGTGAAGGCGGGTGGAAGGCGAGCAAGGTGAGGAACCCTGCCACAAACTAGGAGTCAGAATACTTGCGCTTTAGGTCCTGCAATCCTCATTCCGTGTGGTTGGCGTTCGCGCCACCTGCCCGGCCAAAAATCCTTCGCCAAAAAGGAATGATGAGAAGGACGGCGCGATCTGCCTGAACTGAACTTTCAGGTGGGTGAACCCGCTTTCTCGGCGTTCACCCTACTTCCATGATCCGTCGCTTCACGCGTGGCTTTCCGTCGTGCTCGCCTCTTGCTTTGTCGTTCGCTCTTTTCGCCGCTACCGCCTTGCCCTTAGCGGCGCAGGAACCCTCCTCGGTGGTGCCCGGCCGCCCCGCCGACCAGCCGCAGGAAGGCATCGACAGCCTAGAAGACCGCGTCGTTGTGACGGCTACCCGCCTGCCGGTGGCCGAGGACCAAAGCCCGGCCGCGGTGACGGTCATCCCCGCCGACGAGTTGGCCCAACGCCAGACCGACCGCGTGGCTGACGCACTGCGCGCCGTGCCGGGTGTCTCCGTGTCCCAGAGCGGCGCGCCGGGACAGCTTACCAGCGTGTTCACGCGCGGCCTCAACAGCGACCAGACGCAGGTGCTCATCGACGGCATCCCTTTTAACCAGGGTCTGGCCGGCCAGTTCAACTTCGCCGACCTGACCGGTGACGGCATCGAGCGCATCGAGGTCGAGCGTGGTCCGCAGAGCACCGTGTACGGTCCGCGTGCGGCGGCAGGCACGATCCAGCTTTTCACCCGGCGAGGTGACGAACTTGATCCCGCGCATCCTTTCTCGTTCGATCTTTCCAGCGAGGGCGGCAGCTTCGGCACCTACCGCGAGCGTCTTGCCACGGCTGGCGTGCTCGGGCTTTCGCAGCCCACCGCTGTCCCTGCGTCCAAAGACGGCAAGGATACCCCGGCCAGCCCCACTACTACGGGCGGCGACGGTCCGGGCATCTTCGACTACTCGCTGGCGTTCTCACGCCTGGACACCGACAACGAGCGGCCTAACAACGAGTACCGCAACACGGCCGTGCTCGCTAATGTCGGCTTCGCCCCGCGCGCTTTGACCCTGGACACGTTGGGTGGCACTGCCCCGCGCTTCAGCGTGCTGGTGCTCTACTCCAACTCGGATGCGGGTAGCCCCAACACGATCTTCAACCCCGCGCCTTTGGACAACCTGCTCACCGAGCGCCAACTCTACGCGCCCAACCTGGACTGGCAGTTGACGCGCTGGTGGCACCACCGCCTCGTGCTGGAGTACGACAAGGAGCGCCAGGTCAACAACCCCAACGACGTGGACCCGACCACCGGCCCCACGCGCGGCACGTTCTACCGCTACCAGTTGGACTACCAGAACGACATCGAGTTCACCCGCTGGCTGACGCTGACCAGCGGCGTGTTCTACGAGAACGTGCTGGTGAGCCAACGTCGCCCCTTCGTCTCGCAGGAGTTCGGCCCTGCGCCCACGTACCTGTCCGACTTCACGTCCAACGCGGCCATCTTCGGCCAAGTGTCGCTGACCCCGCTCAAGAACCTGCTCGTAGTAGCCGGCGGACGCTACGACCACTTCAACCTCTTCGGCGACCAAGGCAGCTACCGGGTGGCTGGCTCCTACCTCGTGGCACAAACCGGCACGACGATCCGCTCCAGCGTGGCGACGGGCTTCTCGCCGCCCGACCCACAAGACCGCATCTTCGCGTCCAACCCCGGCAACCTTGATCCCGCGCACACCTTCGGCTACGACGCGGGCTTTGAGCAGGGTTTGCTCAAGGGGCGGCTGCGTTTTGGGGCGAACTACTTCCACAACGACTTGTCCAACGTCATCGGCTTCAACAGCGTGACCTTCGAGACGCTCAACCTGGGCAGCGCACGCACCGAGGGCGTCGAGACCTTCGCGCAGTGGGAACCGGTTACGGGGCTGCTCTTGCGTGGTACCTACACCTACCTGGACGCGGTAAACACCTCCAGCGGCCGCTACGGCAACTTGGCGCGGGGCGCACGGCTGCCGCGCCGGCCGCGCAACGAGGCGTTTGTGAGCGTGGGCTACCGCTGGCCGGGCGTGCTCTCGCGCCTGTCCACTACTCTGGAAGCCAAGATCGTCAACGGACGCGAGGACGTGACCTTCAACGCGGCCGGCAACGCGCAGAACTTCGACCTGGGCGGCTACACGAACCTGCGCTTTTTGGCCAGCTACGCGGTGACCGAGCACGTCAGCGCGTTCTTTCGCATCGAGAACGTGACGAACACGAGCTACCAGGAGGTGTACGGCTACCCGGCGCTCACCCGTGGGTTCTTCGGCGGACTGGCCGTGCATTACTGACGAGCTGACACAATCGCTTCATCGGTGCTTTGGCGCTGAAGGCACCTCAGCTTAGCCGCTTTGCGACAGGCGCGGCAGCCCCTTTGTCCACGGTCGATAACCAGATTCTCGCCGTTGTACGGATGACCTTGGGGACAATGAGTTTTTTGGCGGTTGTGCGCCCCCCGAACGCGGCTTTCGGCGCGGCGTTGTGCCGCCTTCTTGGCCGCGGCTCGCTTCACGATCGCCCGTTTGCAGGTACGGCATTCACGCCGTTTGCCGTTTGCCCGAATGACGAGGTTGTCCCCACTCAAAGGATGGCCGTGGATGCAATGCGTCTTAGTCGCTATGTTTACTCGCACCTGTCCAGGGAGCCGATTGTGTACAAAGTTCTCGCGGTGGGTGATGGGTCTGAGGTGCTCCGGGTTGACGCAACGGCGTACCCCGCATGTATGTTCTAGCTCCATGCCGAACGGGATGGCACCTTTGTGCGCTGCGTAGCTGATCCGGTGCACCCAGATGGAGGTTTGCACCGCGTCGGGTGTGCGATCGGGACTCAGCTTGCCGTAGCCGGACTTTTTGTCGATGTGCCCGTTGAATAGCCAGCAACCAACGTCCGTTTTCTCAATTTTTGCCAATAACCTTTCGGCTAGAGGACGTGCTCTGCAGGACATAGGATCGCGGAAAATAGCAACAGCGCGGTGTTAAGACAGTAATTTTGCCGAGACGCGTGCTGGTTCCCTGGTACTCCGTGGAACACGAACTACTGTTTAGACCACTGGTTGAAGCATCGTAACTGTTCAGGTACTGTTCAGTCCTTTGTTGCTGGCGAGGTAGAAGTGGCAAGGGTTGGGGATGCTTTGCAAGACCATCGTCCACGTTTGCGCCCGGTGCGGCGGCGAGAAGATTCGCAAGAACGGCCGCGCCATCAACGGTGCTCAGCGGGCCAAGTGTCTGGATTGTGAACGCACCTTCATCTTGGAACCGGTCGGGCCGCGCTCCGCGCAGGGCTTCAAGGACCAAGTGCTCGCCGCCTACCAAGATCGGATGAGCACGCGCGGCATCCGGCGTACCTTCGGTGTTTGCTACGAGACGCTGATGCGCTGGGTGGGGGAAAAAAGCCGAGTGCCTACCCGCCTTCGTGGACACGCTGCTACCCAGCCAGTGCGGCGACGTGCTTGCACTCGATGAACTCTGGAGCTTCGTGCAAAGCAAAGCGCAGCAGCTTTGGCTCTGGGTGGCCTTGTGCCGACGTACCCGCCAGATCGTCGCTTGGAACCTGGGCGACCGCAGCGAACAAGGTGCGGCGGACTTGCGGGCCGCCCTGCCGCCTGCGTACCGGCGTGGTGCGACCCGCAGTGATCTTTGGCGAGCCTACCAGGCCGCTTTTCCAGTCAGAACGCACCGCTGCTGCGGCAAAGACGAGGGGCAAACCTGCCACGTCGAACGCTGGTTCTGCACGTTGCGCCAGCGGGTCAGCCGGTTGGTTCGCAGAGCCTTGTCCTTCTCCAAAGGCGCTGAAAACCACCTGGATGCCATCCATCTTTTCATCACCACCTACAACCTCGCCCTCCAACAGCGAACAACAAAGGGCTGAACACTACCACTGTTCATCGAAGTGCATGGTCGAGTTGTGACATCGTTGTACTGGCAACAACAGGCTTCTCCCGGCGCGCTGCAAGCAGCCAGGTCAAGGCAATGAAGTAGCTGGCGATCGGTGAAAGGCAAATCCGAGCAGTGGCACCGGGTACACCGTGACCAGACATACAACCGCGTTCAACAGGAAGTAGACGCCCAAACCTGCCTCGTCCACCACAATCACCGCGCCCTTCCACTCTGGCGGCATCGCGCGATCCTGCGTCTTGGCCAGGTACTCGGAAACCGTCGTCGCCTTCGTGAACCCCTCGCTTTGGAGCACCTTTAAAGTCGCAGCCGTCGGAGCCAGGTAAAGCAGGTTGTGCTTGGCCACAGCCAGATGGCTATTGAGTTCCTTGAGTAGCGTGGTCTTGCCAGCACCGGCCACGCCCCGGATGGCCATGACCTGATCCCGCGACGCACCCACAAAGCGCACGGCTTCTTTCTGCTCCTCGGCGAGCCACGCGGCCACCTGCACCCGGCCCGGCAGCAGCGACGGGCACGTGCCCTTGCCCGCGTTGACGAAGCCGACGCTCCACTTTCCCAGCGCGACGCCCCGGCTCGTGGCGAAGCGGGCGGAAAGTTCAGCGTTGCCGGTACCATCCTTTTCCAGCGCCACCAAACCAGCGGAGCCCGCGCGTACTTCCTGTTTGAGCTTTTGAAGATCGAGTTTACCCAGACCAGCGTTGAGAGCTTCCGCCAAGACCTCATGACCTTTGAGCACGCTGGCGCGCTCGAAACGATGCGCCACAGCGGACCCGAGCGCCATTTGCTCGCGGGTGGTTTCCGCCGGTTTGTTGGTGCCCCCGTTGCTGCCATCGAGGAGCGGCCCACGCTGGCGGGCGGCGGCCACGACGCCCCGGAGTTCCCGGTGTTCGGCAGCCGAGAGCTGCGCGGCTTGCGCAGCGCGCACGGTGGGCGTGGAGATCTCAGGCATCTCTTCGCTACGCGTCTGGCGTGTAATCACGCTGATTTCCGCCGCCGGAGGTAGGCGGTAGCCCGACGCGTTGAGCCCTTCAACAATCAGCGGTCGCCCTGGTTCCCGCACCTGTACCGCCCAAAAGGAGTACAGTGGCAAGCGTCGGGAACTCCGATGGCAGATCAGTCGGCCTTGCCCGCCATCCATGAAATGGCCAAGAGGGCACCGAGAATGAGAATGGATCCGAGAAGCCAATCTGGCATGGCGGCAGTATGGAACGGACGCAACCTGAAATCCAGCCAGGCGCGGCGTTCGGTGGCAAGCGAGTTCGCGGCACAGGGGGCGCTCCAGCATCACCCGCGCAACTGCGCCGTGGCAGTTCGCGAAGATCAGGTTAGGATGTTCACCCACACGGGAGCGGCAGCCGTGGCTGGCGTGGTGACTGGGCTTTGAGTCGGTGCAGGTGAAGAAGACGCGTCCTGCCCGTGAGCGGCGTGCCACCAAAGCGCGCAGAGCAAGAGGAAGCAGAAGCGGAGCAGCCGGCGCATTAGGGTTGATGAGCGGTTGTAGAAGAAGCCCTTCATAGGGTCAAGCTCGGTACGAAAAAGCCAACGCTTGACGAGTGACCCACCGCAGTGCTGTCAGATTCACATCTACCTGTGCGCCTCTTCTGGCCACCGCGTTCAACAAAGGGTATGTTCTTGCAGTCTCGATAAATCCGTAATATTTCCCTTTAACAACATGTCACTCGGAGAACGCCTCAAGAATTTGCGCAGAGAGATCGGCCTGTCCCAAGAAGCC
>CAXTQD010000091.1:0-16014 GCA_964246175.1 uncultured Chthoniobacterales bacterium | reverse complement strand
AAACCGGGGATTGGGGACTCCTCCCGCCACCGTCGTCAGTGAAATCACTTAACCCCGCTAAATCGCACGCAAAGTTTCAGATTTTTTACTTTACAGTCGACGCAATATTTAATGTGCTCAAAAAACGTCCAGTGAGAGGACGTTGCACGATCTATGCTCTGCTTGTGTTAGGAGAATGCCTTGACGTAGGCGCGAAAAATTGAACATCGAACGCTGCCAGGTGTCTATCTTTGAGTACGCCAAAATCCGTCAACCGGCTTTTTCCCGCTGAAAGAAGCGTTGGAACGCCGTCCGGGGCGCATGCCTGGTACGTAGTTGCTAGATTAGAACAACTTTGCCGGTGCGCTGGCAAAAATCAACCGAGGACCTTCACTTTTAAACTTATGGGTGTCGAAGACAGCGATACTGGAATCAAAATCTACCTGCGCGAGATCGGGCAAATCCCGCTCCTGACACCGCAGGACGAGATCACACTGGCAGCCCGCATCAAGAAGGGCGACAAGGAAGCCCGCTCCCTGATGATCCGCTCGAACCTGCGTCTGGTCGTCAAGATTGCGCATGACTACGCGAACCTGGGCTTGCCGCTGCTGGACCTGATCTCCGAGGGGAACATCGGCCTGATGAAGGCTGTGGAACGCTTCGATCCCGCCAAGGGCGGCAAGCTGAGCACGTACGCGGCTTGGTGGATCAAGCAGTCGATCAAGCGCGCACTGGCCAACCAGAGCAAGACGATCCGCCTGCCGGTTCACCTCGTGGACAAGATCAGCAAGATGCGCCGGGTTTCCTTGCAGATGAGCGAGGAACTGGGCCGCGAGCCGACCGATGATGAGTTGGCCGAGGAAATCGGCATCGCTTCGGGCAAGGTATCGCAACTCAAGACCGTGAGCATCCGCCCGGCAAGCTTGGATGCGCCGATCAGCGATGAGGATTCGACGGAGTTCGGCGAAATCGTTGGCGACGAGGATGCGTTCACGCCGTTCGAGTTGCTGCGTGACAAGAACCTGCGCGACGAGGTGGATGGTCTTCTGGATGTGCTCGACGAGCGCGAGAAGAAAATCATCTTCTCCCGCTTCGGTCTGGACGGCGGCAAGCCGAAGACCCTCGAAGAGGTCGGCAAGAAGTTCGGCGTGACGCGCGAGCGTATTCGCCAGTTGCAAAACATTGCCTTGAGCAAGCTGCGCCGTGCCCTCCAGAAGAAGGAGCGCCCGGTGGACGTGTTGCAGGAGGCGTGATCGCGGCTACCTGACACGAAAGCTGGCATTTGTTGGGGCGGCATCCACAAGGGTGCCGCCCTTCTTTCGTGAATGGTTTGTCAGATAAAGCTGGTCAAACGCGCTACCCTTTTGGTAAGTTCTTACCGTTTATAGCTTTCCATAACCAAGTTCTTCGGCCTCCCACTCCGAAAGTCATGGCTCTTCCAACTAAAACCGCATGGAGCGCACTCAAGAGTAACGCTGGGATTGCCAACTCGCCCTGGTGGAAGCCGGCGGACGCCGCCGTTGGTCCCGCTCTTGCCAAGGTGGAAGCTGCCAAAGCCAAATGGAAGTCAGACAAGGTCTACGGCAACGCAGAATCATACTGAATTGCCCTCATAGACCTGAACAAGGCGTTCCAGAAGCTTTTATACAAGAAAGACTTGGCCAGTGCGGGAACCTTGGGCACCCAGATCCAGGGTTGGATGATCGAAGCGAACACCAAAGCCGTAAGTCTCCACGCGAAGCTACCGTCCCTCAAGAATGCGAAGCCAGCGGATTTGGAGAAGGTGGTCAGTACGTTCGTCCTTCAAGCTAGTCGTCGCTGGCGCACGCCGACGCGGCTACATGGAGGCAGGCGCGCTTTTCAGCCGCTCGAACTCTGTCAGCGCCATACCGACAACCTGATCCATATTATAGTACCGGTACGTTGCCATGCGGCCGACGAAGCTGACGTTGGACTCCGCTTCGGCCATCGTGGCGTATTTTTGGTAGAGCGCGCGGGCGTCGGGGGCGGGTAAGGGGTAGTACGGCTCGCGGCCGGGCCCATAGTCTTCCGGGTACTCGCGCACGATGGTTGTCACCGGCAAAGTCTGCCCGGTGATGTGCTTGACCTCCAAAATCCGCGTGTACGCGTGGTCGTTTGGGTAGTTGACCTGCACGGCCGGCTGGAACCATTCCTGTTCGAGCGTCTCCGGCTCGAACCGCAGCGAACGGTACGGCAGCGCCCCGTGGCAACGGTCGAAATACTCGTCCACTGGGCCGGTGTAGATCAGGTACTGATGGGGCACCTGCGCGCGCACGTCCCGGAAGTCCGTCCCCAGACGCACCTCGATGTTCGGGTGCGCCAGCATCCGCGCGAACATCGCCGTGTACCCGTCACGCGGCATCTCCTGAAAGCGGTCCGAGACGTAGCGGTCGTCGCGGTTCGTGCGGATCGGGATCCGACCGCAGACGCTCGCGTCGAGTTCGCTCGGATCGCGCCGCCACTGCTTGCGGGTGTAATTGCGAAAAAACTTCTCGTAGAGCGCCCAGCCGACCTGCGAGACGATCACTTCCTCCGAGTTGCGCGGCGTCTCGATGGGCACGCGCCATTTCTCCAGGGTGTCGCGCATCTCGTCGGGGCCGGACGGCCGGCCAAGGAGTTGCTCGAAGGTATTCAGATTGATGGGAAAAGGCCAGTAGCGCCCGTCCGTCCAGCTCAGCACCCGGTATTCCGTTGGCACCCACTCGGTGAACTGCCCCAGGTACGCGCGGATCCGCTCGGAATTGGTACGGAAATAGTGCGGCCCATACCGGTGTAGCAACACGCCGGCGCGGTCGTGAGAGTCGTACGCGTTGCCGGCGATGTGGTCGCGCCGGTCCACGACCAAGCAGCGGCGGCCGAGTTGGCTGGCGAGGCGTTCGGCCAGGACCGTACCCGCAAACCCCGCGCCGACGATCAGGTAGTCAAACACGTGGGGAGGGGAGAGGAAAGAAACGTCAGCCCTGGCCCGGCGTGGGTACGGGGGTCGAGCCCACCCGGGCCTGCGGCGTGTCGGCATCCGTGCGGCTGTCCACGTCGGCGCCACCCGGCTGGAACTTGGGCACGATCTCGGCAATGAAATCTTCGATGATGCGGGCGGTGTCCTCCGCGTTGCGGCCGCCGGGCTGCAAGTTGTCGGTGACCAAAGAAGATACCGTGACGTAGGCCCAACGCTGGTTCTCGCCGTGCAGCAGGCGGTCTTGAATGTCGATGAAGGTCCGCCGCCAATGGGAGGCGGTGATGTCGTGCGAGCCGATGAACCAGTAGTAGTTGAGGTTAGTGACGGCGATGGCAGGCGTGTTCTTGCCGGAGGGCATCTGCTGCACGGTTTTGAGCGCGGTGGCCTCCAGCGGGGGCTTGTCGTCCGGCAGCGGGATCTGGACACGGTGGGAGTTCTCCACGGTCCACCCCTGGGCGACGAGGCAGCGTTCGGGCCGATGGATGCTGTTGTCCATGTCCGCGCCGCTGAGCACGATGGACACGTACAGCTTGTCGCCTGCCGGGTTGGTGTACCATTTGCGCGAGAACCGCGTGTCCGGGGCCAACGCGGCGAGTTCCCGCTCGCTGATGGGCGCACCCTCGCCGGTCCAACGGCCGATCTGGTCAGGCAGCGCCATGCCGATGCCGGCGGGGCCGAGCGTCGTTTTCTGCGGGATGAGGAACACCGCGGCCAATCCTAAGACGAGCAGGGTCTGGAGCAGGAGCAGGCGCTTAATAATCATAGTGCGAGGTGGCAGCGGCCTGACCCCCGGCGACGGCCAGCGGCCGGACGGGGGGAGCGGGGGCGCGAGCGGCGGGTGCTCCCGCGCCGCCGGACGACTGGACGGTGCTCACCCCCCAGTTCAGAAGCTTGTTGACGAGGCAAAGCGTGCCGCAGGCGAACGGGAAAGACACCACGTACGCCGACACCTCGTGGAACGCCGAGGCGGCGTTCTGCCCGAAGCACTTTGCCACGAGCATGATGGAAGTCAGCCGGGCGATGTTGCCGACAATCGCCACGGGCGCGGAAGCCGCAAAGAGCAGAAGTTTCTTCCAAATTCGGTCTTGGGTGAGATGGGCAAAGATAGCCGTCATCAGCGTGATGGCCATCAGCGAGTTGATCCCGCTGCAATCGCCGATCACCTGGAACTGGAAGCTGTCATCCTGGGCGATGAGCGTGGTGCCGACTGCCTTCATCTTGATGCCGATGAGGTTGCACACGAGGTTGGCCATCTTGGTGGCCGCGACCTGGAGTTGCACGGTAGCCTGGTCAATGCCCGGCACCGGGATCAGGAAGAACAGGCACAGGATCGGGAACAGGAGCACGCGCGTCCACCGCCAACCCGCCACATAGAGCGAAGCGCCGAAGCACAAAAACGGCAGCCCCGCCCACGCCAACCGTGGCTGGAGCGCGCGGGCGGAAAGGAGGTACAACCCCACGCCGCACGCGAACGGCACCACCCCGAGCAACGATGGCGAAAGCTGAACTCCGCGCAGCCGCGGCAGGCTCTCCCAGATCAAAAAGAGAATGATGGGCAGGATCAGCTTGCCGTGCTCGTAGTGGTTCTCCGCGTTCCAGGCTTCCCACACCCATTGTGCGGGGGAGATAAAGACGTGGTTGAACGGCTTGTAATACAGCGGCACCGCCGCGTAGAAGATCACCAGGGTCAGCACGAACGCGCCAAGCAGGGCGGCGGGGAGCGGGTTGGCGCGTGCCCAGGCGAGGGCGAGTTCGTGGCCTGCCGGAACGGGAGGCGCCTTAGCCGCAGCGGGTGCCGGGGTAGCAGAAGAAAGAGGCTCGGACATGGGCAGCGGAAAATGTCCCTCATCGTACGGGAAAACACCGGGCTTGCCAAAGGCAATTTCCAAGGACGCCGGTGGGCGGCGTTGCGGTGTGGTTGACGGCGCGTTGCAGCGCCGCCCACCGGCGGGGCCGCCGCCCTTGCTCCCGGAGCGTTCCTACCCGATGTTGCCAGCGGCATGGACTCTCGTGGAACCGGACTTCTCCTCGTTGCTGTCGGCGCGGTTGTGGTCGTCGTCGGCCTGTTGGTTTGGAGTGGATTGTTGTCGTTCTTCGGGCGGCTGCCCGGAGACTTTCGTTACGAGGGCGAGCACACGCGGGTTTATTTTCCCTTGGTCTCGATGCTGATCGTCTCGGCGGCCCTGAGCGTGCTGGCGGCGGTGGTACGACGATTTTTCTAGGAAGAAAAAGCGCCCATGCTCCGATTCCGGCTTTTCGGCATTCCTTTCGCGGTCGGTCTCAATTTCTGGATCGGCAGCGCCCTGCTCGGCGCTAACGTCGCCCAGGGCGCGGATGCGCTCACCAACCTCCTGATCTGGGTCGCCTGCGTGTTCGTGTCCATCACCGTGCACGAACTCGGCCACGCCCTGATCTCTCAGCATTTCGGCGCGTTCCCGGCCATCGAACTGTATGCGTTCGGCGGGGTCACGCGCTCGGGCGGCCGGGAGTTGACGCGGCCGGAGGGCTTCTGGGTGACGCTGGCTGGGCCAGCGGCGGGGTTCGCGCTGTACCTGCTGACCGCGGCAGTGCGGGGTTGGCCCGGCTTGGTGGATGGGCTTGCCGGCCACAGCGGGCCGGCGTCCGACGTGGCGCTGAAGGCGCTGGGGTTCCTGACGTGGATCAACCTCGTGTGGACGCTATTTAACCTCCTGCCGATCCTGCCGCTCGACGGCGGCCGGCTCCTGGCCGCGCTCCTCGGACCGCGCCGCGCCGGCGTCGTGGGGTTGGTCGGCGTGTTCTTCGCCGGTTCGCTGGCGGCGCTGGCGGCCTTGTCCGGGCGGTGGTTCACGGCGGTCTTCCTCGGCTACCTGGCGCTGGAAAACTTCCGCGGCAACCCGCGCGTCTTGCCCGGGGGAGTTGGCCGGTGATCCCCACGCTGCGCACGGCGCGCCTGACACTGCGGCCCTTTACGGCGGAGGACGGTCCGCGCGTCAAGCTGCTGGCCGGCGAACGCGCCATCGCCGACACGACCGGCTCCATCGCCCACCCGTACGAGGACGGCATGGCCGAAAGGTGGATTGCCAGGCACGCGCCGGACTTCGAGGCCGGCAAATCGCTGCACCTTGCCATGACGCTGACGACCACCGGCGAACTGCTCGGAGCCATCGGTCTGACGGCGAGCCCGCCCCACCGCCGGGCCGAACTCGGCTACTGGCTGGGTACCCCGTACTGGGGCCGCGGCTACACGACGGAAGCCGGGGAAGCCTTGGTGCGCTACGGGTTCAACGAGATGAACCTGGCGCGGATGGTCGCGCACCACATGGCGCGCAACCCCGCGTCCGGGCGCATCCTGCAAAAGCTAGGCATGCAGACGGAGGGCGTGCTGCGGCGGCACTACCTCAAGTGGGACACGCTGGAAGATGTCGTCCTCTACGGTCTGCTGCGCGAGGAGTGGGAGGCTGCCCGGCAAACCGCCCGCGTCTAGGACCACGCTAATTACACCGCCACGTCGACCGGCTGCCGGGTTTCCACTAGGGAAAAATGCCCGGTCTTGAGCAGTTGCAGGACCGTTTTGAAGAACTTCAACTCGCAGAACGGCAGCTTCTGGCAAACCTCCTCCAGCGTCATCGTCGAGCTGTAGCACGTCTGCCAGATCGCCTCCGCGACGGGTTGCAGTTCGTTGTGGTCCGGGTCCACCCAGTCGAGGTTGAGCTTCTCACGCCGCAACTGCGAGGACGGGTCGGGGAGTTCTGCGAGAACCTCCTTGAACTCGTCACGGTACTGCAACGCCGTGATGAGCAGGTCCGTCGGGTTGCGTCGGATCGGCCGATTGTTGTGCGCGCGGAACTTCCCCGGCTCCACGATGGAGAACGCGAACGTCCCGCTGAGTTTCTCGTGCAGGAACAACTGCCAGAAGGCCTCCTCGCCTTCCAGGTGGTAGAACTGGCCGAACTTCGTCTGACCCTCCTCGAAGCAAAAGATGGCGATGGTTTCCTTCGACTCGTCCACGATGGACAACTCGCCCGTCTGCGCCGAGTTGAGGATGGTCTGGTAGATCGTGACCATGTCGAAGTTGGCGAGGTTCCCGCTGAGTTCTAGGCAGTTACTCTGCACGAAGGCGAGGTCCGTGATCTTGGCGATCTGGCTGGCGATCTGCTGGCTCAGGTAATAGAAAAACGCCGGCACCCGGCGGATGATCTCGGGGAAATCCTTCTTCTTGAACCGCTGGATGGAAACGGACTCGCAGGTGCGAATCGTATTTTTGCGAGGCACGCTGCTCAAGGTCTCGGTCTCGCCGAACATGTCGCCGCGCGACAGGTAGCTGACGGGAGTGTTGGCAGCGTAATTTTGCGACTCGTGGACGAGTTCCAAGGTGCCGCGATTAATGATGTAAATGGCGTCGCTCTCATCGCCACCGTGGTACACGGTGAAACCTTCCTCTAAATGGAGGGTCTGCGACAACTCGCCGATGGCCTTCAGTTCGATGGGCCGCAACGAGGTGATGAAACTGAAAAAGTCGCTCTTGGACACGAGGGTTCGCAGACTAGAAAAAGCAGGAAACAGTCCAGACGGGAAGCGCGAAGTGCGGTTTGTGCATTAACGCAGGGCGGCCAAGGTGCGGCCGAAGTCCATGATTTGTTCGGGGCGTTGGCAGGCAGTGACGGTCAACCGCAGCCGTGCTGTGCCGCGCGCGACGGTCGGGTAGCGGATGGCGGGGGCGAAGTACCCCTTCTTCGCCAAGCGCGTGGACCACTCCACGGCATCTGCCTCGTGCCCGACGACCCAGGGGAAGATCGCGCTGCCACCTCCCTTCGAGGCGACCTTGGCGGCGTCGGGGTTGGTCGGGGAGGGAGGAAGTTGCGTAGCGAGCAGGCGGATGTTCTGCCACAGGGCGAGCCGGCGGCGTTCGCCCGCATCGGAGGTGAGGAAGTCCACCGCCGCGCCGGCCGCCGCCGCGAGCGCAGCGGGAGGGGCGGTCGAGTAGATGAAACTTCGAGCGCGGTTGACGAGCAGGTCGATGAGCGAGCGCCGGCCGGCGACGAACCCGCCGCTGACCCCGAGCGCCTTACTGAGCGTGCCCAGGAGGATGTCCACGCGACCAGCGAGGCCGAGTTCGTGCGTCAAGCCGCGCCCGTGGGAGCCGAGGACGCCGGTGGCGTGCGCCTCGTCCACGAGGAGCATTGCGCCGTGGCGGTCCTTGAGTTCGACGATCTCGGCGAGAGGCGCGCGGTCGCCGTCCATGCTGAAGACGGCTTCGGTCAGGACGATCACGCGGGCGTCGGGGTGTTCGCGGTGCGCCCACTGGAGGTGGTCTTCGAGGCGGGCGAGGGCGTTGTGCGGGAAGACGCGCAGGATCGCGCCGCTCGCCCGGGCGGCGTCCACGAGGCAGGCGTGGCAGAGCTTGTCGAGGATGAGCACGTCGTGCCGGTCGGCGAGCGTGCCGATGACCCCGGAGGCTGCCGCGTAGCCACTGGAAAACGTCAGGGCAGCGTCGGTTTCCTTGAAGGCGGCGAGCTTTTCCTCCAGGGCGGTGTGTGCCGGCCGCGTGCCGCTGACCAGCCGCGACGCGCCGGAGCCGACGCCGTACGTGTCGATGGCAGCCTTGGCGGCCTCGCGCAGGATGGGGTCATCGGCGAGGCCGAGGTAGTCGTTGGAGGCGAAGTTGACCAGCCGGGCGCTGGCGGCGGTCTCGACGGTGCCATCGGGCGCGGTGCTCATTTCGCGCAGCCGCCGGTGCAGGGAGCGGTCACGCAGCGTGTCGAGTTCGTCTTGGAAGGGATCGTCCATCAGACTCAGACTTGGCGACAATCAACAAGGGCTGTTGGCTGGAGTATCTGGTTAGACACGTCGGCCATCTTCGTAGTGGTAGTGTTCCTGTGAAGCGGTACTGAAGCCACCTACGAATGCAGGATCACGGCACTTCTGCTCAAGCAACTCGTCGCGCAGGTTGGTAACATCGTGAGACAAAGCCCAATCGAAGGCTCCTTGATCGAGTGGATATGCGGTAAGTACGCCAGTGAGTCGGTGAGCCGCTATCCACTCGTCCGCGCGTTCGGGAGTGGTAAAAACACCGCCAGGAAAATTCCTCTGAGCAACATTGAAAATCCAGACTGCGCGTTCGGGAACCATGATACGTGCCTGTTACGTTCGTCGGGGAGGTCAGACACCGCCCGGGCAGGAGTGTTCAGTCGGGTAATCTCCCGCTTTTCAGCTTTTGTCCACCCGGTCAGCCCGCGCTGGTACAATCTATGCATACTGGTAGAAGCACGCTTGACCACTGCCATGTATCGGAAACTCCTTCGCCTCGGCCCCCGATTGCTTTTGCTGCCTACTTCCTTTTGCCTGCTCAACCTGCCCGCTGTCTCTGCGGCTGGTCTGTACCAGGACGGCGCGGGCGCGCGGGCCAAGTCTATGGGCGGCGCGGGCGCGGCCGTGGCGGATGACCCACTCTCGGCGCTCTTCGACAACCCCGCCGCGCTCGGCTCCCTCGACCGACCCAGCGCGCAACTCGACGCCGACGGCCTCTTCGAGCACGGGACTTTCCACAACCGCGCCAACCCCCACGCCGACGGCGACACCGCCGGGGCCATCGGCGAGTTTGCCGCCAGCGTGCCGCTCGGCCCGGTGCGCCTGGCCATTGGCTTCAACCCCGACATGGCTGTCAAGGCACGCTGGCACTACTTCGACGCCCCCGGCGGCGCGGACGGCGCGACGAGTTACGGGTTCAACGCCAACCAGTCCGAAATCCTGCTCCTGCGCACCGCCTTCGGCGTCGGCTGGCAGATCACGCCGCAGTTCTCGGTCGGTGCGAGCGCGGGGCTGCTCTACAACGAAAACCAACTCCAGACCCCGTACGTCTTCCAACGGCAGCCCGTCCTACGCACGGTGAAGACCCTGCTGGACCTGCAAACCGACGGCTTCGGGGTCAACGGCGAGTTCGGCCTGCGCTGGCAGCCGGTCCAGACCGTGACCCTCAGCCTCGCGTACACGACTCCGGCGCGGGTCAAAACGGCCGGCAAGGCTTCCGGCAACGCCGGCGTGCAACTCGCGAACCTCGGCCTCGGTGCGGCGCGGCCGGATTTCGAGTACAGCGCGCAGGTGATCAACACGTTCCCCGGCACGCTCAGCGCTGGCGCGGCGTGGCAGGCGCGGCGCGGATTGACGCTCGCCGCGCAGTTCGACTGGATACATTGGAGCGGTGCTTTCACCTCACTGCCCGTGCGTCTGACCAGCGGGAACAACGCCGACCTCAACGGCCTGGTCGGCTCCTCACGGTTGAACGATGATATCCCGCTGCGCTGGGGCGACCAATACGTCGGACACTTGGGCGTCGAGCAGGCGTTCGGAACGCACTGGACGGTGCGCGCCGGCTACGCCTACGGCAACAACCCCGTACCCGACGGCACGCTGACGCCCTTGACTGCCGCCATCACCGAACACCTCCTGACCACGGGCGTCGGTTACACGACGGGACGCTGGCGCTTCGACGCCGCTTACCAGTGGCAGGTGCCCGCCACCGCGCGTGTGGGCCGCAGCGACCTCGCCGCCGGAGAATATTCAGACAGCGTGACGAGCGTCTACATCCACGCGGTGAGCCTCACCGCGCGGATGGAGTATTAACAACGAGCCCCAGCACTAGTGGATGGCCGGATCGACCCCGGCCAGCCCACCTTCGAGGTTCCCCGCGCCGGTGCAATCGACGACTCCCCCCTCCTTCCGGTACTCCTTCTTCGCGGTGAAGCTGCCGCCCTTCGTATACATCAATCCATCGTAGTGACAGACGACAATCGGGATGTGCGAACCGGCGGCGGTCAGGTTGGTGACCTCGTACCTGACCCGCTGTGCCTTGCGCGGAGCGGGAGCTTTGATCACGACCCGGCTGGCTTTCGCCTTGGGTTGCGGTGCGGTGGTGTCCGCGATGAGGGCGGTTTGTTCGGCAGGAGCCGCAAGCGGGGCAACGAAGCCGACCGCAATTCCTAACAGGATGGATAGACGCGTCATGGTGTTGATGTTGCTAACTGCCGGGGGACCATGTGACCCTAACTCAAATCCTTGGTCGACCGCTACAAAAATGTGTCTGGTCAGACACAAAACACCAGGCACGCTCTCCACCTGCAAAGGCAGGAGAGAATCGACCCACTAACCCGCGGGTGCTCTATCGCACCGACGAGACGTGCGACACGCTCCTGCCGCCGGCATGCCGTAGGTGGCGCGGGCCGCTTACCCAACGCGAACGTCCGATCGTCGAGGGGATAGACGACCATCGGCAAGCGGAAGCTTGTCGGGACACGTGGGGGGCAGAGTAGACGCTCTTGGCTGCGGTCTGCACCCCGGCGTGAGCCGAGAACGGAACCAAGAAGCCGAGGGCGACCGCCAGGAAGAGGGATAGACGGGTCATAAGGTTGAGTCTATCGTAGCAGGTAGAACGCCACCTTATCTTAAGTGCCCTTCGCAAAGGAACAAAAATCGTCTGCTTAAATCGATAAACTTGTCGATTCGGTCTGGGCAGACGAAGAATGAGCCCGTGGCACGGAGGACGCCCCCGACGCTCCCGCACGGCCAGCGGACGAAGCCATCGGTAAACTCAGGCTGAAGGTCGCCCCCTCGCCGAGTCGGCTGCGGCATTCGAGTTGGCCACCCATCGCTTCAGCCAAGCGTTTGACGATGGACAGTCCAAGGCCGTTGGAAGTTTCTCCGCCGGTCGGCCGGGCGCTCAGGCGCGCGAATTTGCCGTAGAGTTCGCGTTGGTCTTCCTCGCTCAACCCCGGACCGGCGTCTTGCACCTCGACCGTCGCCGTCGTGTCGTCGGCCTCCGCCAGCACGCGCACGACCACCGGGCGGTCGCGCGGGGAGAACTTGATGGCGTTGGAAAGTAGGTTGTCCACGATCTGCCCGAGCGAAGCGGCATCGGCGAGCACGCTCGGGGTCACCCCGCCCACCGCCTCGAAGACCAGGTGGATGTCCTTTTGCATCGCCTTGGTGCGGTATTGTTCGTAGACGGTCCGGGCCGCGGCGCACAGGTCGAGGGAGCTGATCTCCATATCGAGCCGGCCCTCCTCGATGGCGCGCACGCTCAGGAGGCGGTTGAGCAGGTCGAGCATGTGGCCGGTGGCGCGTAGGATGGCTTCCATGTGCTCACGTTGCTTCTCGGTGGCTTCGGGGTCGTAGCGGCCGACGAGCTGGGCATAACCGACAATGGTGTTGAGTGGGCTGCGCAGGTCGTGGGCGGCGATGCCCAGGAACTCGGCGCGCTCGCGGTCAAGGTCTCGGAGGCGCACGTTGGCGGCGGAGAGCGCGTCAAGCGCCGCGTGGAGCTTGGCGAGCGAGTGCCGCCGGCCGCGCTCGAAGAAGAGCCCCAGCACAGCCATGAACACCGTCAGGCTCAGGTAACCCGCCGCCGTGATGGCTTTGTCCCACCGCGGTGGGTAGAACGGTGCGGGTGTGCGGCCAAGAAAGTCCAGCACGCAGAACGCCGCCACTACGGCCAGACATACCCCGCACCACGCCCGCCCGAGCGCCTGGTCGACGAGCAGCGCCGCGCACAGCGGCACCACCGCCAGCCAGGCGACGGCGTGGCCGTGAACTCCGCCCTCGATGGCCGTCAACCCCGCAAATCCCACCACGAGCACGCAGGCGTACAGGTTGCCGGCTGCCACCAACCCGGCGGCGCGCAGGACCCACGGCGCGGCGCACATCGTCAGCGTGCAGGCTGTCACGATGACACCGCCCCACGGATGACCAATGGCAAAGTAAAACGCCGCGAAGATGCCTCCGAACACCGCCCCCAGCCCGCTCAGCGATACGAAAAACTGCGCACGCCGCCGGGTTTCCGCGTCTCCACAGGCAGTGACGGGCACAAAGCGGTCGGCAAGCGATACGGAGCGCGCCCAGAGCGCGGCGGCAGCGGTGGGTTCGGACATGAAGCGGCGGGGAACGGCGCGGTCTTCCCCCGGTATCGCACGACCCCGGCGGGGACTCAAGCTTCCTTCGGCTCGGGTGTTCTCCTGGTGCGGAGGATGCACATGGTGTTCAGGACGCTTCCTTTGGTCCGTCCAGGCGCGGGCTGACCCCGAGCGCCGCCATCGTTTCCACCAGTCGGTGCACGTCGAGAGGCTTGGTCAGGTAGTCACGCGCGCCGGCGGCGAGCATGGCTTCGATGGAGGCGGGCAACGCGTCGGCGCTGACGACGACCACCGGAATCTCGCACGTCGCGGGGTCTGCCTGCAACACCGCCAGCACATCCCGGCCGGGGAGATCAGGCAAGTGGGAATCGAGCAAGATCAGGTCCGGCCGATCGCGGCGGGCGACTTCCAGCCCCTCGCGGCCGTTGGCGGCGGTGAGCAGGCGCACCCCCGAACGGCGTTGGAGCAGACGCTCGATCAGGCGCAGGTTCGACCCGTTGTCCTCGACGTAGAGCACCGTGCGCGCCGGCGTGCGCCCGCCCCGGCGCTTGCCCGGAGCAGGCGGGGCGGGTGAAGGAGCGGCGGGCACGGGAGTGGACGGTGGGGCGAGCGGGAGTTGAACCCAGAACGTGCTGCCCTGGCCGACGACGCTCTCGACGCCGATCTGGCCACCCTGCGCCTCGACGAGGTTCTTGCACAGCGCCAACCCCAGGCCCGTGCCGGGCACGTCCGTCCTTTCGGCCCCGAGTCGGTCGAAGGGGACGTAGAGCCTTGAGAAATCCTCCGCGGCGATGCCCGGGCCGGTGTCCTCGACGGCGATGCGCAGCCGCGCGGAGGGCATCTCGCGGCAGAACACCGTCACCTGCCCGCCCTCGCGGTTGTACTTGACGGCGTTGGACAGGAGGTTGAGCAAAACTTGGTTGAGCCGCTGGCGGTTGACGAGCACGGCGCGGTCGAGCGCCCCGTTTTCCTGTACGTCGACGTTGATCTTCTTCGGCGCGGCCAGCGAGCGGGTGAGGTGGGCGGCCGTGGTCACGGCATCGCGCACGGACACGGCGTCGAGCGCGGGCGAGTCGCGGCGCAGTTCCAGCCGGGAGATGTCGAGCACGTCGTCGATCATCGCCAGGAGCTGCTGGCCGCCGGCCAGGACGTGCCGCACGCACTCCCGCTGGCGCTCGGTGGCGGCGTCCATCTGCAAGAGCTGGCCGAAGCCGAGGATGGCGTTGAGCGGAGTGCGCAGTTCGTGAGACATGCGCGAGAGGAAGGAGCTTTTGGCGCTGTTGGCGAGTTCGGCTTCCTCCTTGGCGACGGCGAGCGCCTCCTCGCCGCGCCGCCGGCTGATGGCCGCCGCGAGCACGTTGGCGATGCCTTGGAGGAAGAACACGTCGTCCACCGAGAAGGTGCGCCGGTAACGGCAAAAGATGCTGAACGTCCCGAAAGTAGGCAACTGCGTGCTGTCACCGCCGATGAGCACCGTCACTCCCGAGCGCATCCCCGCGTCACGGAGCCAACGGGATACCTGGAAGCGGGTTTCGGTCAGCGTGTCCTCGGTGATGATCGGCTCGCCGGTCAGCAACACGTAACCCGAACCGGAAGCCGTGCCATCGGGAATCTCGCAGGTCGGCCGCTGGTTCTCGGGGATGCCGTCGGCCGTGAGCACCACGAACACGCCCTGCTCGGGCAGATGCTCCAGGACGCTGGTGTGGTCGACCGCTAGCACTTCTCTGACCACCCGGGACGCTTCTTCGAGCAGCGCCTTCACCTCGCCGCCCCGGAGCGCGAAGGCGCCGAGTTCGGCGACGGTCTGCTGCTGACGGGCGCGTAGGGTGGTGAGCGCCTCCTGCTGCTTGCGCTCGGTGATGTCGGTAGCGATGCCGGCGAGGCGGTACACTCGCCCGCCGTCGTCGCAGATCGGGAACGCCCGGTCGTGAACCCAGCACGGCGCACCGTCCGGGCGCAGCACGCGGTATTCCTCCTCGTACCGTCCCGCGGCCGCCCGCGCGGCGAAGTCCGCCGTGACGCGTTCCCGGTCGTCGGGGTGGACCGTGTCGATCCAGCTTCCCACCAGTTTGTGCGAGGAAAGGGGACGGCCCCAGACCGCCTCGTAGGACGGGCTGATGTAGAGCTGTTCCGTCGCGTCGGCGTTGTACATCCAGAACACCTGCTTGACGTTCTCGGCCAGTTCGCGGAACTGAAGTTCGCTGGCACGCAGGGCTTCCTCGGCCTCGCGGCGGCTGACGGCCTCGGCGCGCAGTTGTTCGTTGCGGCGCGAGAGTTGGCCGGTGCGCGCCTCGACGAGGGACTCGACCGAGTGCAGCGTTTCGGCCAGGCGCGCCTCGGTGCGTTCGCGCCGGGTGACCTCGCGGCGCAATGCGGCCCCAGCCCGGCGTAGTTCGAGTTCGTCGACGACGGTGGCGGCGAGTTCGCGCAGGGTTTGGATTTGTTCGGGCGTGAGCTGGCGGGGGCGGTGGTCCAGCACGCACAGGGCGCCGAGGTGATGGCCATTGGGCGCTCGCAACGGCGCGCCGGCGTAGAAGCGGACGTGCGGCGGTCCGACGACGAGCGGGTTTGCGGCGAAGCGTTCGTCGAGGGTGGTGTCAGGCACGACCGTGACCTCGTCACGCCGGATCGTGTGCGTGCAGAACGACTCATCGCGCGGCGAATCGCCAGAGGGCAACCCGCAAGTGGCCTTGAGCCACTGGCGGCGTTCGTCTACGAAGGACACGGTGGCAATCGGCGCGGCCAGGAAGCGGGCGGCCAGCGCGGCGATGCGCTCGAAGGCAGCCTCGGGCGGGGTGTCCAAGATCGCGTATTCGTGCAGGGTCTGCAGACGCACCGCTTCCCGGCGGCGGGTGGTCGCGGCGAGAGGAACTCGGGGGGTACTGCGTGCGGCGGCCATTAGGGTGAAGTTCCTCGACGACAGCTATTCGCGTGCCGCTACGGGCGCGGGATCAGCCGGAGGTTCCAGGTGACGCTGCAAAGTGGCGAGCAGCGTGGACAGATCGAGCGGCTTGGTGAGGTAGGCATCGGCACCCGCGGCGAGAACGCGCTCGGCGCTCGCCGCGGTGGCGTCGGCGCTCATCACGACGACGGGCAACCGGCGCAAGGCAGGGTCGGACGAACCACGCAAATCGGCCAGGACCGTCTCGCCGGACGCGTCGGGCAGGTGCAGGT
>CAXTQD010000090.1:15261-16050 GCA_964246175.1 uncultured Chthoniobacterales bacterium | reverse complement strand
GACATCCTCAACTTCGCGCTGAACCTGGAGTACCTCGAAGCGGAGTACTACGCCAACGCTCTCTTCGGGCGCGGCTTGGACTCGCTCGGGATCGCTACCAACGGCACGGGCACCCCAGGCACCACGACGACCAAGAGCGGCAGCACGAAGGTGAACTTCATCAACCCCTTCATCCTCAACTACGCGACGGAGATCACCAACGACGAGATCGCGCATGTGCGCTTCCTGCGTTCGGCACTCGGCAGCTACGCCGTCGCGCGTCCGAACATCAACCTGTTGGACTCGTTCAACATTTTGGCGAACGCGGCCGGTCTAGGCAGCACCTTCGACCCATTTGCCAGCCAAGAGAACTTCTTGCTGGGTTCGTTCATCTTTGAGGACGTGGGTGTCACGGCGTATAACGGCGCCGCCCCGCTGATCAGCAACCCGGACTACATTCCGCCGGCAGGCGGCATCCTCGCGGCGGAGGCTTACCACGCCTCTCTGATCCGCACCACGATTTACAACCTGAACTCCACGGACTCCTCGCAGGCACTGGCGCTGGCGGTCAACGCGATTTCTGACGTGCGTGACTCGCTCGACGGCGACGCGGACATGGATCAGGGCATTACTGATCCCCAGGGTGCGCCGAACATCGTTCCCACGGACGCGAATAGCCTTTGCTTTGCGCGCACGACCCGGCAGGTGCTCAACATCGTGTACGGCGGGGTCAATGCGACCAGCGGTTTGTTCTTCCCGGCTGGTGTGAACGGCGTGATCAATTCGTAGTAGACAAGGACAGGTAGGTCA
>CAXTQD010000090.1:10726-15251 GCA_964246175.1 uncultured Chthoniobacterales bacterium | reverse complement strand
GTTCATCGCCGTGGCGGCTTTTTTGTCGTCGTGACCGGCGCATCGGGGATCTCGCACGCCAAGGCGTGCTTTGCCGGGCGCTCTTGGCCGATCTACGTAGGGATGCGCCAAAACCGTACGGAGAGATGAGTTCGTGACACACGGTTTGTTGGCCGGCGAACAGAGTTGTGGACATGCTTCAACCTGGTAGAGGGCCGAGTCTGTCGTTGACGCCTCACTTGGGCGGATACCATAGCGGCAGCATCGTCCCCGCTGGCTGGAAGCGTTGCTTGATGCGGCTTCGACCATCCATCCTGGCAAGCTGCGGACACGCTACCGTTTGCCATCGCCCTCCCGCCAACCTACAACTTGGGCGCGAGGGAGGCCACCAGCGCCTCGAAACCTGCGTCGCCGCGCAGAGGATCCCAGTAAGGCTCCAGGCGCAGCAGGCCGTAATCCGGGGCGCACGGCAGACGGATCACCGCCGCTAGGTGGTCGACGGCCTCCTGTTTCAGGCCGAGGTTGGCGTAGATCATCACGAGGTTCGTCTGCATCTGAACGCCGGTGATGGCGTCGCGTGCGACGGGCAGCATCGCCGCGGCGCGTTCCCCTTCGTCAGTGGCTTCAAGGCGGTGGCCGAGCATGGCGTCGATCACGCCGAGAACACTGAGCAGGCTGGCGTTGCCAGGTGCGTCGGCCACCTTCCGTGCCGCCTGCGCCCGCGCTTCTTCGAAGGCCGCCCGCGCGCCGTCCGTGTCGTGACGCAGGTTGGCGACCATTCCCACAGCGAAGGCATGGGGGTATGCGCGGCTGCCGGTCGCCTGCAAAACGGAACTGTCTGGATTTGCCGCCAGGGCGCGCGCGCCGAGGTTGGCATCCCGGCCGCATAAGGCCACTTCCAGAGCGTCTTCGGAGACATCTTGACCCTCTTCCAGCATTTTAGGAATGACTGCGTAAGCCGAAGCCAAATCGGCGCTCTGCCGCAAGTCAATCGTTGCGCGCGTCGCGCGCAAGTCAGGATCGTGGGGAACAAGCGCGAGCAGACAATCTAAGAGGCGCGCGTCGTCAGCATAGCGACGCTGAAAACCGTAGTTGATCTCGAGCTGTTCGAGCAGGTAGATGCCCCTGGGATTGAGCGCCATGCCTTTTTCGTAGTCACGCGTCGAGTCGTCCCAACGCCCGCGACGGCGCACGATGGAGCCGCGGAACAGGTAGACCTCGTAGTTGTTAGGCAGGGTGAGAACCGCTTGGTCCAACTCGCGCAGCGCCCCGTCGAAGTCGCGCCGGCCGTGGTACAGGTGCACGGCTTGGGCAAGATGCACCTCCCCGGCGTCCGGCCGCAGGGCCGCCGCTTTTGCGATGGCGGCTTCGGCGAGCGACAAGCGGGCGGGGGTCTGGTCAATGTCGTCCCAGTAGATGTCGTCGTGCGCGCGGGCCAGCAGGCAAAGGGCGGCAAGGAACCTCGGGTCGCGGGTCACCGCCTCGTCGAGCAGACGCACGGCGTCAGGCAGGTTCTTGCGGTCGCCGCTGGCGTAACCTGTCTGGTCGAAGAGTTCCTTGGCATGCAGGTACAGATCGTAAGCGGTCAGGTCGACGGTAGGGCGCTCCTGGATGGCCGCCGCCTCGCGCGGGGAGAGTTGCAAGCGGAGCTGGTCAGTGATGGTCTGGGCAATCTCGCTCTGGATGGCGAACACGTCGGCCAGTTGACGGTCATATTTTTCTGCCCAGGTTTGGGTATCTGTGCGCGCGTCGATGAGTTTCGCACGCACGCGCACCTTCCCGCCGCTACGTTCGACGCTCCCCTCGACGATGTGGGCGACGCCGAGTTGCGTAGCGATGTCGCGCACGTTGCGGTTGGTATCTTTATACTGCATGACGCTGGTGCGGCTGATGACCTTCAAGTCAGCGACCTTGGCCAAATCGGTGAGCACCTCGTCCTGCACGCCATCGGCAAAGAACGCGTTGTCCTTGTCGGCGCTCATGTTCTCGAAAGGCAACACCGCTACCGATTTTTCCGGCGCGGCGGGCACGCGGGCGACAGACGGTGGTGATGGTGGTGCAACGGCGGGCCTGGGTTGAGGCAGGAGACGCAGGAGGATAAACAGCGTCACCAGCACGGCGGGCAGAGTGGCAGTCAAGATCCACGCCACCCGTACATGTGGCGCGCGCGGCACCAGTGGACGCCCGGACGCGCGGCGATCATAACCCCAGCCCGCCAGCAGCGCTGCGCCGAAGCCCAGGGCAAGCAAGATCATGAGCGCCCGCAACACCCACGGCGGCGCGGCGAAGCCGGGCAGCACGATAGCGGCTACTTGGAGAACCAGCCAAGCCCCAACGGCGTAGCCCAGCGCCACGCGGTAGACCCGGTGTTCCTTGAGGCTGACGAAAAACACGTTCGCCGGGCGCACCGGGACAGCCTCCGCTCTGTTCGGATCCTCGTCGGACACAACTCTTTATAGGAGCCAGCGTTGAGCTTGGCAAGGAGTGCTTTGTGGCTCGTGGCGAGGGCGATCCGACCGCAAATGCAACGCACGACGACATACAACTCTGCGTCGCAAGGACAGTGGTTTTATGTTTGCTCAAACTGCATCCCTATCCCAGCGCGCGCATTTCGGCCTCTCGTTGATGTCCCACTTGGGCGGATACCACGGTGATAGCACTGCCGTCGATGGTTGAAAGCGCTGCTTGATGCGGCTTCGACCATCCACGCCAACAAACTGCGGGTAGGCCACTCGGGCGTACTTGTCCACCTCGCAGAACAGGTTCCGCACGTCGATCAGCTGCAACGAGCGTCCCGGCAGCGGCGGGAACGTGGCACCTACAGCAGCGAAGCATTCTTGCTGTCGTTCCTGTACCCGCCGGATGACCTCGGCGCGGTGAGCCTGCCGGTGTCAGCAAAGCACTTGCGCAGACCCGACAACGCACCGGGGCCGGGCACCACGAACTCTGTCTCGCTGAAGTTGGTCAGCATGCTGTAGTTCAGGTCAGTCACGTACTGGTAAGCCAGGAAGTCGCCGATGGTAGGGTAC
Organism: uncultured Chthoniobacterales bacterium; assembly: GCA_964246175.1. GTDB lineage: Bacteria > Verrucomicrobiota > Verrucomicrobiia > Chthoniobacterales > SZAS-18 > CAHJWO01. Next base: position 12,243 of record CAXTQD010000090.1, on the reverse strand, counting down.
GACCGCAGGGCGGCGAACGCTTGTGCCATCGTCCCCATGTCGGCTATGCGCTCCGGCAGTTCGTCCCGGAGCATCCGCGCCAGCAGTTCCAAGTGCATCCGGTGTTTGCGGGCACAAGGCGCGCCCTTGCCACCCGAGGGCATGAGGTAGGCCGGCGAGTAGGTGCGCTCGCAGCGATGCGTTCTCTTCGGGAACGCCGCGGCGTAGGCATCCCAGTAGTCGCTGCGGGTAGCGCGGCCCCGGTCGCCCTTGGGTAGGGCGGCCCGCAAATCGCTGGCGTTTTGCAAACTTCTGTCCCCCAAGTGTCCAGCCCACGATCTGGCGGGTGCGTCGGCAAAGCGCCACCCACCACCAAAGTTGGTGGGCTCTGCTGCCCACGAAGCTCCAAAGTTCATCGAGTGCGAGCGCGTCGCCGTTTTGGCCGGGCAAGAGCGTGTCCACGAAGGCCGGCAGACTTTCCGCTTTTTTTCCCCAGCCAAACCATGACGGTTTGGGAGCACACCCCGAAGGTTCTTTTGATCCCTCGCAGGCTCATGCGGTCCTGATCGGCGCAAAGCACTCGGTCTTTGAAGGCTTGATCGTAGCGTGGTCCTTGAGGGGCCAAGACCAAGGTGCGCTGGCACTCCAAACCCTCGGCCCTTTGTGCCCCCCGCGCACCGTGTGGCCGTTCTTGCGGATGCGCCCGCTGCCACACTGTCGGCACCGGTGCATCACCGTTGTTGAAAGCATCCCGAACGCTCACACGAGTCGAGCCACGGGCAACACGCCGTTGATCACTACCCAATGGCGTTGTTCCCGAAGGAGGAGTTCGGCCAGTTCTCCGCCGGTTTGAACGTGTTCGGGTTCGACGGGCTGATTGTCGGCAACTATCTGATGGGCGCGTTCATGGACGCGGCGCACAGCCAGTACCAGTTCACGTTTCTGTGGACCGCGGCCCTCACGGGGGTAGCGTTGTTGCCGATGAGCCGGGTCGTCCGCGGCTGGCGCGCACACGGCGGAGCGCGAGGCTACCTGCCACCGCTGCCGCCGACGGCTGGGCAGCCAGCCCGATCAAATCGCCGTCCATCCGCCGTCAACGGACAAGGCCGCGCCCGTGATGGCCGCCCCGGCGTCGGAGCAAAGATACTGCACCAAGGAGGCGACCTGTTCGACCTGCACGAACTCCCGGGTCGGATGCTTGGAGAGGAAGGCCTCGTCGATGACGCGCTCCCGCGGGATGCCCCGGGCGCGCGCCTGATCGTCGATCTGCCGGCTCACCAACTCGGTGTGCACGTAGCCCGGGCAAACCGCGTTGCAGGTGATACCCGCCTCGGCGGTTTCCAGGGCGGCGGCCTTCGTCAGTCCTACCAAGCCGTGCTTGGCCGCCACGTACGCCGACTTGAAGGGGGAGGCTACCAAGCCATGCGCCGAGGCGATGTTGACGATCCGGCCCCAGCGGCGCTGGCGCATGACGGGCAACGCGGCCTTGGTCGTGTGGAACGCCGCCGACAGGTTCAGCGCGATGATCAGGTCCCACT
>CAXTQD010000090.1:5916-10716 GCA_964246175.1 uncultured Chthoniobacterales bacterium | reverse complement strand
AAACTGCACCCCGGCGTTGTTGACCAGAATGTCCACGCCGCCGAACCACTCCCCGGCCCGCGCCATCAAATCGGCGATCTCATCCGGCCGGGTCAAGTCGGCAGGATGGTAATGTACCTGCACCCCGTGTTCGGCGGCCAGGGTGGCGCGGGTCTGCTCGATGCGCGCCGCTTCGCCGAAGCCGTTGAGCACAACGTGGCAGCCCGCGGCTGCCAGGGCGCGGGCGATCCCTTCGCCGAGTCCGCTGGTCGAGCCGGTCACCAGCGCGGATTTTCCTTGCAGAGGTTGTTCCATGATCAGACAAGACCGCTCACGTAAAAGACGGCGATCACCAAGAACACGGCGGAGGTTTTGATCAATGTGATGCAGAAGATATCGCGTCAAGCCTCGCGGTGGGTCAAGCCCGTGACCGCCAGCACCGTGATCACGGCACCATTATGGGGCAGTGTGTCCATGCCTCCGCTCGCCATGGCCGCCACGCGGTGCAGCACCTCCGGCGGGATGCCCGCCGCGTGCGCCGCGGTGAGAAAGGGGTTCGCCAGCGCGGCCAAGGCGATGCTCAGACCGCCGGAGGCCGACCCGGTGATGCCGGCGAGCAAGGTGACGTTCACCGCTTCGTTGACCAGGGGATTCGGCACATGTTCCAGCGCGTGGACGACGCCTAAAAAGCCCGGCAGCACGGCAATCACCGCGCCGAAGCCATATTCCGACGCCGTGTTCATCGTCGCCAGGAGCGAGCCGGCGACGGCGGTTTTGAGTCCTTCGGCCAGTCGGCCGCGCACGGTGCGAAAGGCGCACGCCAACACCAACAAGATGCCGACCACGAGCGCCCCTTCCACCGCCCAGATGGCGGTCAGCTTGGAGGTGTCCGTCTGCACCGGATCCTTCATGCCCGCGAGCTGGAGGGTGTGCGTCTTGCCGTACCAGCGCGGAATCCAGACGGTGAAAAGCGCGTTCATCACCCCGACGGCCACCAGGGGCAGGAGGGTCAGAGGGTGGGGCAGCGCCGTGTCTTCGGGTGTTTCCGGCTCGTTGCGCAAGATAGACCCATAGCCCTCCTCGCTGGCCTGCGCCTGGTGCCGCCGCCATTGCAGGAAGATGAGACCCGCACCGAGCACCCACAGGCTACCGATGCTCCCGAGCCAGGGAGAAGCCCACGCCGTCGTGCTGAAAAAGCTCGTCGGGATGATGTTCTGGATTTGGGGTGTGCCCGGCAGCGCGTCCATCGTGAAGCTGAAGGCACCGAGCGCAATCGTCGCCGGGATGAGGTGTTTCGGGATGGCGCTCTGGCGGAACATCTCCGCCGCGAACGGATACACCGCGAACACCGCGACGAAGAGCGAGACGCCGCCGTAGGTGAGCAGCACACACACGGCCACGATCACCACGATGGCTTGGCGCGGCCCGAAGAGGCGAGTGGCCGCGGCGACGATCGAGCGCGAGAACCTCGACAACTCCACGGTTTTGCCGAACACCGCCCCCAGCAGGAAGACGGGAAAATAGAGCTTGATGAAACCGACCATCTTCTCCATGAACACGCCCGAGAAGGCCGGCGCGACGGCGGCAGGGTCCGTGAGCAGCACTGCCGCCAAGGCGGCGATGGGCGTGAAGAGAATGATGCTATATCCCCGGTAGGCGGCGACCATCAGCAAAGCAAGGCAGCCAGGGCGATGACGATGCTCATACGGGGAGGGGAGCGGCATCGGGACCGACCAGCCGTACCACAGTCTAACCGTAAGCAGACCTCCCCGGCCACGTGAATCCTTTCCTGGTGGTTTCTACCGTGAGCTTAATTCCTTGAGAGATGCTCCGCGGAAGGAGATGAGACACACTTTGGCTGCTTGCTTTCGCCTGCCATCGAATGAACAGAAGAAGGATTCTCCTCTGCGCGGCGACCCTCTTCGGCATCGCTGTCGCCCCCGGACAGAACGTGCAAAACAACTCCTCTCCCGCTCCTGCGGACGACCGCCTGGCCGCCCTGCGAACACTGCCGATCAACGGCGGTGCGATCACCTCGGTCGAACGCACCGACGTGCCGACGTTGACGCTGCCCAACGGGCACGTCCAGCCCAACCTGCCCCCGCGCACCATCGTCAGACTGATGCTCAACCCGGCCAAGGGTTCCAACATCAACGTCGAGATGTGGCTGCCGGACCCCGCGAAGTGGAACGGCTGCCTGCTCGGCCTCGGCAACGGCGGGGCGGCGGGGCACATCAATCCGGCCACTCTGTCCACCCCGGCCGCCGGAGGCTACGCCGCCGTCACGACCGACATGGGCACCGCGCCCAACGCGGACTCTGGACTCGGCAACCCAGAGGTGTGGAAGGACTTCGGGTTCCGCGCCACGCACCTGATGACGGTGGCCGCCAAGCAGTTGGTCCGCGCCTACTACGGCAGGGCCCAAGATTATGCCTACCTTAGCGGTGGCTCGACCGGCGGCCAGCAGGCGCTTCAGGAAGCGCAGCGTTATCCAGAGGATTATGACGGCATCTTGGCCACGATTGCCGCGCATTGCCGCACGCCACTGCACGCCTACTTCTTGTGGAACGACCAAATTTTGAGCAAATGCTCCTTCACGAAGTCGCAGCAGGACGCCGTTGTCGCGGCGGGGAACGAATACATGGCCCCGCGGGAAGGTCCGGCGGTGGCCGGCAAGTTCGTCTCCGATCCACGCTGCACGCCCAAGGACATCGAGGCGGTGATCGCCTTGGCCATGGAGAAAGACCCGACGCGCACGCCGACGCGCTGCGCAAACTCTTCGACGGACCGCGCCACGCCGTCACGGGCGAGCGGATCTTCAACGGGATTCCGTTCGGGGCGTCCTTCGACGGTGCGCATGGCAATCTGTACCTTTTTTAAGTGGGTCTTCGGCGCGAAGAAAAACCTGGCGGCGATTAACTTCGGCGCCGATAATGAGATGCAGTCGTCCTTCAAGTTCTACCTCATCCCCGGCATGGCCCACGGCGGCGGCCCGGGCATCAACCATTTCCCGGACCTGCTCGTCGCGCTACGGAACTGGCGGGAAAAAGGCGTCGTGCCCGACCGACTGGACGGCAAGCGCATCGTGGACAAAAAGGCGGAGGCGGAAATGCCGATCTATCCCATCCCGTCAAAGCCGTCTGGGACGCCGCTGCCGCTGGTTACAAGCCGGTCGCCGGACCGCGTGGAGGCGTCGAACGCATCGCGGACCGGTTCCTGCCCCCCCCCGCGGCCGAATGACTAATCGGGCAGGTCGGCCGTGTGGTAGCCGTTGACCATTGGCGGAATACCACCAAGCTGCTGCCACGCCGTGAACAAACAGACCATCGTCAACGAGATCATCGCCCGCCTGGACGCCGAGTTGCACCGCTACGCCAAAGCCGCGCAGGTTGCTCACGCCGAAGCCACCGACGAGCAAAGCCGGGCCGAGAACAAGTATGACACGCGCGGCCTCGAAGCCTCGTACCTGGCGCACGGCCAGTCGCGCCAAGTCGTTGAAACCGAGCAGGCACGCGAGCAGTACGCATCGCTGGGTCTGCGCACCCTCCCACCCGCAGAACCGATCGGCCTCGGCGCGCTCGTCGGACTGGAGAACGACGGCGAGCGTTTGTGGTACTTCCTCGGTCCGGCTGCCGGAGGCACGGAGGTGCTTTGTGGAACCGTCGAGGTTCTTGTCCTCACTCCATCTTCACCGCTCGGACGGTTGCTCATTGGCAAACGCCGGGGTGAACAGGTCCAACTCGGATCAACGGCCTATCTCATCCTCCAGGTCCAGTGACCGGTTGAAGGACGAAGAGGGTGGTGCGTTCGGGGCGGCGTCGCTGGCCTTGGCGGTCCACTAGTGGGCAGGTCGGTGCGTCCACGACCCTGAAGGAAGTCTGCGGCCGCTACGTCAGCCTGGACTTTGACAACGCGACCCAGCCGGGCGCCTCCGCGACGCTCTGCCGCAATTTGTACAAAGAATCTTGCCACCTCCGGGCGCAGGAATATCACTTAACCCGAGTCTTTCCTCCGCTGATGAATGTGTCACCTTCCACCCTGCAACTCGACCGGCGGGTGCACGGCGGCTTCTGGACGACCTGAATCGATGAAACCTATTTTGCACCGCCTCGGTCGCCTCTTCGCCGCAGCCAGCCTGTTGCTCATCCTCGGCGCATGCGCTGCCACCAAGCCGGATGTCCCTGTGGTTAGCAGCGGCACCCCGGAACGCAACGACGCTGACCCCGGTTTGGCCGACTCTCCCTACGCCCGGCTGACCGGTGCAGAACCGCGACACTATTAGAGCGTCACAGCAAAGGAGTCTGCCCTGCAATCGGCGGACCCCGCTCACACTGTCTTGAGCATGCCTCCGTCCACGTAGTAGGTCGAGCCCACGCAGTAGCTCGCGCGTTCCGAACATAGGAACACAAAGAAGCTCGCCAACTCCTCGGGCGTGCCGAAGCGCTTGGTGGGTGTGTGCTCGTTAGCAACCGAGGCCAGGTAGCCTTCCCAGTCGCCGCCGGTGTCGGCGGTGAGCTTGCGCGCGGTGTTCTTCCAGTCCGGGGTCAGGATCAGACCGGCGTTGATCGTGTTGACGCGGATGTTGTCCTTGATGACCTCGGCCGACAGCGTCTTGGAGAACATCATCAGCGCCGCCTTGGTCGTGTTGTAGATCGGCTCGTACCAAAGCGGCTGCTTGGCGCAGATCGAGGCATTGTGCAGGATCACCCCGCCGCCGCGCCGCTGCATGGTCGGCACCAGCCCCCGCGCCAGCCGCACGGCGGCCATGACGTGCAGGTCCCAGTAGTACTGCCACTTGTCGTCGGGCGCTTCGAGGATCGT
>CAXTQD010000090.1:0-5906 GCA_964246175.1 uncultured Chthoniobacterales bacterium | reverse complement strand
ACGGCTCGACCGCGGCGATCAGGGCGTCCGTCCCCTCCCGGGTCCCGACATCGCAGGCGACTCCGCACGTCCGGACGCCGTAGCGCTCGTGAAGCCGGTGCGCCTCGGCCTCGACGCGCTCCTCACCCCGGGCGGCGAGCACGAGGTGAACGCCCTCCGCGGCGAGTGCTTCCGCTACCGCCAAGCCGATGCCGATGCTGCCGCCGGTGATGACGGCTACTTTGTCTTTGAGTCCGAGGTCCATGTTGGGTGGGGATTGAGAGGTTCATTTCACCGCCGCAACACCCTCCGGGTCAAACCAAATGCGCGAGGGGAAGTTGGACGTTTGACGCGCCGGGCTTCACCCGATAGTCTCCGCGTTGGACGAACACCCTATGACACCCACCAGCCGCGTTGCCCAATCCGTCGAGATCACCGGAACCATGAAGTTCAAAGGCGAACTGCTCTTTGAAGGCCGCTTCGACGGCGAGAGCATCGAGGGCGACGACCTCGTCATCGGCGAACACGCCCAAATCCGCGCGGCCACCGTGCGGGTGATCAACTTCACCAGCGCTGGCCTCGTCGAGGGCAACGTCGAGGTGTCCGAGCGCGCCGCGCTCAAGGGCACGGCCCACATCCAGGGCAACCTGAGCACGTTCCGGCTGGCGATGGACGACGGGGCGTCGTTCTCGGGCGGGCTGTCCGTCCACAAGCCGCCGACGCCGGCCTGACGGGTTCTGACCCGGGGCTGGCGCACACGGCGGGAGCAGTGCTGGCTCGGAAGGTGCTTTCCTATGTTTACACAGGGGAAAGCTCGCTCGTGACCGAGGGCAGAACCCTCGGTTCCCATGCCCGCTGCCCCGCTGCCACCCGATGAATCAGCCCGCCTTGCCGCCTTGCGCTGCTGCGGGATCATGGACACCCCGGCCGAGCCGGTCTTTGACGACTTGACCCGGCAGGCGGCGGAAGTCTGCGGGGTGCCGGTGGCCTTCATCGCCTTCGCCGACAAACGCCGCAATTGGCTCAAGAGCCGCGTCGGCCTCCAGGTCACCGAAGTGCCGCGTGAGCGGGCGTTCTGCTCCTACGCGCTGCTGCGGCCCGAGCAGGCGCTGGTCGTGCCCGATGCCAGCAAGGACGCCCGCTTCGCGGACAATCCGCTGGTGACCGAGCCGCCGCACTTCCACGCCTACGTCGGGGTGCCGCTGCGCTCGCCCGAGGGGCATGCCGTGGGCACGCTCTGCGTGATGGACACCGTGCCGCGGCGGTTTTCGGCGGGCCAACTCGATAAGCTCAGCGCATTGGCGCAGCAGGCTGCTTTTGCGCTGGCGCTACGGCGGCGCGCGCCGGCCGAGCGTCGTCTAAACCGGGGCTTCGCGGTGCTGCTCGCATTGTTTCTGGGGGTCATCTCGCTGACGTTCTGGGAGGACCAGCGGTTTTTGTCCAACGACCAGATGGTCGCGCACACCGTGGAGGTGATCGGGAGCATCGAGCACGCGCTGCTCCAGGTGCAGGCGGCCGAGAGCAGCCAGCGAGGATATTCTTCCACGGGGCAGGAGACCTTCCTGCAACCCTACGAGGTGGCGGTGGAAACGCTGCCCGACCAGCTCGCCGCCTTGCGTCAACTGGTGGCCGACAACCCCGGGCAGGTGCGTCGGGCCGACGAGTTCGCCGAGGCCGTACGCGCCAAGCTCGCCGTCACGCGCGAGCGCATCGACCAGCGCCGCACGCTGGGGGTGATCGCCTTGGGGCCACAGTACATGAACGGCAGCGGCCGGCAGGCGATGACCCGGGTCGACCACGTTGGCGACGCAATGATCGCCGTGGAAAATCGTCTGCTGCTCGAACGCACCGCCGCACGCGACCGGGGCGTCGTCTCCAAAGAAAGCACGCTCGCCGGCGTCGGGCTGCTCTGCCTCGGGGTGCTCACAGCCGGGTTCCTGTTCATCCGCCGCGAACTGCGCCACCGCCAGGCGCTCGGCAGTGTGCTCGCGCAAACCAACGCCGGTCTCAGCACCGAGATCGCCGAGCGCCGCCGTGCCCAGGAGCGCATCGGCGTCCAGCACGCCGTTGCCCGCGTCGCCGCCGAGAGCGTATCGATGGAGGAGGCCGCGCCGCGCTTCCTGGAGGCGATCTGCACGCACCTCGACTGGCAGCTGGGTGAACTGTGGACGGCCGATGCCTCCGTGGACGGGCTGCGGTTGTCCGAAGGCTGGATACAGTCGGCGGACGTGTCGGCGTCGTCGCGCCTGGAGCATTTCCGCGATGGTAGCCGCACTTGGCGGTTCGCGGACGGTGAGGGCTTGCCCAGCCTCGTCTGGCAGGGCGGGGAGCCGCTGTGGGTCGGGGACGTGGTCAAAGATGGACGGTTCCGGCGCACGGACTTGGCCCGTGAGGCCGGGCTGCACCGGGCCTTCGGTCTGCCGCTGCGCGAGGGGGAGGACGGGCGGACACGGCGGGTGCTCCTGTTCTTCAGCGCCGACCTGGGCACACCAGACCCGGAACTGGTCGCCACGATGGACACGCTCGTCAGCCTGATCGTGCAGTTCGGCGAACGCTGCCGCGCCCAGGTCGCCTTCCAAGCCGTGCAGGACCGGTTGGCGAGCTTCCTCGAACACACTCCGGCCGTGGTGCTGATGAAAGACGATGCACTCCGCGTCGTCCTCGCCAACAAACGGATGGAGGAAGCCTTCGGCGTGCGCGTGGACGACCTCCTGGGCAAGAACAACGACCAGTGGCTGCCACCCGAGGCCGCCGCCGCCGTCACCGCCGACGACCGGCGCGTGCTCGCGGAGAACCGCACGTTCGAGTTCACCGAGACCGTGCCCGCGCGCGACGGCGTGCTACGGGATTGGCTGACGCTCAAGTTCCCGCTCGCGCAGCCCGACGGCCGGCGCTGGCTCGGCGTCGTGGCCCTCGACATCACCGAGCGCAAGCGCGCCGAGGCCGAACTCGTCCGCGCCCGCCAGATCGCCGAGGAGGCTACCCGTGCGCGCAGCCAGTTCTTGGCGAACATGTCACACGAAATCCGTACCCCGATGAACGGCGTCATCGGCATGAGTGGCCTGCTGCTCGACACGACCCTCGACGCGCAGCAACGAAGCTTCACCGAGGCGATCCGCGAGAGCACGCACTCGCTGCTGACGCTCATCAACGACATTCTGGATTTCTCCAAGATCGAGGCCGGCAAGCTCCAGTTGGAAAAGATGGACTTCGACTTGCAGGACGTGATTGAGAGCACCCTGGAAATCCTCGCCAGCGGCGCGCAGGCCAAGGGCATCGAACTCATCGGCGGCGTCGACCCCGGCGTGGACACGCACCTGCACGGCGACCCCGGCCGGTTGAGACAAGTGCTTACTAACCTCGTGGGCAACGGTATCAAGTTCACCAAGCGCGGCGAGGTGGCGCTGCGGGTGCGGCGCGACGGCGAGGACACACCCGAGGTGGCCTCCCTGCGCTTCGAGGTGGCTGACACAGGCATCGGGATTTCGGAGGAAGCGCGGGCGCGGTTGTTCCAGGCGTTCGAGCAAGCGGACCTTTCCACGACGCGCAAGTACGGTGGCACCGGCTTGGGGCTGGCGATCAGCCGGCAGTTGGTTGAGCGCATGGGCGGCCGGATCGGCGTGAACAGCGAGTCGGGCAAGGGGACGACGTTCTGGTTCACGGTGCCGCTGACGAAGCAGCCCGGCGCGATGCCCGACGTGCCGCCGCCCCTGCCCGCGACCACGCGCGTGCTGGTGGTGGACGACAACGAGACGAGCCGGCAGTTCCTGCACCGGCAGGTCGGCGCATGGAAGGTGGGCAACGGCACCGCGTGCAACGCGAAGGAAGCCCTCGCCACCCTCAAGAAGGCCGCCGAGGAAAAACGTCCCTACACGGCGGCGGTTGTCGACCTCCAGATGCCGGAGACCGACGGGCTGGAATTGGCCCGCGCCATCAAGGCCGAGCCGGCGCTCGCCTCGACGCGCCTCGTGCTCCTGACCCCCTTCGGTAAGACGCCACCCTCGGACGAACTCGCCCGCGCGGGCGTGGAGGCGTGCCGGTTCAAACCGGTGCGCCAGACGCTCCTGCTCAATTCCCTGGTAGACGCCCTCGCCCCGCGCGTCGCGGCCCGGCAGGCGGGAGCAGGGACCGATGCCCCGCCGAAGAAGCGCGAGGGCTTCCGGATTCTGGTGGCCGAAGACAACATGGTCAATCAACGCGTCGCCCTCGGGCAATTACAGAAGCTCGGCTATCCCGCCGACGCGGTCGCCAACGGTCTCGAAGCCCTTGAAGCCCTCGAACGCATCCCGTACGACGTGGTGCTGATGGACTGCCACATGCCCGAGATGGACGGCTACGAGGCCACCGGCCGTATCCGCGAACGCGAGGGGAACCGGAAGCACACGCCCATCATCGCCATGACCGCCAACGCCATGCAGGGCGACAAAGAGAAATGTCTGGCCGCGGGCATGGACGACTACGTCAGCAAGCCGGTCAAGCTGACGGCGCTGCAAGAGGCGCTCTCCCGCGCGCTGGCCGCTTGAGCGGCCTTTGGCACAATGGTAGGGATGCCTCTCCGAGGCAGTCTCTAATTTTTCTGTGACAACGTCCGCTACGCCAAAGCCCGTCACCATCTACACCGACGGCGCCTGTCTGGGTAACCCCGGTCCGGGCGGATACGCGGCGGTTCTATTACAGGGCATCCACCGCAAGGAACTCTCCGGCGGCTACCGGCGCACCACCAATAACCGCATGGAGATCACCGCCGCCATCGAGGCATTAGCGGTCCTCAAACACCGCTGCACCGTGCGTCTGCACACCGACTCCCAGTACGTCCAGCAGAGCATCGGCCTCGGCTGGGCCAAACGCTGGCAGGCCAAGGGCTGGCGGCACAAGGAAGGCCAGCGGGTCAACTGGGACCTGTGGGCGCGTCTCCTCGAACTCTGCGGCCGGCACGACGTGACGTTTCTGTGGGTGCGCGGCCACGCGGGCAACGTCGAGAACGAGCGTTGCGACGCCCTCTCCGTGCAAGCGTCGCGCGGGAGGGACCTGCCGCCCGACGAAGGTTTCGAGAACGCCGCGAAGGGGAGCGATCTCTTCGACGCATAGAAAAAAGGGCTGCCTCCGCGAAGAGGCAGCCCCTTTTGTGTCAGCGTATGCTGCGCCTTAGAAGTTGAACTGGTCGACGTTCTCCTTCGTGAACACCGTCGGCGCGCCGAGCAGCACCTGGCTGCCGTTGATGATCTTGAGCTTGCCCAAGCGCCCCGCTTCCACTTCCGTTGCGCCGGGCTTGAGCGTGCCGTCGACCGACGCGCGCATCACGTAGCCGGCCGCGTAGCCGAGGTCCACGGGGTTCCAGAGAACGTCGTGGACCACGCAGCCCGACTTGATGAAGGGCTTCATCTGGTTGGGCGTGGACAGGCTGACGACCTTGACCTTGCCGATCAACCCCGCACGGGTGATGGCATCCGCCACGCCGGGACCGGCCACGCTCGACAGCCCGATGATGCCCTTGACGTTCGGGTAAGCCTTGACGATCTCGCCCGTCTTGTTGAAGGCGAGCTGCTGGTCTTCCTCCGAAGGCAGGATGGTGACGATGTTCAGCGGGATCTTGTCGGCGGCGATGTACTTCTTGATCTCCGCGATCCAGGCGTTCTGGCCGGGAGCGGTCAATGAGCTGGTAACGATGGCGATGTCCCCCGAGCCGCCGATGTCCTTGACCATGCTGTCCACCAGCGCCTTGGCCACGCCGTCCGGGGTCGCCATCTGCACGAACCACGTCCGCGCGTCGGGCTGCGAGTCGGCGTCGTAGCCGACCACCGTGATGCCGGCCTTGAGCGCCTTGCGCAGCACGGGCGAAATGGCCACGGGGTCGTTGGCGGCGAACATCAGCCCGTCCACCCCGCTCGACGCGGCGTTGTCGAGGAACTCGACCTGCTTGGAGATGT
>CAXTQD010000089.1:0-16199 GCA_964246175.1 uncultured Chthoniobacterales bacterium | reverse complement strand
AAACATCGCGATCGCGGCGTCGGCGCTGCCCTGGTCGGCCGCGTGATGGAGGAAGTCCGCGTCCGCGGTTTCACTCGACTCTACCTCTACACACCGGGGCTGGGTATTCGTCCCTCCGCATCTACCCAGCGGACCGGAATGACTCTGACGTAGTCTCACCCTCGTCCGCCTCAAGCAAGGCTAGGGCGGTCTGGTCGTCAATGATCAGGCAGCTGAGCACGCCCGTGCGCAGGGCGCCGAGGATGGCGTCCCTTTTGTCCACGCCGCAGACGACCGCCACCAAGTTCCCGAGGCACTGGAAATCCTTCCATGACAGCGCCAGCATGCGGTCGTCCACGTCCCCGAGGATCCGCTTGCCTTCGCGGTCGAAGTAACGGCCGGAGATGTCACCCACCGCTCCCCGCGCTTTCAGTTGGTCGATGACCGACGCGCTGAGCAGTCCGGTCTGCACCACGGTGGCACTGTGGTCCACCTTGCCGACGCTGACCAAGGTCATTGCCGCCAGGCGGGCGACGGCCAGCGTCGCCTGCACGCTGGGGTCGGAGAGGAACAACTCCCGCAGTTTCTTGGAGGCAACCATCATCGGCACGGACAGATGGTGCACGGGAGCGTGAAGTTTCTCACCGAAAAGCGACGCCACCCGGTAGGGGTTGATGACGTGTCCACTGTTGAGTCCGCCCAGGGTCTGGGCGATGACCACGCCTTTGACCGGGTGCTCTTGGAGGGAGCGTGCCACCTGCAGGAGAGTTCTCCCCCAGGTGACGTTGAGGATCTGGTTCGGCCGCAGAGAGTTTTCCAGGTAGAGCGCACTCGTCTCGGCGACGGCCCGCAGGACGTCGGCCTCGCCGTGTTCGAGGGAGGTCGGCACGATGAAGACCTCCTTCAGCCCGAACCGCTGCGCGATCCGGGCGGAAAGTTCCATTTGGCTCAGCACGTCCAAGCGCAGGGAGATGGTGACGATGCCCGACTCCATCGCCTGGCGTAGCAGGCGGACCACGGTCGGCCGGGACAAGCCCATTTCAGCGGCCACCTGCTGTTGTGTCAGCTTCTGGTGGTGGTAGAGCCAGGTGACTCTCGCCAGGGTGTTCTTCTGGCCCAGGAGATTCGACGGGGTGGTCTTTCGTCGGCCTCTCTTCACAGGGTTCATCGGGACAGGACGGTTGGTTGGAGGTCCGTGTTGGGGAGTGACATCCATCGACCACCGTATGCTCCCCCGCCGTGCGACCACGGCGCGGATAGGTTCGTCAGAGGTGGCATTCTGGAGACGACCGTACGTTCCCGGGCGCCAGGCATCAAGCGGTGGCTGGGCCACCCTCCCCGGGCCGATGCCCGCGGGGCGTTGGTCCCCCTTCGCGCGCAAGACGCCCCCCACAAAGAGGGCAGGGGTGGTAACCCCGTCACCGGGAGACTGGGTGTCCGCTGGGACGACCCGACGGCGGCCCTGGTCGAACCCGGTGAATTTTCCCCGATTTTACAAAAGTGCATTTGATGAAAAAATTGTTTGACGGTGAACAGCCAACTGACCTATAGCCTATGAAGCTCGGTTAATTCGCAATCTTTATTACGAATAGTTCATCTTGGTGAACAAACCGAAAACGCATCTTCCCCCCGATGCTGACCAGAGCGTTACCCGCGGTGATCGTCCTGCTGCCATCCGCCTTTGGATGGGAGCCGGATGGTTCTGGGGAGCAACCTGACCTCCTCGGGAACGAGACCCGCGTCTGCCAGAACGCTTGCAAAGACCGTCCCCAGCCTTCTTTCCCCTTTTTCCTTCCCCACCAAATTACCGGATGAAAGCGCTTCGCATTCATGGCAGGAAGGACCTTCGGGTGGACGACGTCGCGGCGCCCGGTCCCTGCGGTCCCCATCAGGTCCTTCTGCAAAACTCCTTTTGCGGCATCTGCGGGACGGACCTCCACGAGTACCTCCACGGCCCGATCCAAATCCCGCAGAAGCCCCACCCTTTCTCCAAGGCGGTCCTCCCTCTGATCCTCGGACACGAGTTTTCCGGGGTAGTGCTCGAAACGGGGTCTGAGGTGCAGGACGTCCGGCCTGGGGACCGGGTGTCCGTCCAGCCAAACGTCATCCCGGGTGGAGATTATTACGATCAGCGCGGACTGAGCCACCTGAGCAACGGACTGGCGGTGGTTGGGCTGAGCTACCCGTGGGGCGGCTTGGCCGAGCGGTGTTTGGTCAACGACTACAACGTCGCCAAACTGCCGCCGGAAGTTTCCGACGAACAGGGCGCGATGATCGAGCCGGCGGCCGTGGCGCTCAACGTGGTCGAGAACTCGGGGCTCCAGGCTGGGGACACGGTGCTCATCACGGGCGGAGGCCCGATCGGCGCGCTGGTCGCCATGGCGGCCTCGGCGGCGGGCGCTGCGAAGGTATTCCTCTCGGAACCCAATCCGGTCCGGCGGGAGCTGATCGCCAAATGGGAGGTTTGCACCGGCATCTACGACCCGCTAAACCAAGATGTGCCGGAGGTGGTGCGGAGCCAAACCGAAGCGGGTGTCGGCGTGGACGTGGCCATCGAGTGCGTCGGCAACGGTCGGGCGCTGGCCACGTGCATGGCGGCCGTGCGTCGCCGCGGAACCTTGGTCCAGGTGGGCCTCCCCACGGCACCGACGGAGATTGATCTGCACCAGCTGGTGACCAAGGATCTTACCTACCGCGGGAGCTGGGCGTACAAGAACACCGCTTGGCCGCGGGTGATCGGCATGGTGGCTAGCGGGAAGCTTCCGGTGCAAAAAGCGATTACCGGCGAGGTAAAGCTTGAAAACGTGGTTGAGCAAGGATTCGACGCTCTGGCTGATCCGAATAGCGCTCACATTAAAATTCTCGTCGAGGTACCGTCCTAAGCAGACGGCCATATCGGCATCGCATATGATAATTACCTACTTTAACTGAGCTACTGAACTCATGATGAAACGATTCCCCGGAAAGACCGTGGTAGTCACCGGCGCCGGCCGTGGCATCGGACTGGCCATTGCCCGACGTTTTGCACGGGAGGGTGCTAACATCGTGCTCGCAGATCGGAATGCTCCCGCCAAAGAGGCACTCGAAAGCGTCGAAGCTGCGGGCGGCAAGGCGCTGGGTGTGACCTGCGACATCACCAAAAAAGAGCAGGTCGAAAACCTATACGAACAGACGGTGAAGGAGTTCGGCGCGGTAGATGTATCCGTGCAGAACGCGGGCGTCATCACCATCTCGGAACTAGATAAACTCTCGGAGAAGGATTGGAACTTCGTGATGGACGTAAACAGCACGGGAGTTTTCTTATGCTGCCAGGCGGCGGCCAAACATATGATCAAGCAGGGGAGTGGCCGGCTGATCAACAGCTCATCGGCGCAGGGTCGCCAGGGCTTCATCTACACACCGCATTACGCCGCTAGCAAATTCGCGGTGATCGGCATGACCCAGAGTTTAGCCAAAGAATTGGCTCCCCACGGCATCACCGTCAACGCCATTTGCCCGGGCATCATCGCCACCGACATGTGGGCGTACAACGATGAGCATTGGGGCAAGCTGCTAGGAAATTACAAGCCCGGCGAACTCATGCAGGAGTGGATCAAAGGGGTGCCGCTCAAGCGCGGTGGCACCGCGGACGACATTTCTGGGTTAGTCACTTTCCTGGCCTCGGACGACGCCTCCTATATCACCGGCCAATCCGTGAACATCGACGGGGGACTTGTGATGTCCTAAACCGTCGAAAAACGATTTCCCCATCCAAACATAGCCACCATCCCCAGAACATGAAACTTAACAAACATCTCATCTGTACGCTCGCGCTGGCTGCCTCTCTCGGCTGCTACGCGACGGCAAACGCGGCAGACGCTGCGCCGATCACTCCGATCAAGAAAAAATTGACGTTCATCTACATCCCAAAGCTCGTGCATCCGTGGTACGAGGAGGTGAAACGTGGTGTCGAGTTCGGCATCCAGGAGTTGAAGAAAGAAGGCGTGGACGTGGAGTACATTTGGGACGCTCCAGCCCAGGCTGACGTGGGTGAGGAAAACACCAAGATCGAAGCGGCGATCTCGCGCCGGCCGGACGGCCTGTGCGTTTCGACGCTCGACCCGGCGACCAACGGCCAGATGCTGCAGGAAGCGCTGAAGGCAAACCTCCACGTCATGACTTTCAACGCCTACGCTGGTCCCCAGTACCCGTTCGTCGGCCGTCACAACGACGTGGAGGACGGCTACGACCTCGGCAAGTACCTCATCCAGCACATGGGTGGTAAAGGCAACATCGCCATCTTGCTTGGCAGCTTGACCTCGCCCGAGCACCAAGGCCGTGTACAAGGCTTCAAGAAAGCCATCGCGGAAAATCCGGGCGTTAAACTCGTGTTCGAGCAGCCGGACAACGACAACCTCGAACAAGCGATCTCCGTGACGGAAAGCGCCCTGCAGGCACATCCTGATTTGAACGGCATCCTCTGCTGCAACGCCAGCAACCCGATCGGGGCGGCCCGGGCGGTCAAGAACGCCGGCAAGTCGGGTAAAATCCTCATCGCGGGCATGGACAACCTGCCCGAGACCCTGGACTTCGTCCGGGACGGCACCATCTTGGCCACCAAGGTGCAGCGTCAGTTCGAGATCGGTTACTGGACCGTGCGCTACATGGTCGCGCAGAACCGGGGCCAGACCGTCCCGATGGACCACGACACCGGCGCCAAGCTCGTGACCGCCGAGACCTTGAAGGCCGCCAAGTAAAGGCGAAGTGTTGACAGGCCGGATTGATCATCAAGTGATCCAAACGCCCGCCGCGAGCGATGAACTTGACCAGTAACAACAACTCGCGGCGGGCCGATCACTCGAACGGTCCGCTGGAAGCAGGGGCGAACAAAGAACTGCTTTTCGAGGTGCGCGGCATCTCGAAAGCCTTCGCCGGTGTTCAGGCCCTCAAAAATGTCAGTCTCAACGTACGTGGCGGTGAGGTCCACGCACTCGTCGGAGAAAACGGTGCCGGCAAGAGCACGACGATGAACATCATCTGCGGTCGTCTGCGCCCCGACGCCGGGGAGATGGCCCGAAACGGTCACACGCTGCATTTCCGCACCCCGCAGGATGCCCACAAAGCCGGGATCGCCATGGTGCCGCAGGAACTCAACCTGTGCCCGGAACTCTCGGTGGCAGAGAACATCGTGCTCGGGAACCAAATCATCGGTAGGATCGGCCTCGACTGGAGGGCTACCCGGCATTTGGCTGAAGAGCACCTCGCGGAGATCGACGACCGGATCAACCCGCGCCTCAAGGTCAAAGAGTTGAGTGCCGCTTCGCAGCAACTGGTGCAGATCGCGCGGGCGACGGCAACCAACGCGGACATCCTCATCTTCGACGAACCGACCGCTTCTCTGACCGACCGGGAGTCGGCGAGCTTGTTCGGATTTATTTCGCGGTTCCAGGCGAAGGGCGGCGCGATTTTCTACATCTCGCACCGGCTGGACGAAATTTTGGAATACGGAACCCGCATCTCGGTGCTGCGGGACGGCGCGTTCATCACCGAACTGGACCCGCGTCGCACGGACAAGGACGAGATGGTCCGCTACATGGCAGGGCGGGAGGTGACCCGCTCCGATCTGCGCGCGGGCGCAAAGGCTCCGGCCGGTGGCGACATCGCACTGCGGGTCAAGGGTCTGACCCGGCGCAAGGAGTTTGAGAACGTGAGCTTCGATCTCCGGCGTGGCGAGGTGCTCGGCGTGTCGGGCCTCGTCGGTTCTGGACGGACCGAGTTGGGCAAATGCCTTTTCGGTCTGACCAAGGCGGACGGCGGAGAAGTCACCGTCGATGGCAAGCGGGTGGACTACCATAATCCGCGGCAGGCGATCCGCGACCGCTTGGTTTACCTGCCCGAAGAGCGCAAAAAGGAGGGAATCTTTCCTGTCCTGGGCGTGCGGGAAAACCTCTGTATCGCCGGGATGGAGAAGTTCCAAAGACTGCTCGGCTTGAGCCGGCGCGGAATGGCGGACAAAACCCGCGACTACATCAAAAACTTAGGCATCAAGGCGGGACGCATCGAAAACCCAATTCGCACCCTGAGCGGCGGCAACCAGCAAAAAGTCATCATCGCCCGTTGGCTGCTCATGGACTGCCGCATCCTCATCCTCGACGAACCTACCCGCGGTATTGACGTGCGGGCAAAGTACGAAATCCAGGCATTCTTGCGCCAACTCGTGCAGCAGGGGCTTTCCATCATCTACATTTCTTCCGAGATCGCAGAAGTCCTCGACGTGTCAGACCGCATCCTGGTGATGCACCTCGGCAAATTGAAGGGCGTGGTGGCCGCCGAACACGCTACCCAAGAAGGATTGTTGGGCATCGCCATGAGCAGCAATGGCGAGTCGCCTGAGGATCCTGATCCGATCACGCCGCCAGCAAGTTAATCGCATCCAGCGCCACTTTGAACTGACCTCGTAATACGCCGTTGCCACAGGGCCAGTCCTCTTTGCAGAACCATCCTGTTCCCCATCTCGGAAGCCGCGCCCCAGAGCAATGCCCGACAACCTTTCTACCTCTACCCAGTCTCGTGACGTGCCGCTGACCGGCGCGGTTGCGACCTCTGCGAGCGCCAGCACCGAGCCCGCCGCGCTTACCCCAGTTCAATCGAACGGCGCACCATCGTCCGGCGGGGCACCCAATCCCAAGATCGTCCATTCCAGCGGCGGAATGTTCAAGGCGATCATGCAGTGGGAAGCCACCGGGGTCTTGATCGCTCTGATCGTGCTGTGCACAACGCTGGCTCTGGCAACGCCCAACTTCCTGACTCCGTTCAACATCACGGTGGTTGTCCGGGATGCTTCCTTCGTTGGACTGGTGGCTTTGGGACAGACTCTGGTGCTGCTGTTGGGCGGCATCGATCTCTCGGTGGGTGCCGGCGCGGCGATCTCGGCCATCGTCGGGTGTCTGATGCTGACCCAAGCGGGCGTGCCGGCACCGCTGGTCATCCCATGCACCGCCGTGTTCGGGCTGCTCCTGGGCTCGCTCAACGGCTTCTTTATCTCTGTTCTCAAGCTCAATCCGTTCATTGTCACGCTGGCCACCTGGGAAATCTTCGCTGGCATGACGCTGGTCGTCACCAAAGGTTATCCGGTCAGGCCGCTGGGGCCGGCTTTCACCAAGTACGGGCAGGGCGGCCTCTTCGGCATCCCGGGGCCGGTACTGCTGTTCCTGGTGCTGGCGTTGATCATGGTGTGGGTGTTGCGCTCGACCCGGTTCGGGCGCAACCTCTACGCCATCGGCGGGAACCGGGACGCGGCCGTGCTGGTCGGTATCCCGGTGATGCGCACAGAGCTGATTGTTTACGCCATGGCCGGGATGTTCGCGTCGCTGGCAGGCATCATGTACGCAAGCCGCGTGGATGCGGGTCAACCGTCGGTGGGCGAAGGCTGGCTGATGAAGGCAATCACGGCGGCCATCTTGGGAGGAACCTCGCTGAAGGGCGGCCAGGGGACCATCGTGGGCACGATTTTCGGCACCCTCCTGACGGCGGTGCTCGCCAACGGACTCTCGCTGATGAACGTCTCGGCCTACTGGGCGCGGGTCGTAGTCGGCACCATCGTGCTCTTGGCGGTGTTGGGAGACCTCCTGCGCCACCGGGGCAGAAGCTGAGGGTGATCTGCGGGCAAGGAGATCGTCAGAGGATGCTAAACGCTTCAAAAGTGATCTCGGACCGAAGCGCGTGGTAGAAATAAGAACGAAATCGTACATCGATAGGACCCCGCTCCGCACCAGGATGGGCACCTTTGATTAATCACACAGTTTGACGACATGCTAAACGACACAGCACATACATCCGGTTCACAAGCAGCGCCTAGGCCAAGCGCAAATTCGTTGCCAGAGAAGGGCAAAGCACTCGGTTTGTATGAATCGATGGTCCTCATCCGCAAGTATGAAGAACGCATCTACTTTCTCTTCCTCGAGGGTCGCATCTCCGGCAGCATCCATCAGTCGCATGGGCAGGAGGCCTGTGCCGTCGGCATGTTGTATGACACGCGGCCGACGGACTACATGGCCTCGACGCATCGGCCCGCGAGTCACGATCTGGCAAAGGGCGTATCGCTCGATTCGATGATGTGTGAGATGTATGCGAAGAGCAACGGCTGCTGCCATGGAAAGGGTGGCGCGATGCACACTGGCGACATCTCCGTGGGCGCCATTCCGGCGAATGCAATTGTGGGCAGCAACATCCCGATCGCCACGGGTATCGCCTTCTCTTGCAAAATGCGCAAGACGGACAACGTCGTCATCTGCTTCTTCGGAGATGGCGGCAGTAACGAAGGCGCGTTCCACGAAGGGATCAATGGTGCGGCCGTCTGGAACCTGCCGGTGGTCTTCGCTTGTGAAAACAACCAATATGGTGCTTCGACGAACGTGAAGGCGACGATGAAGATCGAGACCATCGCTGAGCGGGCGGCTTCTTACGGTATCCCCGGTGAGCGCATTGACGGCAACGACGTTCTAGCTGTCAATGAGGCCGCCGCCAGGGCGATCGAGCGTGCGCGTCGAGGCGAGGGCCCCACGCTGCTCGAGCTCATGACCTACCGCATTGCTGGTCACTCACGCAGTGATGCCTGCGCATATCGACCGGACGAGGAGGAGGCGTCTTGGTTCGCGCGTGATCCTATCAAGCTGTTCCGCGACCGGCTACTGGAGACACAAACTGCGAGCGAGGCCGAGTTGGACGCGATCGATGCAAGCATTGAAGAGCGGGTCGACCGGGCAGTCGAGCTAGCCGAATCTTCCCCAGACCCTCTTCCCGAAGACGCCTTGAAAGATGTCTATTGGAATTCCGGCCGCGAGGAACAGAGGCAAGATGTTGATTGGGATTCCGGCCGCGAGGAACAGAAGCCAAAAAAATTAGACGCGCAAGAACAACAAGAGCGGCGCCTGCAGACAATTAACGACGAAGATTGATTATGGCACAGATATCCATCGTTCAAGCATTGAACCAAGCCATCATGGAAGAGATGGAACGCGACGAGCGCGTCTTCTGTCTTGGTGAAGATATCAGCGATGCCGACGGCGGCTATGGCGGTGCGTTCGCGGTGACGCGGGGCCTGCACGACAAGTTTGGATATGATCGCGTGTTGAACACCCCGATCTCGGAGATCCTGATCACGGGAATGGCAGTGGGCGCCGCCATGACCGGGATGCGTCCCATCGCTGACCTCCAATACGGTGACTTCCTATTCTGCTGCATGGACCAAATGGTTAATCAGGCCGCAAAGATGTGCTACATGTCCGGCGGCAGGGTCAAAGTTCCCATGGTAATGCGCGCGCCGGTGGGCGCTACCGGCCGAGGAGCCCAGCACGCACAGAGTCTCGAAGGCTTCTTTACCCACGTCCCGGGGCTAAAGGTCGCCTGTCCGGCAACAGCTTACGACGCAAAGGGTTTGCTCAAGACCGCGATTCGTGATGACAATCCCGTTCTGGTGTTCGAGCACAAGTTGCTTTACGGGGGCAAGCGCAAAGAGAAAGAAGCGCTCTCTGCGATCGGCGAGGTCCCTGACGGCGAGTACACCATCCCCTTTGGCCAGGCCGCCGTCCGCCGTGAGGGAAAGGACATTACCATCGTCGCCAATCTCTTGATGATGTACTTAGCGATGGAAGCCGCCGCTACGCTCGAACAGGAAGGGATCAGTTGCGAGGTGATCGACCCGCGGACCTTAGTGCCTTTCGACTACGAGACCGTGATCAATTCTGTGCGGAAAACCGGGCGTCTGCTGATCGTGCACGAAGATAATTACAGCAACGGTTGGGGCGCTCAACTTTCCTCTTACATCGCAGAGAACGAGATTTATTTGCTCGACGCGCCGATCAAGCGTGTCGCTACCTACGATGTACCGATCCCATGCGCGCCCGTCATGGAGAAGTTCGTGGTCCCGTCCCGGGAGCGCATCATCGAAGCGGCGCGTTCGCTGACGAAAGATTAATGTAGCCAAGAAAAAGGAGAAAGGTCCACCCGATGTCATCGATCCGATGTGTCGACCTTCTACGGCACGCGCAGGAAAACTCATACGCCGTCGGCTACTTCGAGGCATGGGATCTGGAGTCGTTGCTCGCTGTCGTCCGTGCTGCCGAGGTCGCACGGTCACCGGTCATGGTTGGATTCTGCGGTGAGTATCTAGCTAGCCCGCAGCGCAGATTCAAGGAAGACATTAGTCTCTACGGCGCGCTCGCACGGCAAGTCGCGCAAAGCGCTTCTGTGCCGGTAGCGACGCTCCTGAACGAGTCAACTGACATGAACGTGGCCTACCTGGGCGTGAAAACGGGCTTCGACATGGTGATGTTCGTCGACGAAAGAATGCCAATCAATCAACTCATCGGGATGACGAAAAAGCTCGTCGAGTTTGCTCATGCGTGCGACGTGGCGGTCGAAGGCGAAGTTGGTTCACTGGGGATGGCCGATCAATCCACCGGACAACAGCATGAGGGTCATCGGACTGACCCAGAGATTGCGGCACGATTTGTTACTGATACGGGTGTCGACGCGCTGGCGGTGTCCATCGGAAACATTCATTTCCTTGAAGGGCGTAAAGTCGAGCTGGACTTCGACCTGCTGGAACAACTTCACAAACGTGTCTCAGTTCCGTTGGTTCTGCATGGTGGGACGGGTGTGGACAAGGCGGATTTCCGGCCGAGCGTTGAGCGCGGCATCGCCAAGGTGAACGTCGGGGCTGGCCTGAAGCGCGTTGTGATCGAGAGCGACCGCCAGTATTTTGCCGAGAGCGACCTCAGGCGCATGAATCCTAACGATGCGCTTGGCCGCGGCGGCAAGCTGGACATGAACGTGCGTAGCCAAGCAGCTTTGATGGATAAAGTGATTGGCCTCATTCAAGCCTTCGGCGGCGAGAACAAGGCAAATTAAGGAGAAAAGATGCTTACCAAGATAACGATGCCGTCGGGTGGAACCAACACCGACCAGCTCCTGGTGGTCTCGTGGAAGAAGCAGGAGGGCGATGCCGTTAAACGCGGTGACATTCTGCTGGAGGTCGAGACCGACAAAGCCGTCCTCGAAGTTGAAAGCTTCGCCAAGGGTACGCTCCTGAAGCGTATGCTGGAAGAGGGCAACTACGGAGCAGTCGGGGACGTGATCGCATACGTCGGAGAGCCTGGAGACCTAAAAGCCCTCGAAGCCAAGCCCGCCGCGAGCACGCTCGCCGCGAATGACCGGAGCGAGTCTGCGCCGACGACGCCGGCTGCGGTGCCGTCAAAACCGGAGACCACTCTCGCCGTAGCTGAGCCCCATCCCATAAAGCTGGAGGCCACCCCCATTGTAGCTGAGTCCCCTCCCATGGCAGCGGGGACTACCCCCACGGTCCAGGCCAGCTCTTCAAACCAAACGCTAAAAGCAACACCCGCCGCTAAGAAAGAAGCCCGTGATCGCGGCCTCGACTTCGCCGAGGTTCATCGCAGTGTAGGCAAAGATATTTTGCGGCGCAACGACGTGGCTCAGTTCGCCAATGCGAGCGCGGGATCTCCTACGGCGGCAACCCAGGCTGCCGGAGATGTGACTGGCTTCTCCCTCGTCCCGTTAACGCCCATGCGGCGCATCATTGCCGAACGTATGGCGGCCGGCTCGTCGGTTCCGACTTTCATGGCCGAGATCGAAGTCGACATGACCGCCTGCGTCCGGCTTCGGTCTGAGTTGAACCAGCACTTCAAGGGAATCAGGTTCGGCTATCACGACATCATTGCGAAATGCGCCGCCGTCGCGGCCGGGGACTATCCGTTCGTAAATGCGTCGTTTACGGATCAAGGCATCCGGATCTACCAATCAGTCAACATCGGGATTGCGGTGTCGTTGGAGCAAGGCTTGGTGGTGCCCGTCGTCCGCGATGTGCGCCGGAAAAATCTGTCCGCACTCGCAGAGGCGAACGCCACCAATATCGAGCAAGTCCGCACCGGCAGATTTGATCCCAAGCTTCTTGAAAACGGGACATTCACGATTTCGAATCTCGGCAAGCACCCCATCAAGCGCTTCACCGCCATCTTGAATCCGCCACAATCGTGTATCCTGGCCGTTGGCGCCATCCAATCGTGCGGAGTCTGGGTAGGCGGCCAGCTCCGAGAGCAACCTACTGCAGCCATCACCGGGACCTTCGACCACCGTGTTGTCGACGGAAACTACGGAGCAGAGTTCTTGACGCGACTTAAAGGGTTGCTCGAAAACCCCCTTTTAGCTCTGGTTCTCTGAACCCGAGATCTATCTCCGGGTTCACTAATGAATTGACGGTGGTTCAAGGTAACGAGCGTATTCATGCTTTCGGAAGCGATGTCACGGGCCTTGAAGCACTCGATAACGTGCGGTTCGAACAGGACCGGAACACCAAAGACAGACTCGCCCGCCATTCGGAATGCAGGAGAACTGATACGCGCACTGGCGTGCGGACCGGAATCGCGGAAGTTGGCCAGAAACCGGGATTCTGGCAGTGGGACGATGGCAAGTCGCGATGGCACTCGCTGGAGGCATCATTGTGAACCAGTGGTGGCGCAACATCACGGCCCATCCCTCGCCTGGCGAAGCCTTTTAAGGGACGGTCATGAACCGCCGCCAGCGATCTGTCCACAAACTCAACTGAAGGTTCGACGGTAACGAGCAATGACTAATTATCTGATCGGGCTAGACCACGGGACGGGCGGAGCCAAGGCATGCATTATCGATGACCAAGCTAACATTCTCGCTTACGCCTATCGCGAATACCCCATCTACACGCGTCACTCCGGATGGTCAGAGCATGACCCTAATTTGTACTGGCAGACGACTTGCGAGGTCATCAAAGAATGTCTTGAGACTTCAAAGGTCCGTCCCGACCGAATCAATGGGATCGCCAACTCTTCCGCGTTACCTTCGCTCGTGATGGTGGACAAACATCACCGTCCCATCAACTTCGCGTACAACCTGATGGATCGCAGAGCTACGGAACAAGTGCAGTGGCTGCGCGACAATATTGGCGAAAAGCGACTCTTCGAGGTCAGCTGCAACCGGCTGGAAGATCACCCCACGCTTGTGAACCTGATGTGGGAAAAGCAGAATCGCCCGGAGGATTTCGCGCGGATATACAAAGCGCTGACCATCGATGGGTACATCCGGCTAAAGCTGACTGGGAAGGCGACGGCAAATTTCTCTTCGGGTGCGTTCTATGGAATCGCGTATGACCTTCGGCAAAACAAGTTCGACGAAGAACTCCTCGCGAAAATTGGTTTGGATTCGGCGATTATGCCTGACTTTTTCTCCTGTGAGGAAATCATTGGGTTCACTACGGGAGCAGCCGCCGAAGAAACGGGCTTGATCATAGGAATTCCGGTCGCGGCCGGTTCGGTTGACTGCAACGCTGGTTGGGTAGGGGGCGGGGCAGTAAATGCCGGCGACATCCAGGTCAACCTGGGCACATGCGGCGTCATTGGTGTCGTCCACGAAAACCCGGAATTGATCGTCGACACGATGATCAACTGCTCCTACGTGACCGACTCACGTAAGGTGCTTGCCACGGTGGCAGCAACAACCTGTGGCGGGCAATCCATGCGTTATCTGCGCGACAACTTTTCCCAGGTCGAAGTGGCTACCGAAAAAGTCGTTCCCGGCTTCAGTGCGTACGATTCGATGGAGAAGCAGGCCGAGTCCGTTCCTCTCGGTTCTGATGGCCTGCTCGTTTTGCCTTACCTGATGGGAGAGCGCACCCCGCTTTGGGATGTGCACGCGCGCGGGGTCATATTTGGCCTTTCGTTGAATCACACCAAGGCCCATCTTGTCCGAGCCATGATGGAAGGCGTTACCTTTGCGATGTACGACTCCTTTCGTATCATCCAGGACCACTGCCCGAATATGAATCTCCCGATCGTTCTGAACGAGGGCGGTGCGAAAAACCGGCTGTGGCGAAGAATGATCACCGATATTTTTGACGTTCCGACGGTGTTCGTGAAGAGCCGCATCGGCGCGCCCATGGGAGACGCGATCTTGGCCGGTGTGGCGACCGGCATCTTCAAGGATTTTTTTATTGCTAAAGAGAGGGCAGAATACATTGATCGCATGGATCCGATCCCGTCCAATCACGAGCGTTACATGGAGTATCATCAGCTTTACTCCAGGCTTTATTCTCACCTTCAGGAGGATTTTGTGACCAACGCAAAGCTCCGCGAGCACCACCAAGCCTTTTCTCGTTGAGACATTCGTGACGAGACCCGCCTTTTCGATCCACCGGGTAAGTGAGTCCTGAGGCTGGTTTGCTTGTAGTTGGGTTGGGTGAGGTTGTCCAGTTCCGACCAGCAAGGCGGGACGCGGGTTCTGCGCTGCAAAGCGCACCGGGCTCTGGTAGCCAAGCTTGCCGTGCGGGCGAGCGTGGTTGTAGTGGTGACGAGAACAGCCAGATAAAAGAATAAGTTCGAGGAAAAATATTCTGCAAGTATCTCTACGAGAAAGATTTATTTGGTGAGGGAGGAATTTGAACGCTCCTTCATACAGAGAAAAAAGGCGGTTTTCCCGTCTGTATGCACTTCGTATGCACATACTGACGGCAAGATTTTGGGCCAGAACATCAGCACCGCAGCGATACTGCTGTTGCCACGCCGAGCAATACCCGAGCAGCCTTGCAGAAAACTCGCCGATCTCAAACCAAGGATACTGCCGCAGACCTGTACCGGGAACGGATGGAAGGTTGTCCTTAACTCAGGCGAGAGGCACCTGATCAATCAACTCTATACCGAACCCTTCCAACGCAATGACTCGGCGAGGATGACTGGTCAGGAGGCGCAACTTTCTCACACCAAGATCGTGCAGAATCTGGGCTCCCAGACCGTAGTCCCGCAAAGTATCGGACGGTTTGTCGAGCAACACCTCTCCGGTTGTGCGGAGTTGGTGGTTTGCTGGGTCCACGCTGGTGACCTGCAAATCCTCTGTGCCCGCTTGCACCAGATAAACCAAGACTGCCGCTTCGGCCTCGGCCAGTTTTCCCAGAATTTGCTGCAAGCGCGTGCCAGACCCATCGGCAGCCCCGGCAAAGACATCGTTGATCAAGTTGCCATTTTGCACCCTAGCTAGGGTTAGTTTTTCACTGCTGATGACACCCTTGACCAATGCAAGGTGCTGCCGACCATCCACCTTATTGCGGTAGACATAGACGGTGAATTGTCCATGTGGCGTCAGCAACTTGTCCGCTCCCGTCCGCTCGACGAGCTTTTCCTCCTTGCACCGGTGGGCAATCAGCCCTTGCGTGGTGCAGATTTTAAGTCCAAATCGTCGCTTGAATTCCATCAGTTCGGGCAGTCGCGACATGGTGCCATCGTCGTTGGCCACTTCTGCAAGCACGCCACAGGGGCGCAGGCCGGCGAGCTTGGCCAAGTCCACGGCTGCCTCTGTGTGCCCGGCACGCCGCAGCACGCCACCCTCGCGGTAGCGCAGCGGGAAGACGTGCCCAGGACGCGCAAAATCTTGAGGCTGCGTCTGCGGGGAGGCTAGGAGCCGGATAGTATGCGCTCGGTCGGCGGCAGAGATGCCAGTGGAGACACCCTGAGCCGCATCGACGGAGATCGTGTAGGCGGTACGTAGCCGCTCGGTGTTCGCCTGGGGCGGCGTCATCAGCGGCAACTGCAAACGGTCCAACTCGCTGCCCAGCATCGGCACGCAGACCACACCGGACGTGTACCGGATCATGAAGGCGAGCAGATCGGGCGTGGCCTTCTCAGCGGCGAAGATCAAGTCACCCTCGTTCTCCCGATCCTCGTCGTCGGTGACGATGACGATCTTGCCAGCTTTGATGTCGGCTACGACCTCCTCAATACCGTCGAAATCCAGAGTACTATCTGGGGGGTGCGGGATGGATTCAGGAGAACGGGACGCATCGGAATCATTGGGAGCGTTCATGGGTAGAATGCCTGTCGGGCGGCACCGGTTACCCTACAAAGCACCTGCCAATACGCCAGTCAATCGCTGCAACAAAGTGATCGAGCTAATCTGAACCGACGATCAGCCGGTGTGCCTTTGTTTTTCCACCCTCCTGATCAGGACATAAACAGACCGCCATCGTCGTTGATGGTCTGGCCGGTGATGTAGGCGGCGTCCTCCGAAGCCAAGAAAGCCACCAAACCAGCGACATCGTTCGCCTTGCCGATGCGCTTCATCGGAATGTTTTTTACCCATTCTTACATTACTATTACAGTGGTAGCTGGGCAAGTGCCGTGCTTTGGTCCAGCTCAATGAGG
>CAXTQD010000088.1:5171-16234 GCA_964246175.1 uncultured Chthoniobacterales bacterium | reverse complement strand
TGCGCGAGGTGCGCGTGCGCCTGCCGCTGTGCCGCGCCACGCGCAACCTCAACGGCACGATCTATGGCGGCAGCATTTACTCGGCGGTCGACCCGCTGCACGCCGTCATGCTCGTGCAAGGGCTCGGGCCGCGCGACTACGTCGCGTGGACGAAGGCGGCGCACATCCGTTTCCTGCGCCAAGCGCGTACGGACCTCGCAGCGAGCGTTAGCCTGACCGAAGCCGAAGTGCGGTCGGTGCGCGAGGAAGCGGCGCGCGCGGGCAAAGTCGAGCGACGCTACACGGTGGAACTGAACGATGCGCACGGCCACGTCTGCGCGGCGTGTGAGATCACCGTGCACATCCACGCCCGGACGGCGCGCGAAGGCAGAAGAAGCCGCCGTCCCCGTGGCGGTGTCGGCGGCCTTGTGATTTTTCCTCCTGACCCATGAACGAGTTTGCTGGCCGTACGATCCTCATCACCGGAGCGAGCCGCGGCATCGGGCGCGCTGTCGCGTTGCGCCTCGCGCGTGGCAAGGCCAACGTCGTCGTCGCCGCCAAGAGCGACGAACCCCATCCCAAGCTGCCCGGTACGATTCACTCGGTCGCCGCGGAGGTGAACGCCGCCGGCGGCCAAGGACTCGCCGTGCGTTTGGACGTGCGCGACGAGGCGGCCGTGGAAGCGGCGGTTGCGGCGGCAGTCGAG
This sequence comes from uncultured Chthoniobacterales bacterium, assembly GCA_964246175.1. Classification (GTDB taxonomy): domain Bacteria; phylum Verrucomicrobiota; class Verrucomicrobiia; order Chthoniobacterales; family SZAS-18; genus CAHJWO01. Next base: position 15,549 of record CAXTQD010000088.1, on the reverse strand, counting down.
CGTTTCGGCGGCTTGGACGCCGTCATTAACAACGCCGGGGCCATTGCGTTGACGAACGTGGAGAGCACGCCGCCCAAACGCTTCGACCTGCTCCAGGGTGTCAACGCACGGGCCGTGTACCTGTGCGCGCGGGCGGCGCTGCCACACCTGCGTCGCGCCCCGGGTGGTGGACACGTCCTGAGCCTGTGTCCACCGCTGAATTTTGCAGGGAACTGGCTGCGCGACCACGCGCCGTACACCTTGAGCAAGATGGGCATGACGATCCTGTCGCTAGGCATGGCGGAGGAGTTCCGCGCCAGCGGGGTGGCGGTGAACTGCCTGGGGCCGCGCACGCTTGTGGCGACGAGCGCGGTGGAGTTCGCCATTCCCGGCGGCAAGGAACTCTTCGCGCCGGCGCGCCGGCCGGAGATCGTCGCGGACGCGGCGGCGGCGATCCTCTCGACGCCTCCGAGCGAATTGACCGGGCAGTGCCTGCTCGACGAGGATTTCTTGCGGACGCGTGGGGTGGAAGATTTTGCACCGTACGCGTGGGACGCAGATGGGGCGGCGGGCGAGCTGCTGCCGGACCTGTTTCTGTAGCCGGAGCGGCGTTCAAGGCGGGCCGTGCCCAGCCGTGCCAAGGATCAGCGTTTTTTGGCGGGGATGTCCCCGCCGCGGTGCAGGATCAGAGAGGTAATCGCTCCTGTCTTGTCGGGCACGAACTCGACTTCTGCGTTCGCTTCCGGTGCGAAGAAGCGTGGCCGACCACCTCCTGCACCCTGGTACATCAAGGAGCGCAGAGGACTGCCTGTGGCCTGGAGCGTCAGCGAGTCGCTGTTGACGGCGATGGCGAGCACGAAGTCAGAGGTGATCTCGTACACGCCAGCGTATCTGGCCAGTTCTTCCTTGGCAATGGGCGCGGGCTTGCGCTCGCTCTTCAAAATGACCGGTCTGCCCATCGCCACGTTGAGCGGTTGTTCGCCCGTGGCTTGCACCACTACCCCATCGACGTTGCTGAGCACCACAACCACCAATCCCTGCTGCGGCGCGCAGGTCAATTGCGCGTTAAGTCCCTCGATGCCGTCATCGTGCTTGATGACTTGCGCGCCATTTTCTGTAAATACCCCGACCCCCAAATCGTAGTTACCCTTCCCGGGGCTGGTCATGGCTTTGAGCGATGCCACGTTGAGCACTTTACCGCCGAACAGCTGCGCTCCCAGCACAGCAGGTCGCCGGTCGTCGAGTAGAGGCCGCCCGCCGCCCACGGTACGGTCAGTGACTCCGAGCGGGCGTGCTCCAGCCCGCTTTGGCCCTGTTGGTAGCCTTGGGCGCGCCTGGGCAGGATCAACTCCTCGGTGTCCAAGCCGGAGTTCACCATGCCCAGCGGTTGGAAGAGACGTTCCTTGAGCAGGTCACCGTAGGATCGGCCGCTGACTTGCTCGATGAGGGTGCCCAGCACCTCGTAGTTGGAGTTGCTGTAGGCGTACTGGCTGCCGGGCTCAAAGACGAGTGGCTTATCGCGGAAGAGGGCGACTTCCTCCTCGTGGGTGTGTGAGCTCATCTTCCACGTCTCGAATGCCTTGTCGTTTGTGAAGTTCGGGATACCCGAGGTATGTCCGAGCAGGTTGGCGAGCGTGATCTTCTCCCGAGCTTTGGGAGCATCCGGCAGGTACTTGTTGATGGGATCTTCAATGTGCAGCTTGCCGTCCTGTTGAAGCAGGAGAACCAGCGCAGCCGTGAACTGCTTGGTCAATGAACCCAGGCGAAAGCGCACGTTGGGAGCGTTGGGGATGCTCCACTCCAAGTCGGCCGTGCCGTAGCCTTTGTCCAAGAGGAGGCGGTCCCCGTCGGCAACGAGCACCGCGCCCATGAACGCGTCATCTGCCAGATAGGATTTGTCACGGTGTCGAGGCGTTCCACTTTTCGGGTGGCATCTGCATCTTGAGCAGACGCCGTGAGCGTTCCGCGCAGGACCAAGCCTGCAAGACAAGTGATCGCTTTCTTCATAGAGGTGGGAGGTTCCACCAACGAAAGCGTCGCGCTGACGGTTCTTTATTCTAACTAGCCCTCGCCAACCAGCGCAGCACGAAGGGCATCACCAAGGCGCCGAGCATCGCCGTGCCGCTCATGCCCAGCGACGCGTACGCCCCGGCCGCCGGGCTGATCTCCAGCGCGCGGGCCACGCCGATGCCGTGCGACGTGCAGCCGAGTGCCAAGCCGACGGCGCGCTCGTCACGGATGCGCAGGGAGTGAAGAAACACCGGGCCGACCGTCGCGCCGAGCATCCCGGCGATCAGCGTGCCCGCCATCGCCGCATCAACGGACACGCCCGCATCCATGGCGAGCCGGTAGGCCACGGGCGAGGTGATAGATTTGAGCGTGCTGCCGGCCACCACCATCCACGCGCGATGGAGGGCTGCCACGCCCGCAGCCATGCTCCCGACCGCTAATCCGAGGCCGAAGGGCAGCACGAGCGCGAGCGTGCCAGCGTTGGCGCGCACGGTGCGGCGCAGTTGGTAGATCGGCACGGCCATGGCAACGACCGCCGGGCCGAGCAGCCAATTGATCCACTCCGTCGCAGCACGAAACTCTTCGTAGTGGCGGCCGGTGAGTTCGAGGATGACGGTCATCGTCAGGATGCCCGTGAAACCCGGGTGCAGCAGCGGAAAATGCACCCGCAACGACACCCACCGGCACAGAAAATAGACACCGACCGTCAAGCCGCTCCAGAGTAGTATGTTCATGAGGCGGAGGCGGCTTGCCGTCGGAGAAGAAACTGTGCGAGGTGCCCCGTAGCGAGCCACAGCCCACACGTCGCCAGCGCCACCACGCCCGCGAACGCCCCGTGGTCCGCCAGCCAGAAATCACGGTTGTGCAACGCGTAGATAAAAATCGGTAAGAACAGAAACGGCAGCAGCCACAACAGCCACCGCGCTGCCCCTTCGACCCAACGCAGAGGCACCATACCAGTTCCCAACAGCGCCAGCAGCAAGAACAGCCCGAGCATATTGCCCGGTAGGATCAAGCCACACGCCCACTTGACCGCTTCGCCGGCTTCCAGGCAGGCGACCAGGATGGCAAAGCCCACCGGCAGATGCCACCACGCCGCCCGATCGGCTGTGGCGGCGGGCGTTGGAGCCGGAGTCTCCGGAGCGGGGGCGGCGGGTTCAGGGATGATGTAGGACATTGCCAAACAAAACGGGGACAGCCTATCTAGAGGCTGTCCCCAGGGGAAATGAGGGGCGACTTATGCGGTTCAGTCCAATTGGAGCGCGTGCATGGTCGCCTCGTTGATCAAGCCGGTCGCCGCGAGGTGGTGATCGGTCTGGAACTTGCGCAAGGCTTCCTTGGTCTCCTGGTTGTACATCGCATCCACCTTGCCGCCGTAGTAACCACGGCGCACGAGTTCCTCCTGAACCGCTTCCACGAGCGAGTCGGGTCCGTTGTTCGGGATCGTGCCGCCGTTAGCGTCGGGTTGACCCTGGCGTTGCGGCGCGGGGACAGGTTGCTGCGCGGAGGCGTCCGGTTGCTGTTGGCCGTTGTTGGCGTTAGCCGGGGACTGTTCGACGTACTCCGGACTGACGGTGGTCGCGCCGTTGCTGAACTGCGTGTTGGCAGCCGGAATGTCATTGGAGTACGGGTACACTCCGCTGTAATCCCCGCCGTAATAGCTGACGTACGGCGCGTAGTACGGGCCATAAGCGTATGGGTAGTAATAATAGCGGCCCCGAAGGTCGTAGTTCCCGTTACGGTTGCCGAAGTTCCCCTGGTTGTGGGTGGGGAAGTTCGCGCCAAGTGCGCCGGGATCAAGACGCTGACCGGCGAACCCATCGTTGGCAGTCCAGTTGTTGGCGCGGGCGGACGGGCGCGTGGAGTTCCGGGCTGCTGTGGTGGTGTTGTTGGTCGGTTTGACAGCTAACCCGCTCCAGGCGTTGGCCGAGCGGGATACAGCCGGCGCGGCTGCCGAACGTTGTGCCACACCCGTATTCTGGACGTTGTGATAAGGCAGCGACAAGGTGGAAGAATTGCCAACCCCACGGGCTGCCGTGCTGTGGAAGGCTCCGGCGTTGTTAGAAAACGAGACACCCGAGTGCGCTCCAGAAGAAGCCGGCGCTGCCGAAAGGCCACCGTGACCTGCCCCTGAGGAAGCCGCGCCGGAAATGCCCGCTCCCGACGTGCCTGCCGCGGCACCATTCCCACCACCAGCCGCGTAAGTTCCCCCCACCATCAGGACCAATGAGAGCGCCACGGCCAGGGGAGCGGCCGCAGGCGAAAGTTGTCCAAGAGTTTTCATTGCTTGCACTCAATATACATCGTGCCGGTGCCCCCGGAAAGCCGCTTCCCGGTGCGAACAATTTGCTTAGGAACTTTGAACAAGCGGACAGGAAGGCTGTCTCATTTTGATACAGATCTCATGCAACCCGATAAGTTTACCACCCTTACCCAACAAGCCTTTCAGGCCGCTCAGAGCGACGCCAACGAGCGCGGCCATTCCGAGTTGACGAACGAGCACCTCCTGCGCGCGTTCCTCGACCAGGCGGACGGTGTGACCCGACCGCTCTTGGAGAAGGTCGGCGTGTCCACGCCCAAACTTGGCGAGCAGCTCGACACTGAACTCACCCGCCGCCCGAGGATCGTCAGCGGCTCCGGCCAGCTCCAGCTCTCGCGCACCCTGCGCCAGACCCTCGACGCCGCCGACCGCGAGATGAAGGCGCTCAAGGACGAGTTCCTCAGCGCCGAGCACTACCTGCTCGCCCTCACCAGCGGCACCGACCCGGCCGCGCGGCTGCTCAAGGATTTCCAAGTCACGCATGACCGCCTCTTGCAGGCGCTCGCGCAAGTGCGCGGCAATCAGCGCGTCACCGACGAGAACCCCGAAGGCAAGTACCAGACGCTCGAAAAGTACGGCCAGGACCTCACCGAGAAAGCCCGCAAGGGCAAGATCGACCCCGTCATCGGCCGCGACGATGAGATCCGGCGCGTCATGCAGGTGCTCTCGCGCCGCACGAAGAACAACCCCGTGCTCATCGGCGACCCCGGCGTCGGCAAGACCGCCATCGTCGAGGGCCTCGCCCGGCGCATCGTGGCCGGCGACGTGCCCGAGTCTTTGAAGAGCAAACGCATCATTGCTATGGACATCGGTTCCATGATCGCGGGCGCGAAGTTCCGCGGCGAGTTCGAGGACCGGCTCAAGGCGTTCTTGAAGGAAGTCACCGCCAGCGAAGGGCAGATCATCTTGTTCATCGACGAACTCCACACCATCGTCGGCGCGGGCGCGGCGGAGGGCGCGGTCGATGCGTCCAACCTGCTCAAGCCCCAACTCGCCCGCGGCGAACTGCGCACCGTCGGTGCGACCACGCTCGACGAGTACCGCAAGTACATCGAAAAGGACGCCGCGCTCGAACGCCGCTTCCAACCCGTGCTCGTGGACGAGCCCAGCGTGGACGATACCATCGCCATCCTGCGCGGCCTGAAGGAACGCTACGAATCCCACCACAAGGTCCGTATCCAGGACGCGGCGCTCATCTCCGCCGCGCAGCTTTCGCACCGCTACCTGACCGAGCGTTTCCTGCCTGACAAGGCTGTAGACCTCGTGGACGAAGCAGCTTCCCGCCTGAAGATCGAATTGGAATCCAAGCCGACGGAGATCGATCAGATCGACCGGCAGATTCTCCAACTCCAGATCGAGCAGGCAGCCTTGAAAAAGGAAAAGGACACCGCCAGCCGTGAGCGCCTCGAAAAGCTCGAAAAGGAACTCGCCGACAGCAAGGAGGAGAGCGCTCGGCTCACCGCGCAGTTCCAGGCCGAGAAGGCGCAGATCGATCAAGCGGGCGAGCTACAGCGCCAGATCGAGGAAGCCAAGACTCAACTTGAACAAGCCGAGCGTCGCAACGACTCCGCCAAGGCGGCCGAGATCAAGTACGGCCGGCTGCCCGAACTCGACGCGCAACTGCGCGCCCACACGGCCAAGCTGGCTGAGGTGCAGGGAGACGGCCAGCGGATGCTGCAACAGGAGGTCACCCCCGACGACATCGCGGAGGTTGTCTCCTCGTGGACGCGCATCCCGGTCTCCCGCATGAAGGAGGGCGAGCGCGAAAAACTCGTCAAGATGGAGGAGCGTCTCGGCAAGCGCGTCATCGGTCAGGTCGAAGCCATCAAGGCTGTGTCCAACGCCGTGCGCCGTTCGCGCTCGGGCTTGCAGGACCCGAACCGCCCCATCGGTTCCTTTATGTTCCTCGGCCCGACGGGCGTGGGCAAGACGGAGCTTTCCCGGGCGCTCGCGGAGTTCTTGTTCGACGACGAGACCAATCTCGTGCGCCTCGACATGAGCGAGTACATGGAAAAGCACACCGTTGCTCGCCTGATCGGCGCACCTCCCGGTTACGTCGGCTACGAGGAAGGCGGCCAGCTCTCCGAGGCCGTGCGGCGTCACCCGTATTCGGTCGTGCTCTTCGACGAAGTGGAAAAAGCCCACCCTGACGTGTTCAACGTGCTCTTGCAGGTGCTCGACGACGGGCGCATCACCGACGGCCAGGGCCGCACGGTGGACTTCAAGAACACCGTCATCATCATGACAAGTAACCTCGGCAGCCAGTTCATCCTCGACCCGAAGCTCTCGCCCACCGAGGCTGAACTCCGTGTGCAGGACGCGCTCAAAGGCCACTTCCGCCCGGAGTTCCTCAACCGCGTGGACGAGATTATCATCTTTGACCGGCTCAACGACGCCGACTTGAAGCAGATCGTCACGATCCAACTTGGGACGTTGATGAAGCGCCTGGAAGCGCGGAAAATCTCCCTCGCGCTGACCGACGAGGCCAAGGAAGTGCTCGCCAAGGAGGGCTACGATCCCGTGTACGGCGCCCGCCCGCTCAAACGTGCCATCCAACGCGAAATCCTCGACCCGCTCTCGCTCGAAATTCTCGAAGGCAACTTCAAGGAAGGCGACCACATCGTCACCGAGGTGCGCGACGGCAGCCTGATGTTTACGGCTGGCAAGTAAGCGGATCGACCCATACAAAGGGGAGCGTGACCAGACCACGCCTCCCTTTTTTGTTGGCCGCGACGGTCTTCGGCAGTCTGCACCTGTAACCCCGCCCAAACGCCGGCCCCGTCTCTCCCGACCAACGGCGCGGTCCGCGCGATCCTGCAACAGCGCATCGACGAGCAACTCGCCGTCGGGCTCGTCGTCGGCCTCGTCGACGCGGATGGCACCACGCGTTTCGTCGCCTGCGGCTCAACCGCCCCCGGCATCGCGCCGATGGACGAACACACGATGTTCGAGATCGGCTCGGTCACGAAAATTTTCACCGGCACGCTGCTGGCCCTCGCCGTCGAGCGCGGCGCGACAAAGCTCGACGGCCCGGCGTCAAAATACCTGCCTGCGGCCCTGAAATTGCCAGCGCACGACGGCAAGGAGATCACCCTGCAAGACCTCGCCACGCAACGGTCCAGCCTGCCGACCATGCCCGAAAACGCCCGGCCGGCGGACACCAATGATCCCTTTGCCGACTACACCGACGCGCAATTAGGCGAGTGGCTCGGCACCCTCGCGCTCGACCGCGACCCGGGCAGCCAATACGAATATTCCAACGTCGGCTTCGGCGTGCTCGGCCAGGCACTCTGCCACAAGGCCGGGTCGGACTACGAAACGCTCGTGCGCAAGGAAATCTGCGACCCGTCGAAATTGCCGAACACGACGGTCACGCTGTCCGTGGAACAGCGTACCCGGCTGGCTTATCCCTACGACGAGGCGCTCGACCTCACCGTGAACTGGGAACTGCCCGCGCTGGCGGGTGCGGGCGCGCTGCGCTCGAACACGGTCGACATGGCGCGCTACGTGGCCGCGAACCTCGGATTGATCGATTCGCCGTTGGCCAAGGCCCTCGCCGCCACCCACGAGCCGCGCGAGCCGGGGCGGGGGAAAAACCAGATCGGTTTCGCGTGGCAGATCAGCCCGAACCACGGCAAGACGCTCACCTGGCACAACGGAGGGACGGCCGGCTACCATGCGTTCATCGGCCTCGACCTGGCGGCCAAGCGCGGCGTGGTGATCCTCGCTAATTCCGCCAACAGCATCGACGACATCGGCTTCCACTTGCTCGACCTGGAATCGGCGTTGACCAAGCCGGCCGCGTTGCCCTTCGCTCTCGCGTCGGCGGAGCGCGACCCTTACCAACGACGCCGACGCGCTTCGCCGTGCATGGCTTGGACGCGCAGTTCGGCTTTGCGGACCACAAGGAAGGCCGCTACGGCACGCTCGTGCTCTACCAGAACGGTCACGAACAAAAGGCTCCCCGGACCGACGCCTCTGCCCCGCCGCCGGACGCGCAAAAACATGTCGCCGTCCCGCTCAAACCCGAACTTGCTGCGCTCTACGTCGGCCGCTACGAGATCACTCCCGAATTCATCATGACCGTGACGCAGGCGGGCGACCGACTGTTCGTGCAGGCCACCGGCCAGGGCAAACTGGAAATGACCCCGGAGAACGACACGGATTTCTTCCTGCGGGCGGTGGATGCGCAGGTCACCTTCGTGCGGGACGCGTCGGGCAGAGTGACCTCGCTGGTGCTGCATCAAAACGGCGACCAGACCGCGCCGCGGTTGCCGTGAACAGGCGGCGGGTTTAAGGGAAGCGGCATGAAACGCCCTGGTGACCCGCTGTTTGCCCCCGCTGCTGTCCACCACAACGCCGCCCGTCCCGGGCGGATCGTGGAGATCAAGGGCGTCATCTTTCAGAGCGACAACAGCTCCGTGATCGGCGCGCTGTTCATCCGGCCGCTGGAATCCTTCGACCGCTGGCAGGCCAGGCTGGCGCGTGGGCAGGGGGATGCGCCGTTGGCCATGCATGCGGGCCTGCACGTCGTCGCGGAGGATGGCCGCGAGTTCGTGGCCGAGCAACTCGTCGGCACGCTCTTCGAGGACCTGCGCGACGCGCTGAACTGGACGCCGCTGGAAGAGTTCCGCCAACGCGAGGCGTCGGGTTGGGACGTGACGGTGCCGGCGACGGCGTTTCGTGGGGTCGACGACGCGGTGGTGAACGAAGCTTTGGCGACACTCAATGCGATCCAGGGTCACGCGTTCATGGGGGAGGACTGCACGATGTTCACCGAGCGGGTGTTTGGCGGGCGGCGGCTCTTCGGCGACAGCCCGACGGGCCGGGCGCTCGGGGTTGGCCTGCGGGTGGGAGACCCGGCGTTGCCGCTCCTGCGTGACGACGCGGAACTCGACGCCCGCGCCCGGTATCTTCTGCGTGCCGGGGTGGTCAGCCAACAGCCTGACCCGAGTGCGAGTCACGACGCTCCGAACGCCCATCTCTGGCTGGGCCGCCTGATCGTGTGGAGCACGGTCCTGATCTCCTTGGCGGGTGCCGCTGGTCTGTGGCGACGACACGAGCGACGGAGACGCCGTTGGTGGACGTTCTGGCGCTAATCTGTGCGAGGCTTGTTCCGGTCAGACGAACGGTGAGCGCAACGTGACGAGCGCCACCTCCGGTGGGCAGCGGAAACGCACCGGCGGCCCGATGGTGCCCACGCCCGTCGTTACGAACACCCGCACCCGCGGTCCGTACACCATCCCAGCGCGGTACTTCTGCCCGTAGCGTGAGGGCATCACCGGCGCGCCCACGAACGGCAGCACGACCTGCCCGCCATGTGTATGCCCACTCAGGACGAGGTCCACGCGCTCGTCGCGCACCCGTTCGACGAAGTCCGGGTTGTGCGTCAGCAGCAGGCACGCCTCGCCCGCACGTAACTCCCCGAGCGCCTGCCGCAGCCGCGGCCGGCCCTTGCGGAGATCGTCCACGCCCGCAATCCGCAGCCGCGCGCCGCCGGGACGCTCCAGCCAGACGCCGGCGTTGGTCAGATCCGTGAACCCGGCGTCCGCCAGCGCACGGCGGGTCAACGCGGCGTCGGTGAGATGGTCGTGGTTGCCCAACACCGCGAACTTTCCCAACGGCGCGCGCAGGTCCGCGAGCACGTCGATCCCTGGCTGGACGTAGCGGCGGTGGTCGCGGCCGAGATGGATGAACGCCGCCCGCCGCCGCTGCACGTAGTCGCCGCCGAGCAACACCACGTCCGGGCGCAGGTCGTTGGTCATTTCCACCACGTCCGCGAGGTACGTCAGCGGCACGAACGGCCCATGGTGCGTGTCCGAAAGGAACGCTACCCGCAGCCCGTCGAACGCCGCCGGCAGGTCGCGTAGGACGGTCTCGAATCGGTTGACGACCGGCCGCTTGGCTTCCCACGCCATGTACGCTCCGCTGCCCGCGCCTGCCGCCAGCACGGGCAAGGCGAAGCGCCGGGCGAGGGTTCCCAAAAACTGGCGGCGGTCGAACATGCGCGGCGTTGGCGCGCCGCCGGTCGTCATTCCGGCGTCAGCGGGCCGGAGAGGTTCTGGCTCC
>CAXTQD010000088.1:4482-5161 GCA_964246175.1 uncultured Chthoniobacterales bacterium | reverse complement strand
CAGGAAAGTTTCCTCGCGGCCGATCAGGGGCCGCAGCGCCGTGGTCATTTGCAGGCACACGAGCACGAACACCACGAACCACATCCGCAGGTAGCCCTTGCCCGCTTGCGGGTTGGCGAAGCGCAGCAGCGCCGCGAGCAGCCGCAACGCGAAGAGGGCTCCTACCGCCCAGAAGCACAGGTGCAAGGTGCCGATAAGCGCCACGGAGTCGGTTGACTGCGAGAACACCCACGCCACCGGTGCGAAGCCGATGAGCAGGAGCGCGTTGAGGCACAGCACGGCCAGGAGCGTGCCGCAGAGCGGGGCCAGCCGCAGGTCCGCGCCGCCCAGGCATGCGAAGATGTAGAGACTCGGCAGGCAGATCAATGTGCTCAGGAACGTGCCGCCGACGATCTTGACCGGCGCGGCCCACCACTGTTCGTGCCCGGAAAAACTGCCCACCGTCAGCCCGTAGCCTGCGAGGCAGAGCAACGCCACGACCGCCAGGGTGGCGGCGAGCCGGCCGCGCCCCGCGTGGTGGAGTCCGTAGATGAGCTGGCCCGGGCGCTTGAGGAGGGCTTCGAGCGCCGCGCCGGGACGTTCGGCATCGGGTAGCGGCTCGAAGACGAACACGCCGGGCGTCGGTGGAAGAGGAGGTGGGATGGGTGCGTTGTTCATGGGTTGGTTGGTTAAAAGAACA
>CAXTQD010000088.1:0-4472 GCA_964246175.1 uncultured Chthoniobacterales bacterium | reverse complement strand
GGTCAAGCGAACAGGTGCCGCAGGGCATGAAAAACGGCCTCGAAGAAGTTGCCGCGCAACGGGTCGGAGCGAAGAAACTGCACCGGCAGGTCCGGGCTGCCGACAAAGGGGCGCAGGACCCAGGCGAGTTGGCTGCCGAGCAGGAGACTGCCGGACAGCCACGCGAAGAGGATCGTGCGCGCGCGGACGGCGTCGCCGGAGAGACGCGCGAGCAGGCGCAGGAGGCGGCGGTTGGCGACCACGCCCGCGAAGGCAATGAACGCGACGTGCGCCGTGAGCAGGACGCGGTGGCTCGCGGGCGAGTGGGCGGTGAGCGGCGGGGTGTTGTAGAGCAGGAAGAACGTCACCGGACTGAACGCACCGAGGATCGTCGCTATCAGCGCGAAGCTCATCAGGAGCGTCAGCATACTCTGACGGACGGAGAGGCCGAGGCCGAGCACCTGGGCGAGGAGGCCATTGAGGAGTGCGTTGCCGCCGCACGTCAGGAAGACGAGCAACGGGAACTTCGCCGCAGTGTAGACCGATTGGAGCGAGGAGCGCCACCAGCCAAGCGTCCACCCGTAGATCCCGCCGCCGAGGACGATCAGCGCCGCACAGGCGAGCAGCCACCCAGCTTCGGGTTGGTCCACGCAGGCGACGAGCGCTTCGGCATCGCCGGTGAGCAGCGCCTTGACGCGGCCGGTGGTAATTGGGGTTTTCAGTTCGGACAAGAGACGCATCATCAAGCCGGTCGGAGTTTGGATGCGGGCGCGAAGATGTTTTGCTGATCGGTCAGCGCCATGCACACGTAGGCACCTCACAAAATACAGGTCACCGACCAGAGCAAACCTTCTGTGGTGGTTTGCAGATCAGGGCAAGAATCAGGCTGCGCGAAAACCACGAGCCACCTGCAGCTAAGGCTGCACCCGTACACGCCGGCAACAAACCAAACCGCACCCGGCAGAATAGGAGCACCAAACCCACCGCTTCTACCAGATGTCCAAGCGGCCATAACCAAGCCCATCGAAACTCGTCGACACGAAAGCCTCCGAACCGCGCCTCTAGACATTCCTGGTATCTGCGCAACTCGTCACAGCAAGAGCAGGCGCTGATGCTTTGATAGTATAAAGCAATCCCGATGCAGAGAACATACGAGACAAGCAAAGGGCGGAAGAGCATGGCGCGGCTCATGGGGCGTAGCGCGGTTGAGTTGTTGTCAGGCCACGTGGGCGGCGATTTCCTCCAGCTGCGCGTGGACGGCACGCACCGTCTCCGGCAGCGTGGAAGTCCCGGCTGTCAACCCGACAACCTCTGCGCCGTCGAGCCACGCGGGGTCGAGTTCAGCGGCGTGCTCGACTTGGTGGGTCCGCCGGCCGGCCGCCTCAGCGGCGAGGACCAACTGGCGGGTGTTGTTGCTGCCACGTCCGCCGACGACGATTACCACTTCCGCCTCTGCCAGTAGCTTTGCCAACGCCGCTTGCCGATCCTTCGTCGGCTGGCAAACGGTGTCGCGGTACACTACCTCCGCGCCCGGTCGCGCGGCGCGCAAGGCGTCTACGAGGGCACGCACCCTAGCCGAAGGCTGCGTGGTCTGTGCGATCACCCCGTAGCGGGTTGCCTCCGGTAAGTTAGGGAAATCCGCTTCCGTTTCGATCACGGCCGCGCCGGGGAAGTCACCCGTCAATCCGCGCACCTCCGCGTGGTCGGCACGGCCGATCACCACTGGAAAAAATCCGGCCGCCACCAATGTGGCGAGCGCCGTGTGTGCCTTGCGCACCAGCGGGCAGGTCGTATCGTGGACCTGAAAACCGGCGTCCCGCCACGCCCGGCGGCGTTCGTCGGACGCACCGTGGGCGGTTACGAGCACGGGGATGCCCGGCGCGGCAGTGCCGGGATCGTCGAGGTCGCCCTGCCGTGCGCCGTGCGCCCGGAGGCGGGCAAGGACGACGGGGTTATGGACAAGTTCGCCGAGCACGGTCAGCGGACCGGCGGCGGCGAGGGTCTCGGCGTGTTGCAAGGCGTCCCGGACGCCGAAGCAGAGGCCATGGTGTTCCGCGAGGAGGATGCGCATAGATTGGAAAGGTGGTAATACTTTGTGTGACAAAGTTGTTGTGCAAAAAGAAGGTCAGCCCTGGCCGGTTTTGACGATTTGTTCAAGGAAGGCCAGGTAGTCGCCGAACGCCGCGCGGCCCTTGTCGGTCAGTGCGTAGCTGGTTTGCGGACGGTCGAGGATTTCCTTGATCTGCGCGACGTAGCCGGCGGCATGGAGCGTGCGCAGGTGGGTGACGAGGTTGCCATCGCTCATGCGGAGTTCGCCCTTGAGGTCGGCGAAGGCCCAGCGCACGCGCGTGGCGAGCAGCGTCATGATCGCCAAGCGCCCGCGTTCGTGGATGACGCGGTCCATCTGGTGGAAGTCGAGTTTCATGGCACGGGCGGGAAAGTCTCCGTCACCAGCGGACGGCTTTCGGTGGCTTCGAGCACCAAGGCGCGGCGCGGCCAGGTGCAGGCGGCATAGACGAGGTGGTACACGCCGAACGTCGCGCCCATCAGCGCCGCCGGGTAAAAGCGCGTCGGCGTAGGTAGGTCGAAGTCGGGTTCGACCCCCGCGAACACGAAGTATACAAACGCCGCCACCCCTGTAAAAAGGAACGCCCAACCCAACGCCACGAGCGAGCGCGGCGCGAAGCTCATCGTCGCCAAAAGTCCCAGGCCGTAGAACGTCACCCACATCAAGGTCGGGAAGAGCGCGAGGTTAGTCGTCACGGTCAACACCGCGCTGACGGCGATCCCCGCGAAGAACGCGGGCGTCACCGAGCGCACCGCCAGCCGGAACCCGGCGGAGACGAGCGGCTCGCCGCGCTGGTGTGCGCCCTGCCAGATGAAGAACGTGTTGGCCGCCAGTGTCGCGGCAAGCACGCAGAGCCACGCCTCGTAGAAGGCGCGGGCGTCCACGTTGCGCACCCCGTCCTGCGCCTGCCACCAGAGCATCGCCGCGGCGAGGCCGACGGAGAGCAGTCCGCCGAAAAGGGCCGTGGGCGCGGAGATCGCGCGGTAGATGGTGGCGCGCTCCATCAGCAGACGGATGGCGCGCAGGTGTTCCTCGGCGGCTTGGTCGGTGGACACGGTGGCTATACTTTGTGTGGCAAAGTCTGGTTATGCAAGTGGAATTTTACGAGGGGCGCGACTCGCCGAGGTAGGGTATTGAATGGAGCGCGGAGGACGCGTTTCATCTAGCGCCCTACCCAAGAACAGACTAACCTCCCGCCAACTTGCGTGTGAGGATTTCGCTGGTCACGACCGGGTTGGCTTGTCCTTTGGAGAGCTTCATCACCTGGCCTTTGAGGAAGTTCAGCGGCGCGGGGTTGCCGGCCTTGAAGTCTGCCACGGGTTTCGGATTGGCCGCGATGACTTGGTCCACCAACGCTTCCAGCGCGCCAGTATCGCTGAGTTGTTCCAGGCCCTTCTCCTTGACGATGGCAACGGCCGGCTTGCCCGTGGCGAACATCTCGGCGAATACTTCCTTACCCTGCTTGCCGCTGATCTTGCCGGCGTCGATGAGGCTGACCAGTTCCGCCAGGGCAGCGGGCGGGACGGGACAATCCGCGATGGTTTTGCCGGCGTTGCCGACGGCGCTGAGTAGGTCGTTGAGCACCCAGTTGGCGACGCTCTTAGGCTTAGCCGCGCCGGACTTGGCAGCAGTCTCGAAGTACGCGGAGAGTTCCTGGTCGTCGGCGAGCACGGCGGCGTCGTAGGGGCTGACACCGTACTCGCTCACGAAGCGCGCGCGCTTCTGGGCGGGCAGCTCGGGCATCGCCGCCCGGGCGCTCGCCACGAGGCCGTCGGTTTTCACCGGCATGAGGTCGGGGTCGGGGAAGTAGCGGTAGTCGTGCGCGTTTTCCTTGGTGCGCATGAGGAACGTCTGGCCGCTCGCGTCGTCCCAGCGGCGGGTTTCCTGCTGGAGCTTGCGGCCCCCTTCGAGTTCTTCGATCTGGCGGGTGATCTCGTAGGCCAGGGCTTTGCGCACGCCGCTGACGGTGTTCATGTTCTTGATCTCGATCTTCTCGCCGAACTCCGTCTGGCCCTCGGGGCGCACGGACACGTTGCAGTCGCAGCGCATCTGCCCCTTTTCCATGTCGGCGTCGCTCACCCCGCCGTAGAGCAGGATTTGCCGCAGGCTGGTCAGGAACGCGAATGCCTCTTCGGGCGACCCGATCTCGGGCTGGGTGACGATCTCCATCAACGGGGTGCCGGCGCGGTTGAAGTCGATGCCCGTGCTCGTCTCGTAGTGGAAGCTCTTGGCCACGTCTTCCTCCAAGTGGATGCGCACGAGGCCGACCGTCTTGTCGGGGTTGGCGATGGATTTCTGCGCGTCCTTGGGATAGGCGAGGTCGTGCAGCGGCACGCCACCGTTGAGGCAGATCGGCAGGTCGTACTGGCTGATCTGGTAGTTCTTGGGCATGTCCGGGTAGAAATAATTCTTCCGGTCGAACTTG
>CAXTQD010000087.1:4111-16246 GCA_964246175.1 uncultured Chthoniobacterales bacterium | reverse complement strand
GTGGCCCCGGAAACCCCGACCGCGCCGACGCCGTCATCGGCGCTTGCTGCCAGCTTCAATGAGGCCGGGTCCTGGTGGACCCGGAAACCAACGGCCACGGATCGCGCCACAATGGCACGATCCGTGCTGCTTCAATGAGGCCGGGTCCTGGTGGACCCGGAAACTGGATGCAGTCACTGCTGTTGCGCGCAAAGCTCGAACAGCTTCAATGAGGCCGGGTCCTGGTGGACCCGGAAACGCAACACGCCCCGGTCTATGCCATACTGTTCCCATGTTGCTTCAATGAGGCCGGGTCCTGGTGGACCCGGAAACTGGACGATGGAGATCTTCATGGTGGTGGATGGATGGTGGTGCTTCAATGAGGCCGGGTCCTGGTGGACCCGGAAACAGGCCGTCCGCGCGAAGGTGATGAACCACCTCATACAGCTTCAATGAGGCCGGGTCCTGGTGGACCCGGAAACCCGTTCAGCCTTCAGACCGTCAAAGACGCCATCGCGGCGCTTCAATGAGGCCGGGTCCTGGTGGACCCGGAAACTTGATCCGGTGAGTGCGCTAACACGCGCGTCCCGACGGTAGCTTCAATGAGGCCGGGTCCTGGTGGACCCGGAAACCTGCAACTCGTCGATGACGAGCAGGGTCTGCGGGTTGAAGCTTCAATGAGGCCGGGTCCTGGTGGACCCGGAAACCGGCCCCGGCTGCCGGGAAGTGACGCTCACAAAGCGTGCTTCAATGAGGCCGGGTCCTGGTGGACCCGGAAACCCAGAATTCGTAACTCCTTGGCCTGACGGCAGCAAAAACTCCGTTTGCGAGAGGGCAGCCCGCGTTTGTTCCGTTCACGTCTCTATTCTCTAAAAACTACACGGTATTTGATTCGTAACTAACTGTCGATGAAGAAGTGCGAGGGGTTTCCACTAGCATATGCATCATCTCACCTCTCGCAGATAAATTTTCACAGAACATCGCTTATCCAACGGGAACTGGCCAACGTTTTCTCCGTGAGCCAATTTAAAATACGTAACAAGACGCCGCCAATTTTACATACGGCCGACCTAAAGCGTTCATCTCGCCGTCGGCACGACCTTGCGTCAGGCCCAAGCGCACGAACAACACCTGATCCGCTTGCTGGTCGATAATTTCTAAGAGCTTGGTTTCCATCGAGACCTTCTCCGCTGCGCTCAGGTCACATTCGAACACAGAATATTGCAGCCGCACCCCAAAATCGCTGCATAGGTCCGCCACGCGACGCAGCCGTTTATCGTCGCAGATGTCGTAACAAACGAGGTACGTCGATCTCATCGCAATGCCCTTGCGGCGGTGGCAGTCCGTAGTCGGAATCTCATGAGGGTTCTTAGCGCACCGTCAGCGGCTGATACTTTTCAATCTCTCCCGTCAACGCTTTCGCCAGCAAGCGCGCCTGCACTTCCAGCGCACGTCGGTAGCTGACCTGATACCCGAACACCGGGTGTCTCATCGTATCGTTCATTCGCTTCTCGTAGCAATCAAAGAACCTCCGGCGACCCTGTGCCGTCAGGTTGACCGCCTCTCCAGCCTGAAAGAAATCCTTGCGCTCCAACATCCGGTTGTTCAACGCTGTCAGCACCGTCGACTCCGCAATCAACGGTCGAAATTCCTCTTGCAAATCTAGAGCCAGCGATGGGCGGCCCGCCCGGGGTTGGTGCAAGAACCCGACATACGGGTCCAACCCCACTGTCATGGCCGCCAAAGTACAATCCTTCGCCAACAAGCTGTAGGCCAGCGAAAGCAGCGCGTTGACCGCATCACGCGGCGGACGGCGGTTGCGTCCTTTGAATTGAAAGGAGCACCACGCTTCCACGTCCTGACTCCCGGCACTACCATCCCCGTTCGGGCCGACTTTGATCATCCCTCCGAAGTGCTCGAAGTACACCGCCGCCGCCGTTCCTTCCATGCCCAGCAGTTCGTCGGCGGAGCGAGCGGTGAACACATCCTTCGCCGCCTGCTTGAGACGCAACACTGGCGCATCGGGTAGCTCCACGTGATTACGCATCAACCAAGTACGTTGGTTCCTGATTTTGCCGTGCACGAACTGCTTGGCCAACGCCAGCGATGCCAGCGCGTCGGCCGCGACGCGGAACTGCGCGATGCGCACGTGCACGTTGCGCAGGCCATGGCCATGCGTCAGCCCGTAGAACCGGCTGCCCATCGAAAAGTACGTCACGGGGATTTCCAGCGTGCAAAGCTCCTGGATCGCCTGGGTCGAAAGCTGAATGTTGCCAAAGAGCGCCAGGTGGTTCACGTCGCGCAAGCGCACCTCGTCCACGATTTTCTCCTTGTCCTTGACGACCAGCCGCTCACTCTTCAAACCCACCCACAGGCCGGGGGTATTCAGATACAGGGCGCGTCGCTCATCGCGTGCGGCCATCAGCAGGCGCACCGGGCTGGGCGGCCGCGGGGGCGTGGCGTCAAGGTCGGCGGACAGGCCGACAGCCGGTGAGGCCGCCGGATCGAGAGCCTCGGCGGCGAGCAGCGCGGTTTCATCCGGCAGGCAAACCGGCGCCAGCGAACAACGCACGCACTTGGGCGAGCGCACCAGGGGCGGAGGGATGGTGCCCGACTCCGCGCAGGCGCGGGCCTGTCCGACCGTGCGCTCGATCCAGTCCGCGAGATCGGCTGTCCACGGTAGTCTGACCCGCTGGCGGGTCGCCTGATAATAGATGACGCCCTCTGCGCAATCGTAGCCGTTCTCACGCAAGACGAGCATTTGCAGGCCGAGCTGCATCCGGTCAGGGTCCCAGATTTCATTGTCATCCTCGCCTTCACGCGGCGCGCCTTTTTTGTAATCGACGGGCACCGCCGAACGTCGACCATCGGCCGTGGCGGCCTCGCGAGACTCGACGAGGTCGAGCTTGGCGTTGACGTTGAGTCGGACGCTGCTCAACCAGACGGAACGCGAGTGGATGATCTCGCCCCGCTCGCGTGCGGCGGCGAGTTCGGCTTCGGCGGCAGCCGCTTGCTCCGTCTCCTCACCAGCGGCGTTCGATTCGCGGTCCGACGCCGCCGTGGATGGCGCGCCGCCAGCAGGCGGCAGCTTGCCCGAGCCGCCGTCCACCCGCCGGTGGACCTGCGCCCCGCGTAGGGTGTCGGCGTTGTGGACGAAAACCCCGTCCACGAACTCGTAGTAGAACAAGCGCGGGCAATAGACGAACTCGTTGAGCATCCGCGCCGAGAGTTCGAGTTCTGGTGCGGCGGGAGCGGTGTCGGCAAAAGCGTCCATGGATGATCCGACTCAGGGTTGTGCCGGAATCCCGCGAGGTTCGCAACTTCAATCGGCGGTCGCCTTGTGAAAGCCTCGCATCCGCACGCAAGGATATCAGCGGCGACCAGCCGCGCTCATCCCCACGCGCAGAACAGGCCCAGCCCAATAAACCGGCCCCCGCCCAGGCAGATCGGCCCTGGCAGTTCCACCGGTGCGCCGTCCGCGTTCCGCCACTCGACGCGGACGTGCAGCCGGCGGAACCGGCGCAGCTTTTGTGGCATCTGGTAATGCGCCGCTGGCGCGACCCCCGGCAGGAAACCCGTTCCGCGCCAATCGAGGGCGGCGCACCGGGACAGTTCGTCCGTGTAGCCCGCTTGCCGGATGGCCTTGCGCAGGAGGGTGTCAATGCGAGCGTCCAGCTTGGACGACCATTCACGCCGGTTCCCGACCGTGGAAAGGGCGTCATCGCCCGCAGCGCAGAGGGAAAGCCGCCGTCGGTAGCCGGCTTGGTCATCGTGGCCGGGCAGGATCACCGGCGTGACAGTGGTCCACACCGCTGAGCGACCCACGTAGCGCCGGACGGTCGAGTCGGAGTCCGGCAGCCGCGAGAGGAGGGCGTCGGCAGCCTGCGATTTTTCCTCGGTCAGGGTCTGCCCCGAGAGGAGACGGGCCAGGGCACGCAACGGCTCGCGGCCGAGTCCGCCCGCCCCAGCCAGGAGGGCGCGGCGAATTCCGCCGACCGTGCGTGGAGCACCGGGCCTTTGCGAACGCGCCTCCAAGCTCGGCAGCGGCAGGAACGCTACTCGGGAGCCTTGGACGGGGACGTGTGCATCTTCCTGCGAACCGGCTGCCTCGTGGCCGAGCACTGTGCGGCGGACCTCGTCTTCGGTCCAGCCCAGGGCGGAGCCGAGCGCCGGCTCGGCGGCGGCGTGGCGTAGCATCCCCGCGACGCGCATCCCGTCGCGTACTGGATTATAGAAGCGATAGGCGCTGGCGTCAGGTTGCAACAACTCGAACGCCGCCGTCGGCGCACCCGCCAGAGCGGTGCTGTCGGCGTATAACTGCGACCCGAACACCGCCAGCGGCGGCACCGGTGCGAACCGCCCTCCCGCCATGCGCGCCAGGAACGCCGCGTGCCGCCGCTGGAGGTCCACAAGGGTGCCGGCGACAGGAGTCCGCAAAAGCGTGCCATCACCCGCCGGGTCTTTGGACGGACGCCACCGCCGTCCGGGCAGGGTGTCCAGTTCCCGCCGGGAAGCCACCGATGCGTGGACGGCAACAAGATCGGTGCCCCAGCCCACGCACGTCGTGGCACTCGCCAGAGCGAAGAGGGTCTCTCGGTGGACGGCAAACGCCATTTTCTCCTCCCCGCACAACGCCCAGATATAATCCACTACTGCCCGGCCACCGCCGCTGATGTGGGTGAGTCGAACATCCTTCTCTGTGCGGTAGTTGGCGATGTCGGCATCCGGGTTGCCGCGCGACCACGCGCCCGCTACGAGGTCGCCGACGTTGTCGGGCACGTACAGCCGGTGCTTCACGCCGACAGTCGTGGCCGGTGCGATGATCAGCGGTGGTTCCTGCGATTCCAACCAGTGCAACGCCGGAGCCACCGGCGCCAGCCCGCCCTGTGCGTGCCCGCCCGCCGCCGCCGCGACCAGCGCCTGGAACAAGCGCAGCGGCGAGGGCGGCCACTCCGGCTCACCCCGGTCGCCGCGTCCGTGGAACCTCCCGTCGAGGAACCGGATGGTAATGCAAAGAAAAGGGTCGGTCATGGGTGGCGGGGACAAACTGCCGGTGAACTCAAACCGCTGCGGCCTTACCGGGCTTCTCCTTCTTCGCCACGTCCTTTTTTGCTTTCTCCTTGCTGAACGGCACGGTCCGGCTCTCGCCCACACCGAATGCCGCCGCCGCTGCTTGCGCGTAGGCTAGCGCCGCCTCGTGCGTGACCGTGCAGGGCCGACGCTGGCCGTCGGCTTGCACCTCGTCGTACTCGTGCGCCGCCGCCGGGTCGAGGACGAGCAGGCAACCCTGCCGCAGGTAGCCGAGCGCACGGTGTGTGAACGCAGTCAGCGCCAGCCCGAGGACGTATCGCTGCAAGGCTTTGGCGTGCTCCTCGTCGCCACCCGCCGAGAGCAGGCGCAGTGCAGCCAGCGCCAGGATCGCCTCGCGCCGGACCCCGCCATCGGCGACCACTCCACCCGGCGTGCCGGTGGCAGGCACGTCGAGGAAGCCGCGTTCGGAGTACGCCTTCTTGGCGGCGGCGTCCTTCGGCTCCTCGACCAACCCGGCGTCGAGGTAGCGCGCGGCGGGCACGTACTGGGCGGAACGCGTCAGCCTGCGCACGTCGTAGGCGCGGATCGTCGAGACGATGAGCCGGGGCACCTTGGCCTGGGTATCGCGCGAATCCCACACGCCGAAGACCAGCGAGGTCGGCGCGATCTTGGCCAGCGGTGCGTGGTCGCCCCGGAGCGCGGCCTTGAAGGCGGTCTGAAGGCTCTCGGCGAGGTCTGAGCAGCGCACGAGCGCATCGCCCGCGCGGTGGCCGGCGTCGAGGAGGTTGACGGCCCGGTCGCCGGCCTGCACGACAATCTGCGGCACGAGCGCGCGGTACGGGTCCTCCTTGAAGAGGGGTTCGATACGGTTGGCCTGCGAGCCGACGCTGTCGATCAGGCAGACGTTCTTGCCGTCCGCGCCGGTGTCGATGTTGTAGCCGCCGGGGAAGTTGTCGCCGGCAGCGTAAGTGGCGGGAAAGAGCACGCCTTCCGCCCCTTCCACCGGCATGAGGTGCTCGCGGATGACGAGGGCGGCCGGGCCGCGGCGGGACAAGTAGTGGTCGAACTGGGTGAGGTCGTTCATGGCTGGGGTTTGATTACAGCGGTTTGGCTTTGAGGAAGGCTTTGTGCTTTTTCTGGCCGGTGCGGTACCAACTCTCGAAGCGGTACCCTGTGCCGCCGGGCAGCAACCCGTTGACAGCGGCGGGCAGCAGCGTGGCCTCGACCGGGGTGGGCCACAGGAAATAATCGTACTGACGCGCCTGACCCGGCACCGGGCGGGGCCGCGATGGCGGCAACCCGCCGCGGCACCAAAAAACGACCGCCGGGACCGCCCGCGTCGGCAGGCCGAGGTCGGTGGGCGGAAAACCCACGTCACGCGAATGGGCGTTGGGACCGCGCCGGGCGTCGAAATAGAAGGGTTCGACCTTCTTGAGGGCGTCGTCGGGATCGTAGGCGACCGTGCCGACGTTGAAGAGGTCGGGGGTGAAGAACGCCGCGCTCTCCTTGGCCATGGCCCGCTGCATGGCGCGACAGATGCGCGGCGCCTCCATGGTGCCCGCCCAGACCTTGAGGTCCGTGACGCGGCGGTCGTCGGACTTCCACCAATCCAACCGCAGGTCAAACGGCCCGCCGACCCGGATCGGGGAAGCGGTGGCATCTTCCGGTCGGAGGGTGGCGAGCGATGCCCCGGTGGTCTCCGCCAAGGTCTCGGCCAGACCGAGGCCGGATGCGACACAAAATTCCGCGCCCTCGAACCAGCCCTGCGCACCGGGCCGGAGGCGGTCGGAAAATTCGAGCAGCGCGCAACACGCGAAGAACTGTCCCGGGTTGGACGGATCAACGCGGACCCGGAAGTGAGCGGTGGACAGGTTCATGGCTGGCCTTTGTCGGGAAGCGTCGCGGAAGGATGGGCGCTGGCGGCGTAGTCGGCCGCACGCAGGAGCGATTCGAGGAACGCCAACCCCCAACGGCCGTAGCGCCGCTGGAGCCGGGCGAAACGTCGCGGCGTCTCGGCGGCGAGCGCGGCGGCTTCGGCGCGGGGATGTTTCCGATCCTCGGTTTCCTCGTGCGGAAAGTGTGGCCGGGCGCGGCCGTGGTGCGCGGCGACGAGGTGCAGCGCCACGTCCTGCATTTCCTCGGGGAGGGCCTGGAAGGCAGCCGTTCGCGCAAGGTCCAGCACGGAGCCGAACTCGTGGCGGTACGTGGATGCGACATCCCGTTTTCCTGTGCGCCCGCCCGATTTCGCCAGCCAGAGGCCCTCGCAGAAATTTCCGATGCTGCGCTGCCAGCCCGGGCGGTGTTTGCCGAGGTCGTGGCAGCGGCCCGCCAATTCGACGGCTTCCGCCAGTGAGGGGGGCAAACCAAGTTTTTGTGCAAAGGCGCGGGCATGGCCTTCCACGTCGGCGTTGTGCACGGCGAGGGCCACCGGGGCACTGTTGGACGCCGATCCCTCGCCGTCCGCGCCGTCCGCGCGTTCGTACCACCACCAGTACAGCGTGCGGGCCGGGGAGTCTTCTTCGTTGTCGCCTGCCTGTTCGGTCGGCGATGGGAACTCGATGCGCCGGATGAGACGCATGGATGGCAACGGCCCGCCGTACTCGCTCCAGACCCGGTGGCGGCGCGCCGCCCCCTGGTCGTTGCGCCACTCGTCGGCCACGTCGTCGGCGATCCCCTCGGCGTCGCCATCAAGCAAGCCCGCGCGCAGCCCGCCGGCAGACGGAGGCAGCAGGAGCGTACGACCTCCGATCTTCTGGCGGTGGTTTTTGTTCTTGTCGGTGAGGTCGGCGAGGGAGTACACGGCGACCTCGCCCTCTTCATCCACCAGCCAAACGGGGAATTCGACCGCGTCGGGCCGGCGTTTGACCAACCGGGTCAACGCCTCCAGGACACGGGAGGAACGGTCGCGCAGGAGTTCGTGCGGCTTGAGAGGGTAGTCGGCCAGCAGGTCCGCGAGATCCTCCTGTTTGAAAGGGGGCAGATAGCTGCCGCCAGGCCGCGTCACCACACCGACCTCCTCGCGCCACGCGACCTGCGTGGCAGGTGCTTCGTTCTCCGATTCGCCGTGCAGGTACGGTTCGACGGCCGGGCGGCCCGGCAGCGGCCCGGTGACGCTCGTCATCGCCCAGGCATCGAACAGGATGGACGACGTTTTGCGGACTTCCGGCGGCGCGCTGAACGCCGCGGCGCGCGCGGCCGGGTCGAGCGTGCGCAACGCGGCGGGGTTGGCGTCGCCGCCGAGTTTTTCCAATAGAGCGAGGGTGCGCGCCTCGGGCGAGTCCGGTTCGTCGAAGGCTGCTGGACTCACCACGTCCACGACGGTGTCCTCGCGCAGGCCAAAACGGTTCACACGGCCGAACCGCTGGGCCATGCTCTCGTAAGTGGTCAAATCGCAAACGAGGTGGTCTGCCGAGAGGTTGACGCCGACCTCGCCCGCGCTGGTGCAAACGAGGTACGCCGTGCCTTCCAACACTTCCCCGCCGGGCAAGAAGCGGCGGACCTCGGGCTTTTCGAGCAACTCGTCGCGCTCCTTGCCGCGCATCGTGCCGGTGAGGACCGAAACGCCAGCCACGCCTTTGGCCGCCTCGACCCGTGCGGCGACTTTCTCGACCGTCTCGATGAGGCGCGCAAAGATGATGACCGCCGCCCCGGAATCCTTGTGCGCCAAGGCGAGTTCGGCGAGTTTTTCCGGCAGGCCCTTCGGGTCGTTGAGCGCGTGCAGCCGGAGCGTCTTTTTCGCGCGCAGACGCCTGCCCACTTCCGGGTGCGCTTCGTCTTCAGGCGTCAGCGTGAAATCTGGCGGCGCATCCCCGCGCGTCGTGGCGGAAAGCTGCATCACCCGGACTGGCCGCGCGTCGCGCTCCGGCGAGACGGGATCGCGGCGTTGCTCCTCTTCGATCGCGGTGAGCAGCGTTTGGAAGGCTGGTTCCAGGTGTGCCTCGTCATGCACGAGCAATGCGTCCTGTCCGAGAAAACCGGCGAACAACGGGCGGGTCTTATACCCAGCCCTGTACCCGGAGAACAAGAGGCGGCTTCCCACGAGGTCGACCGTGCCGACAATCACCGCCGGTCGGCACGGATCGGCCGACCACTCGCGGTTGTCCGCGAACGCCCCGCGCAACGTGCTGACCGCCAGCGGGCGATCACAGGGCAGGGCGCAGAGTTTTTGCAGCGGTTCTTCCAACCCGGCTTTCTGTAGATTATTACGGAGGATCTCCACCTCCGCCGTGGTTTGATCGACGACCGTGCGGCGGTTGACGACGTATACCAATCGCCGGGGCATGCGGTCCGGGTGGTTCGCCAGCGCGATCAGCCACACGGCGATAGCCGAGGTTTTCCCGAGACCCGTCGGCAGGTCGCAGTGCGCCGGGATTTCGCCACGCTCGAAACGTTGGTACAGCGCCTCCTGCCACGGAAACGGGGTGCGACCGGTGAGGTGCTCGAATTTGGCGGCGAACTGGTTGGCGGGCACGACATTCTTTTTTAGCAACCGCGTAAAATGCAATCAACAGATTTCTAGAAAATCTTCAGTGAGAAACACACTTTAGGATATTCAACATGGAGGAATGGCACTTGACCGGTGGTAGGACGCAACGTTTAGATGATCTTGTGCAGACCATCGTCGCCGACTGCTCACCATTAATCGCGCTCTCCGCGGCCCATTGACTGTCGCTACTACCGGCCATGTTTGAGCTTGTTCTGGTGCCTCCAGCCGTATTCCGAGAAATCGTGACGGATGGAAGCGGTTGGAGCGAAGCACGCGATGTGCAAGCAGCCTTCGAATTCGACTTGGCTCAAAGTCCAGAGTTCAAGCTCCCAAGGACTGCCGGCGTCACTTGCACATCTCGGTGCAGGCGAGGCGGAAGCCATCGTCTTAGCGGAAGAGAGGACGCTGCCGATCTTGATTGATGAACGACAGGGGCGGACGGCAGCGGCACGCCACGGTATTGTCCATTTCGGAACTTTGGGCTTGCTGGCGCAGGCGAAATCAAAAGGGTTGATACTAAGAGCTAAACCGCTGGTCGAAGACATGGTGAAAGCGGGGTATCATTTCCATCCTCGAACTCCTGAGGATGTTCTTTGCGAGTCTTGCGGAGAGTTGACATGGGCCGAGTGGTGGTCGTCAAGAATTATTCATCCTGCGTTGGGTGACTTCATTGAAGCTAGAACATCTTGAGCGACGGACACACGAAGTGTGCCTTTTACTATCCGGGTCTGATAGATCCGGCCCCATTGAGGACGCTTGTACGCTGCTCGGCCCATGTGTAACTTTGATGTGTGCCTATCACGCTTGTCATTCCGGAATCGGTCGCGAGTAGCATGGGGCTTTCCCTGGAGGAGGCGCGCCGTGAGCTTGAACAGGATCTCGCGCTAGCTTTGTACGCGCGGGGGTGCTCTCGGCTGGAAAAGCCGCTGAGATGACTGGTATTTCTAGAATGGATTTTGAACAGCTTCTCTGCGAGCGCCAGATCGTGCGCCCGTATTCTCGGGACGATTTGGCCCACGATCTGGAATGGGCCAAAGCAAAATAGATTCCTGGCGCAACCAATGAGGTTGGCAGCTGATCGTTTTCTTTAGAGAGTCATTTTGCTTTTCCAACGAGTGTAATCTGATCAGGCTAAAACCTTGGTGAGGGTTGCAACTGCTCCGGGTAACAATTTCGTTCAAGAGGCGCTGGATCGCCACGGACTGCGCCGCGCGCAGGGTGTGCCGACGCTAAGCGTGTTGGTCGGCGACGGGCAGGCGGCAACGGACGCCTGGCACGTCTGGGCCGCTGGGCACGGGCCGGTCCAGACCGCGCGTTGGCCGCAGACGGCGGACGAATTGGCTCCGTTCGCGGGGAGGACTGTCTTGTTCATGGCTGGCCCTGCGGCCAGCGGGCAAGGGGAGGGTGCCCGGCACTTGGCAGAAGCGGTCAGCCATCTGGTTACGTTCCTGGTTTCTGCGGCGTCAGACTACGCACATACGGCCTGGGCCATTGCGGTCACCGCGCACGCTGCTTCCAACTATCTGCACCACGAAGCGAATACCCGCGCATGGGCCTTGTTCTCGGAGGGGGTGGTGGAACTGCGCACCGTGCCCGAGGCAGACGCGACGCTGGCCGGAAGCGTCGCGCTGCTTGCCCACCACAACGTCCTCACGGAGACAAACGACCGCTTTTCGGAAGCTGCCGCGACCTGCCGGGAGGCGGTTGACCCTGATGGGAGCAAGGAAGACGAAGACCGCGCTCGCAGCGCGGCCGAACGCTTTCTCTTCGATCTGCTCGGCGACCTGCCGGCGACGGCGGGATTGTTCGAGTTGAACGCCCGGCTGGGATTTTGCTTCGGGCCAATGCGCGCGGAGGTGGACCTCCTAGCGGCGAGCCTGCGCTTGGCGGTAGAAATCGACGGCTACCACCATTTCCGCGAACCGGAAAACTACCGCCGCGACCGGCGCAAGGACGCCTGTTTGCAAAAGGAAGGTTACCTCGTGCTGCGCTTCCTCGCCGAAGACGTGGTCGTGCGCTTGGAAGAAGTGCTGGAGGAGATCCTCGCCGCCGTGGCGTTCCGACGGGTGACCCGCTGACGGAAAAATTTGCGAATTTTCGGCTCGCCTCTTTGCGACCCTTTGTGGTGATGATTCCCGCTGCCATGTTGGAAGAGTTGTTTCTGCTGCGCCTGCTCGCCGCGCCGGACCCGTCGCGCGGGGAGATCCGGTCACGGGTGACCTCCGACCTGCGGCCCTACGCCCGCAAAGAAGAACTTGTGGCGGCAGAGGGCCGCCTCGCGCAGGCTGGGCACCTCGAAACGTCCGGTCGCGGTGGCGGACGCCTGCGCGCGACCGAGGCGGGGCAGGTGCGCACCCGAGCGGCGTTTAACATCCCCGCGACCGAACGGTCCGATGGGCAAGCTGGATGGGCGTGGTGGCGGGATCGGTATGCGCTTCCCCGCGCGTTGGGAGTCCGGCGCGTTGATTCGGCTGAGGCATTGCGCGTGGCGTTGCTGCGTCGGTTGTACCTGCCCGAATTGCCGGCCGGCTCTCCGCAGGGCAGCCTGCGCGCGACCGTCGATCTGTTGTTGGCCAAGCGCCTGGAGGTCGCGCACTCCGGTGCGGGCGCACTGCGGCGGGCAGCACTGCGAGGGTGGG
>CAXTQD010000087.1:0-4101 GCA_964246175.1 uncultured Chthoniobacterales bacterium | reverse complement strand
CCCGCGACCCTTTCCTCGAACGAACCACTCCCCGACGACCTGCCGGGCTTTGCCGCGCGGGTGCTCGCTGCCGCCCGCTCCTGCTCGACCGGCCGCTTCGGCGACAACAAGGTTTTCATCGCGCACGTTTGGAAATCGCTCCCGTCCCGAGGAGCCACCAACCCCGGCGGGGAACGCGCCTTCAAGGAGCGACTCACCCGCGCAAACACCGCCGGCCTTCTGCGCCTGAGCCGCGCCGACCTTGCCGCCACGCACGATCCCGGAGACGTGCGCGCCTCCGAGACACCTTACCTCGGCGAGGTTTTTCACTTCCTCCGCTTGGACTGAACCGACCGCCCACGATCCCTGCCCATGAGCACGCCTGCCGCCGACCTTTCCTTCTCCGACGGTCTGCGCTGGCAGGCATTCCGCTCGCCGCAGGGGCCGGAGGTGTTCCACTCTGTGGTTTCCACGCACGACATCTGGAAACCCGACCCGTTCGATGTCGAGGAAATCCACGCGGAGGCGCGCGAGTCGTTCGCGCGGACAGTGGATGGCATCAACAACACCGAAGACCATGCGCGGACTGCGAGCGGCCACCTTGGCAAGACCCTTTTGCTGCGCGGGGAAAGCGGCGCGGGCAAAACGCATCTCTTGCGAGCGTTCCGGCACCACCTGCACTCGCGTGGGGCGGGCTGGTTCGCCTACTTGCAGATGACCACCGGCATCGGGCACTACCCGCGCTACATGCTGCGCAACCTCGTGGAATCCTTCAGCCAGCCTTACGATCTGAGCAGCGGCGCGACCACCTCCGGCTGGCTGCGGCTCTCCAACTTCCTGGCCGAGCATCCGAGCGTACCTGCCGCCTTGCGCGAGGAACTGCGCGAAGGCGAATCGGACCGGTGCGCGCGGCTGGTCTTCGAGATCTCCGACTACCTGCTCGACACGCCGCACTTCGGGCGGGCGCGCTTGGATGAGAACGTGGTGCGCGCCATTCTGTTCTTCCAACGACGCGAGCCGGTGTTCACCCGCCGCACGGTAGCGTTTCTGCGTTGTGAAGACATGACGGCCCACGACCGTGAGTACCTCGGCGGCCTGCCCCCGCGCACCGCCGACGAGGACCCGCTGGATATGCTCGTGCAGATCGGCCGGCTCACGCACTGCTTCGAGCGGCAGGCGCTTGTGCTGTGCATGGATCAGTTGGAGGAAATCTGGTCGTACAATGCCGACGCCGCCCAGCGTTTCCGCGACGCCATGGGGACCATGCGCGCGCTGACCGACGAGCATCCCGCCGCGCTGGTGGTCGTCGCGTGTCTGGACGCCTATTACGAAAAGCTCAAGGAGCTGATCGTGTCGGGCGACCTCGCGCTGCTCGACCGCATCGAGCGAGAACCGCCGGTCCCGGTGCGCCTGCAAAGCGGACGCGGTCGCGCGGAAGTCGAGGCGATGGTCGGCCGGCGACTAGATGCGCTCTACCAAAGCCAAGGCGTGACGTTCGAGCACCCGGACCGCACCTTTCCCTTCGACGCCGAGGATCTCGATAAACTGGTGAACCTGCGCCCGCGCGGCATCCTGCTGGAATGCGGCGCCGCGCGCGAGCGCAGCGTGCGGACCGGTGAGAGGCCGCGCATCGGCGAAAAATCCCCTGATCCGGACGGCAAGGAAACGCCGCCGAACCCCGTGTCCAACGTGGAAGTCGAGGGACGCTGGAACGACTTTCGCAACCACCTCAAACAGCCGCCGCCCGAGGCGGAAGCCGATCTGGCCGCGCTGCTCGCGTGGGCGGTCAACGAGGTCAATGCCGAACTCGGCCAGGCCGTCGGGGATGAGGGCTTCCAGGCCCGTGCGGAGCACACGTTCGTGGAAATCGACGCGCCGGAGATCCCCGAGACGCCGCGCCGCTGGCTGGCGGCCCTGTGCAACGCTGCGGCGACGCGCGGCAAGCTCAGCGGGCAGGTCGGCACGCTGACCGCCGCAGCGTCGGCCGCGCAGCCCGCGCGGACCCCGCTTGCCGTGCGTGCGACGGAGTTTCCCGGCAAGACGCCTAAGGCGCAGATCGTCCAGCAGTTCGCGGCGATGATCAAGGGCGGCGGCCGGCGTGTTGTGATCGAGGATGCTGAGTGGCGCACAATGCACGCTTTGCGGGAGTTTCTTGCGAGGCAGTTGGACGCCGGGGCTATCGCGGCGTGGCGTGCGGCAGACCGGCCGCTCTCACGCCTGCCGGGCTTGTGTGAACTGCTGCTCATCGACAAACTGCCCGTGCCGTCACGCCCGATCTCTCCCGACCAACCATCCAAAATTGGTGGCAGGTCCGAGCCAGCCCGAAAAGCATGGGAAACCCGCCGCGCTAAGTCGGCGGAATCCGAAGGGTCCGGCGACGGTGAGGTACGGTCCGCCACCAATCCGGCCTCAAAGAAGGAAGAGACGCCGCTCGTCGTGGAAACCGGCCGCATTACTCTCGGCCGCACGCGCGAAGCGGTGCCGAAGCTGGTCACGCTCGATCCCGGTGAATTGACGCGCCACACCGCGTTCTTGGGCGGCAGCGGCAGCGGCAAGACCACCGCCGCACTGGCCATGATCGAAGGCCTGCTGCTGCGTGGGATTCCAGCGATCCTGCTCGACCGGAAGGGCGATCTGGCCTGCTACGCGCGACCGGAGAGTTGGACGGCCCCTTTGCCAGAGGACGCATCGCCCGAATCTGCCACCCGACGCGAGGCCCTGCACGCTCGGCTTGACGTGCGGCTTTACACCCCCGGCGCGGTCGGTGCGGGGCGTCCGCTGGGCATCTCGCTCCTGCCCTCCGGTGCGGGTTCGCTCCCCGGGCCGGAGCGCGAGGCCGCCAGCCGCGCCGCCGCCGCCTCGCTCGGAGCGATGATGAGCTACCGCACAGCCTCATCCGCCTCCAAGCAGGCGGTTTTGAGCCGCGCCATCGAAACGCTTGCCGGCCTCGAACCTGACGCGGAGATGACCCTGGCGCGGCTTACCGACTTCATCCACAGCGAAGACGCCAGCCTCGTGACCGCCATCGGGCACCTGGACACCAAACTCTTCAAGAAACTGCTGCAAGATCTCGCCACCTTCCAGGTTGCCAAAGGGCATTTGCTCGCAGCGACCAGCGAACGTGTAAAGGCCGAGCGGCTTCTCGGCCTCGCCGACGGGGGCGATCCTGCTCCGGCAGGCAAGACGCGGTTGAGCATCATCAGCACGAAGTTCTTCGATGACACAGACAGTGCGCTGTTCTGGACCGCGCAGTTCCTGCTGGAAATTGGGCGTTTCGCGGCCAAGCGGCCCAGCTCGACCTTGCAGGCCGTCGTGCTCTTCGACGAGGCCGACTTGTATCTGCCTGCCGTCGGCAAGCCGGTGACCAAGGAACCGATTGAAAACGCGCTGAAGCGTTGGCGTTCGGCGGGACTGGGGGTGATGTTGGCCAGCCAGAGTCCAGGCGACTTTGACTACAAATGCCGCGACAACGTGCGCACTTGGTTCCTGGGTCGGGTCAAGGAGGACACCGCGATCAACAAGATGCGCCCGATGTTGCGAGAAGCGAAGACAGACATCGCCGCCAAACTGGCAGCGCTAGGAGCGGGGCAGTTCTTTGTAGTTCGTGACGGCCAAGTAGAGAATATGTCCTCCTCGCGTTCACTGATCGCAGCGCAACAATTGACCGACGCAGAAATTTTGCGGATTGCCGGTGACGGACCACCGTGAGGTACGATGGGCAAGTGACGCCGCCTTTCTATCGGCGCAGCCGAGTGAAAGTTGCTACGTTGGCATGAGAATTCTGACACTCTTGCAACGGGCAGCACCCAACAAAGTTGCTCGCCTTGGAGCGTACCCGGATGACCATGGGTGCAATGGCGCGAGCGGCAGCCAAAATAGAAACGACGACGGCATTGTAGGGCCGGTCGCCAGTGTCGCACGAACCGACGGACAGTCCACCTCCCTGCCCCATGTTCCCACACACAGCAGGTCCCTTGAACAACACGAAGCTGCCGTAGTGGCCGGGCCTTTTGCCGTTGAGGGCGATGACCTGATGCTCGAACAGCGGCCAGAGCGCACCCCTCGGTCCGGCAAGCGGGATCGGCTTGACACGGCGGAGGAGCGTGGCCTCGCTATAAAGCC
>CAXTQD010000086.1:2510-16390 GCA_964246175.1 uncultured Chthoniobacterales bacterium | reverse complement strand
TCAGGAGTCTGCCCTGCTGCCCGCACAAATCACGAACCAGCCGCTCGTCGCCGCCATCCCGCCCCCTCCCGCTCTCCTGCCGCCGAGTCCGTCACCAAATTCCGCCGGCAGCCTCCGGCCGGTAGTGGCTGATGCCGCACCCGCGCAACCGGGTGCGAACAGCCGGCGGTCCGCGCCGGTGCGTTGCAGCCACCTCCTCAGAAACGGCCAGCAGTGTTCCCGCATGACCTCCAGTCCGAACGGGCTTTGCTGGCAGCACGGCGGGGATTAAACCTCGGCGAAAATCCAGTCGCAAGCCGGGCCGTTCTGGCGCACATTGGCCGCCGTATGTGCGCCTCCCGTCCGTTCGCCCTCCTCGGTCTGTGTCTCGCCGCCGGCTGGCCGGTTCTCGTCCGTGGCCAGCAAGCGCCAAGCGGCAGCCTGCGCTCTGTCGCCAACGAGGTTCGCACCAGCGACAAGGTGCCCGACACCCTCCTGCCCACGTGGGAAACCCGGCCCGACGACCGCACGATGTACTTCAACATCCCCGCGCCGCGCGGCCAGATCACCGACCGCAACGGCCTGCCGCTGGCGCAGTCGCGCGTCGGCTACCATCTCGATCTGAGCTTCCCGCCCGGCGAACCCATGAGCGACGCGGAGGTCGTCAACTTCGCCAAGACCCAGCTCGTGCTCGCCCAGAGCCTCGTCACCCGCAAGCTGGAGATCACCACCGCCGACCTGCTCGACCATTACCATAACCGGCGCATGCTCCCGATGGACGTCGCCACGTTCCTGACCCCCGAAGAGGTCTCCAGCGTGCGCGACCGCCTCGGCTCCGGCCTGAAGCTGCGCCCCGTCTACCTGCGCACCTATCCTAACGGCCAGTTGGCCGCGCACATCATCGGCTACAGCGGCAAGACCGCTTCCCAGGCCCACGGCGCGATCCAACCCAACGAACTCCTGTGGCCCGACCTCGAAGGCCGCGAAGGCTTGGAGAAAACCTTCAACGAACAACTCACCGGCCGCCCGGGCGTGCTCAACCTCACCTTCGACGGCAAGGGCAACAAGACAAGTGAGCGCATCGTCACCCCGCCCGTGCCGGGGGCCAACGTCGTCACCACGCTCGACCTCCATCTCCAGCAACTCTGCGAGGACAACCTCGCCAAACTCGGCAAGCGCGGGGCCATCGTGATGATGGACCCCAACAACGGCGACGTGCTGGCGCTCGCGTCCTACCCGTCGTTTGACCCGAACAAGTTCGTGCCGTCCATCTCGGAGGCCGACTTCAAGAAGATCAACGAGGACCCCAACATCCCGCTGATCCCGCGCGCCTTCCGCGCGACGTACCCGGCGGGCTCGACCTTCAAGGTCATCATGGGTGCCGCGGCGCTCCAGTCGGGGACGATCACCAAGGACGATGAGTTCAGCGGGCCATCGAGCATGTACATCGGCAACGTCCTCTTCCACAATTGGAAGAAGACCGACGCGGGCGACCTGAACTTCGCCCAGGCGCTCGCGCAGAGTTGCGACACGTGGTTCTATCAGGTCGGCATCAAGACTGGGTCGGCCAAGATCATCGACTTCGCCCAACGCTTCGGCCTCGGCCAGCGCACCGGTCTGCCGCTGCGCGACGAGAGTATCGGCCTCGTCCCCAACGACGAGTACATGCGCAAGCACCACGGCCGCCGTCTGCTCGATGGCGACATCGCCAACCTCTCCATCGGCCAGGGCGACCTGGAGGTGACCCCCATCCAGATGGCGCAGGCGATGGTGCCCGTCGCCAACGGCGGCAACCTCTTCCAGACCCGACTGGTTCAGCAGGTCCAAACGCTGGACAACCAGATCGTCTCCGCCTTCAACGTGCGCATTCGCCGCGACATGGGCCTGACCCCCGACGTGGAGAACACGCTGCACAAGGGCATGCAAATGGTCGTGGACCACGGCACGGCGGCCCAAGCGCGTGTGCCCAACGTCGATGTCTGCGGTAAGACCGGCACGGCGCAGTGGGGCGCGGGCAACGAGAACAAGGCCAAGTCCCGCACGGCGTGGTGGTTCGTGGGCTTCGCACCGGCGGACAAACCGCAGTACGCCTTTGCCGCGTTGGTGGAGGGCGACCCCGGCGACAAACGCCACAGCAGCGAGACGGCCGTGCCGCTCATCGGCAAGGTTCTGCGGGAAATCTACAAGGACAAGAAGCCCGAGCCGCACAAAAAGAAGCACCACGACGACGACGACGACGACAACGGCGACAACAACCCTCCGCCCAAGGACGAGAACCTCGACAACGCGGACTAAGCGCCCGGCAGCGAACGGCAGGGGTGGACCGCATAAGTCAGAGACATCCTGCGGAACAGCCCCAGATTCATCACGGCTGACGCCTATTAGCAGCTTGCGGTTCATGCATCCCAGCCGCAAGCGGTGGTTCCTTGTCGGAGGGCTTTGTGCTCTTGCATTGCTGGTAGCTGTTCTGCTGCGTGCTTCTTATTTCCACGCCCGCGCACGAGCGGATGCACTCATCGCTAAGAGTCCTCAGCCGCTCATCCCGCTGCGCACCCGCTTTTGTTTCTTCCTGAGCATTACCGACCAGCGGGGACCATGCTGGGACTTTTCCTACGATCCAGACGACTTCGGGGTTGGTTCCCTGACCTTGGCGGTCACGCCAACGGGCGAGGTGGTTGCCAGCAACCCTGCTTCCGCCCTCGCCAAGCTCAAGGTGTTATCGTAAGGGCCGATGCTTAACTTGGCATGGACCGCCAAACTCTAGCAGAGAGGTAAGCTTGGAATATCACCTTCGGTAAGGCTCAACCACACGTTCCCGCAGATGCCCCAGCGTCGCTGAGCCTTGGCGGCATCAGCCGCTTCCGCATCAAATGACATGAACCCTCCCGTTGCCATCATCGGCGCTGGCCTCGGCGGCCTGATCCTCGCCCGGGTCCTGCACGTCCGCGGGATCGCGGCGACGATCTACGAGGCGGAAGCTTCTCCCACCTCGCGCACGCAGGGCGGCCTCCTCGACATCCACGACTACAACGGCCAGCCTGCGCTCCGGGACGCGGGGCTTTTCGATCAGTCCCTCAAGCTCATCCGTCCCGGCGAGGACGCCAAGCGAGTGGCTGACAAGGACGGCAAAGTCCTGCTTGATCAGCCCAGCCGCGGCGACCGCGCCCGGCCCGAAGTGGACCGCGGAGAACTGCGCCGGATGCTGATCGCTTCACTGCCCGCGGACGCGATCCGATGGGGATACAAACTTAGAACGGTTTCCTCGCTGGGCGGCGGCGGGCACGAACTAACCTTCGCCGACGGCTCGAACTTCACCACCAACCTCCTCGTGGGTGCAGACGGTGCCTGGTCCAAGGTCCGCCCGCTGCTATCCGCGGCAGGTCCGTCGTACACCGGCACCTCGTTCGTCGAAACACACTTTTTCGAGGCCGACACGCGACACCGGGCCAGCGCGGAGATCGTCGGCGCCAGCACGCTGATGGCCATCGCGCCGGGTCAGGGCATCCTGGCGCATCGCTACGCGGAAGGCACCCTGCACGGCTACGTGTCCTTGAACAAGCCGGAGGAATGGTTTGCCGGACTGGACTTCTCCGATCCGGCCGCTGCCATGGCTCGCGTTGCCAGAGAGTTCGACGGCTGGAACCCAGCGTTAACGGCGCTCATCACCGATGGCGAGACCGTTCCCGTGCTGCGCCCGATCCACGCCCAGCCGGTCGAGCACCGCTGGGAGCGTGTTCCAGAGGTGACGCTGCTCGGCGACGCGGCTCACCTGATGTCCCCGTTCGCAGGCGAGGGGGCCAACCTGGCGATGTTCGACGGCGCGGAACTCGGCAAGGCCATCGCCGCCAGTCCGGACAACGTCGAATCTGCGCTCGCCGTTTACGAAGAAAGTCTCTTCCCGCGCAGCAGGTCTGCCGCGGTGGAGTCGGACCAGAACCTCCGGCTGTTCTTCAACGACCGGTCGCCCGGGAGCGTGGTCGATTTGTCCGCCAGCCACTTGCTCGCTGACCCCTCGGCGGATTGATCACCCGCGCGGGCTTCCCTATTTGTAAGAAATCTGTTAGAATTGTTCGATCCCGATGCCCTTCGACCTCAAATCTCTCGTGGCTGCCCGCATGGGCGAGAACTACGAACTGCACAGCCAGCACCTCAACCCGACGCTTGTTCAGGTCCAGCGCACGATTGGCTTCGACCGCGTGTACGTCCGTGCGAAAGGCGCCTACCTCTACGACGCCGAGGGCAACGCGTACCTCGACTTCCTGAGCGGCTACAGTGTCTTCAACGTCGGCCGCAACCATCCCGTCGTCGCCCAGGCCCTCCACGACGCGCTCGACCTCGACCTGCCCAACATGGTGCAGATGGATTGCTCGCTGATGAGCGGTCTGCTCGGCGAGGCGCTCCTCAAGAAGACACCCGCGCACCTCGACGCCGTGTTTTTCTGCAACTCGGGCACGGAGGCCGTGGAAGGCGCGATGAAGTTCGCCCGTGCCTCGACCGGCCGGCCGCGGATTGTTTCCTTGAAGGGAAGCTACCACGGGCTCAGCTACGGGGCGTTGTCGATCACGGGCAGCGAGTCGTTCCAGGAAGGCTTCGGGCCGTTCCTCGCCGACACGGAGATGGTTCGCATGGGGGACCTCCAGGCATTGGAGAACACCCTCGCCATGGGCGACGTGGCAGCGTTCATCATGGAGCCGATCCAAGGCAAGGGAGTGAACTTTCCCCTCGACGACTATTATCAAAAGGCCCAGGCGCTCTGCCGCAAGTACGGCACGCTGCTGATCTGCGACGAGGTGCAGAGCGGCCTCGGACGCACGGGCAAGTGGTGGGCGTTCCAGCACTGGGACCTGGAGCCGGACATCGTCACCATGGCCAAGACGCTCAGCGGCGGCTACGTGCCGTGCGGGGCGATCGTCACGCGCCGGTCGATCTACCAGCGGGTGTTCAGCCGACTGGACCGTTGCGTGGTGCATTCGAGTACCTTCGGGCGCAACAACCTCGCCATGACCTGCGCGCTGGCGACCTTGACCGTCCTTGACGACGAGAAGCTTGTGGAAAACTCCGCCGCCGTCGGCGAGCAACTGATGAGCCGCCTACGTGGGCTGCAACGCAAGCACCCCTTCATCAAGGAAGTGCGCGGCAAGGGACTCATGATCGCCATTGAATTCCACGAGCCGCCGCAACTCAAGGGCAGGCTCGCCTGGCGTCTGATGCACAAGATCGACCAGTCGCTCTTCCCGCAACTCCTCATCGTGCCCATGCTCAGCAAGCACCGCGTGCTCACGCAGGTGGCCGGGCACCACATGGATGTCATCAAAATTTTGCCGCCCTTGACCATCGGCAAGGCGGAAGTGGATCACTTCGTGCGCGCGCTGGACGAGACGCTCACCGAGTGCACGAGCCTGTCCGGCCCGATCATGGAACTGGCCATCAATTCGGCCAAGGTGCAGTTCGGCGGCGGCCCGGTGGCGCAGCGTCCCAACGGCCAGGGCAAGAACAGTCGCAATGATCATTCCCGCACGAACGGTCGCGCGACCAACGGCAAGAACGGCCATTCCAACGGTAAGAATGGCCACGTCGTCGCTGGTCATGCCAGCGGGCGTGACGTGGTGAGTCAAGCGTAGGTTAGACCAAAGTGTATTGATTTGCCATGTCCGCTGCTCCTGAAGAGATCGCGCGGCGTGGAGCGGTCGCCCGAAGTGCGATCAGAGCCAACTTCCACACCGAGGATTCTGCCGTGGGTCACTTCGTGTCACACCACCTGGAGGAGATTGGGCCTGACTACTGGAGGGAGTATTTCTCAACAGATTTCCCTGACCAGAACGCCGTCCTTAACCTGCTTGAACCTCGGTCGCACTGGGGAGGGGTAGACAATATTGATGTTTTCGATTTCACGTTGCCTGGCGAGAGTACCAACTACGTGATCAGCGTCCGGTTTGATCAATCCGGAGATGTCTGCAAGGTGGACATGGAGAGTTGATGTGCCGCTCTCCTGAGGCAACCTGACTTCCGTGAACAGCAAGACGGTCCTCATCGTCGACGACGAGAAAAACACCCGCGAGGGCTTGCGGCGCTCGTTGGAAGACGGCGGGGACCTAGAAATCTACACGGCTGCCGACGTGGCCGGGGCGGTTTCGATTTTGGAAAGTGAGGGCGTTGATCTGCTCCTGACCGACCTGCGCCTCGGCGGGGAAGACGGCATGGCGCTCATCGACCGCGCGCTGAAGATGCCCACGCCGCCCGTGTGCATTATGATGACCGCCTACGGCTCGGTGGACACCGCCGTCGCCGCGATGAAGCGCGGGGCGTACGACTTCGTCACGAAGCCGGTCAACCTGGACCAACTCGAAATCCTTGTGCGCCGCGCCCTGCGCAGCCGCGTCGTCGAGACCGAGAACACCCAACTCCGCCAAGACCTTGAAAAACGCGTTGGCAAGGGTCTGGACGCGCTCATCGGGACGTCATCGGTGATGCAGGACGTATTCGACACAATCCGGCAGGTGGCCGCGACGCGGGCGACGGTGCTCATCGAGGGCGAGAGCGGCACGGGCAAGGAACTCGTCGCCCACGCCCTGCACAACCTGAGCGGGCGCAAGGGGCGCTTCGTGGCGGTGCATTGCGCGGCGCTGAGCCCGCAGCTTTTGGAGAGCGAACTCTTCGGCCACGAGCGGGGGGCGTTCACCGGGGCCAGCGAGCGGCGGGTCGGCCGCTTCGAGCAGGCGGACGGCGGGACGGTGTTCCTCGACGAGATCGGCGAGATCGATGGCAGCACGCAGGTCAAGCTGTTGCGCGTGTTGGGTGAGCGCACCTTCGAGCGGGTGGGGGGCAACGCGAGTATCTCCACCGACGCCCGGCTGGTGGCCGCGACCAACAAGGACCTCGAAGCCCTTGTGGCCGAGGGCAAGTTCCGCGACGACCTTTTCTATCGCCTTAACGTCGTGCGCGTCTACATGCCGCCTTTGCGCGAGCGGCCGGAAGATATCCCATTGATGGTCCAGGTGTTCCTCAAGCAGGCTTCCCAGGAGAACGGCAAGCCCCTTCGCGAACTGACCGCCGACGCCGCCGCCCGCCTCGCAGAGTACCCCTGGCCAGGCAACGTGCGCCAACTGCGCGCCGCCGTGGAGAGCGCCGTCGTCCTGGCTCCTGGTCCGAAGATCACGCTGCGCGACCTGCCGGCCGCCTTGCGCCAGTGGAACGGTGCAGGCGTTCCCTCCGCCGCGGTCATCGGCGCGCGCCCGCGCTCGGTCGGCCCGTCGCTTAACGTCCACGAACGCGAGGGCGACCTCATCCGCCGCGCGTTGGCCGACACGAATGGCAACGTCACTCGCGCCGCGCAACTCCTTGGCATGAGCCGCCGCACACTGCACCGCAAGATCAAAGCCGACCCCGCCGCCGCCGGATAGGCGGCACGGGCCGCCGTCAGGCGCACCGCAACGTGGTTTCAGCCACACCGCAACGGCGGCTCAGCCGCCACCGCATCTCGCTTGACCTTCCCGGCCCCTGGCCCTTAGTCTGCCCGGCCTATGGCTGCTCCCAGCGTCCAAACCATAGTCCACCCCCTCCAACAGGGTCGCCTCGCGGTTTTCGACCGCATCTTTCTCGGTGTGGCCATCCTAGCCGCCATCGCCCTGATCTTGCTCGCGTGGAAGTTCCGCGGCTTCGCGGAACCTACCGCCATGGACCAGGCGCAAGTCGGCCGCGAGATCGCGCGTGGCCATGGCTGGAGCACCAAGTTCCTGCGGCCCCTCGCCATCGGCCAGATCGACGAGAACCTCGGGGCCGTGCCCAAGGACGGCGACTTCTTCCCCGACACCTACAACGCTCCGCTGCCGCCGCTCGCGGATGCGCTGGCCATCAAGATTGCCGGTGACAAGATGCAGTTCGGCCCGCACGAGTACATCGCGCCGGCCGAGCGGATCATTGTGGCGTTGTCCATGTTGTTTTTCCTTGCCGCGGTGGCGGTGCAGTATCTCCTGCTGAGGCGATTGTTCGACGTGCGGCTGGCGTTCTGGGCGTCGATGCTGACGCTGGTGAGCGACCTGTGCTGGCAGTACACGCTCACGGGGCTGCCGCAGATGTTGATGCTCCTGCTCTTCAACGCGGCGCTCTACGCGCTCGTGCGCGCCGTTGAGATCAACAAGGCCATCGAGATCATCACCGGCGAGGCCCTGCTCTCCACGGGGGGGAGCGGGGTGACGCTCGAAGAATCGCGTCTGGCCGGTGCGCGCACCCCGCGGGCGGTGTTCTGGTTGGCAATTTCGGGGGTGCTCTTCGGCCTGCTGACGCTCACGCACGCGCTGGCGGTGTGGCTGTTCTTCGGGGCGCTGGGGTACGTGGCGGTCGCCTTCCGGCGGCGCGGGCCGGTGGCGTTGGTGATGCTCCTGGCTTTCGTGCTGGTGTGCGCCCCGTGGATCGTACGCAACTACCGCGTGAGCGGCAGCGCCTTCGGCGTGGCGCGCTACGCGCTCTACGACGGGCTGAACGGCTCCGCGGCCTACCACGAGCGCACGTCCACGGAGAGCGCAGTCGTGGAAAACATCCCGCTCCTGAACTTCCGTAACAAAATCCAGAGTGGCATCGTTGCCGGGGTCGAAGGGGTTGCCGGCGGGTTGGGGAACTTCGTCGCCCTCGGCTTCTTCCTGTGCTTGCTGCACGTCTTCCGGCGGCCGGAGGTCAATTCCTTGCGCTGGGGCGTGCTGGCGATGTGGGGTTGCGCCATCGTCGGCATGGGAATCATCGGCAGCGGAGGCGGCGCGCTGCCGGCGATCCATGCCGACCAACTTCAGGTGCTTTTTCTGCCGATCATGCTCGGCTTCGGGCTGGCGTATGTGCTCGTGCTCTTTTCCCGGCGCGACGGCAGCAGCGGGCTCCTGGCGCGCGTGGTGCTTTTCACGGCGCTTTTCCTCGTGTCGGCGCTGCCGCTGATCTTCTCCCTGCTGCCGCGCAACGTGCCGCCCGTGCAGCTTTCCTACCTCCAGCCGGCCATCCATGAACTCAACAAATGGACCGACGACCACGAGGTCATCGCTTCCGACATGCCCTGGGGCGTGGCGTGGTACGCCGACCGCAAGAGCCTCTGGCTGCCGGCCAAGTTCAAGGACCTCCTTGGCATGAGCGACAACGCCAAACTGCCCGGCACCCTGTGCGGGGTGTTCCTCACGCCGGTCAGCCGCGACGAGAGTTTCTACTACGGCATCTATCGTGGCGAGTACGCCGACGTGGACGAGCGTAACCAGGCCAGCGGCTACCCGGCGCTGATCTTCGGGCGGCGCGACCTGCCGCTGTTCCCCTTCCAGCAAGGCTACTCACTGCTGGGGGACTTGAGCTACACCTTCTACTCCGACCGCGCCCGGTGGGCCACGCCAAACACCGCCGATAACAGCGCAAACAAATAGACTGCCCAAGTCCGCGGGTAGCCCGGCCGGCGGGGAACGCTTTGACGCCGGGCTTGCCCTCCGGGCATTCTTGCGCCAAGCTGTCCCTTCCCGCCGGTCCCATTTTTGCCCGACTCTGCTTCCCCATGCCCGCCCGCGAACCCGCCGCCCTCGCCGAGGCTCCACCGAGTTTCGAGACCGCGATGGAACGGCTTGAAACGCTCGTCGGCCAGATGGAGAACGCCCGTTTGCCCCTGGAGGAACTCATCCGTTCCTACGAGGAAGGCATTCGGTTGGTGCGCGTGTGCAACGAGCGGCTCAGCGCCGCCGAACAGCGCATCGAGATCATCACCCGCGACGCCGCCGGCCAAGCCCAGGTCAGCGAAATGACCCCAGCCGCCGCCCGCGAAACCGCCAAGCAGCCGTCGTCGGCCGCCTCTGCTCGTCCGTCCAAGAATCCCAATGAAGTCAGCCTCTTCTGAACCGTTCTCCGTCCAGGCCCCACCCATCACGGAGCCGACCGTGCGCCTCCTCGACAAGATCCAGTCGCCCGCCGACCTCAAGGCGCTGCCCGAGAGCGACCTGGCTCAGCTCGCCCACGAGGTCCGCGAGGAACTCATCTACGTGATGAGTGAGTCCAACCCGCACGGGGTCGGCGGCCACCTCGGGCCGAACCTCGGCGTGGTGGAGCTGACCATCGCGCTGCACCGCGTTTTCGACACGCCCAAGGACAAGTTCGTCTTCGACGTGAGCCACCAGGCGTACGTCCACAAGATGTTCACCCCGAAGGGGCGGCCGGGCGACATCAAGAGCATCCGCCAGTACCAGGGCTTGAACGGCTTCATGCTGCGCACCGAGAGCGAGCACGACTGTTACGGCGCGGGCCACGCGGGCACGGCGCTCTCCGCGGCGCTCGGCATGGCGGCCGGCCGCGACCAGCGCGGGGGCAACGAGCATGTCGTGGCGGTGGCGGGTGACGCGGCCTTCACCTGCGGGGTGAGCTACGAGGCGCTCAACAACGTCGCGGAAACCACGAAGAAGTTTATCGTCGTCCTCAACGACAACGAGTGGTCCATCGCCAAGAACGTCGGCGCCATGGCGGGCTACTTCAACCGCATCGCCACGAGCCCGACGTACAAGCACCTGCACGAGCAGGCGGGCCGCTTCATCCAGGCCATCGGCGGCAGGGGCGTGCTCAACCTCGCCGGCCGCGTGGAGGCGGGTCTCAAGAACGTCCTCTTGCCCAGCGTGCTCTTTGAAGACCTTGGCCTGCGCTACTACGGACCCATCGACGGGCACGACACGGCGCTGCTCATCCGTACCTTCGAGTTCCTGAAGACGCAGGAAGAGCCGGTCATTCTCCACATCCTCACCAAGAAGGGCAAAGGCTACCCGCCTGCCTTGGAGCAACCCGACAAGTTCCACGGCCTGGGCAAGTACAAGCTCGAAACAGGCGAGACCGCCAAGGCCCCTTTGCCGACGTACTCGGAACTGCTGGGCGATTGCCTCGCCAATTTTGCCGACCACAACTCGAAGATCGTCGCCATCACCGGCGCGATGCCGAGCGGCACGGGGCTGGGGCGGTTCCAGCAGCGCCACCCGGACAAATACTACGACGTAGGCATCGCCGAGGAACATGCGGCGCTCTTCGCGTGCGGCCTGGCGGTGCAGGGGATGTCGCCGTTTTTGGCGATCTACTCGACGTTCATGCAGCGCGCCTACGACATGATCATTCACGACATGGCGTTGCAGAAGCTCAACGTGCGTCTGTGCATGGACCGCGCCGGTCTGTCGGGTGACGACGGCCCGACGCACCACGGTCTCTTCGACATCGGCTACATGCGCCACGTGCCCAACACGGTGTTCATGCAGCCGAAGGACGAGGAGGAGTTCGCCGACATGCTCTGGACGATGGCGAACTACCACGAGGGTCCCATCGCCATCCGCTACCCGCGTGGCGCGGGCACCGGAGCCAAGCCGAAGGCGCAACCCAAGCTCATGGAAATCGGCAAGGCCGAGGTTGTTCGTCACGGCAAGGGCGGCACGCCGCAGGTCGCGCTTTTCGGCCTGGGCGGCATGTGCACGGTGGCTGAGGAAGCGGCCGATCTGCTCGAAGCGCAGGGGATCAGCGCCGCGGTCATCAACCCGCGCTGGATCAAGCCGATGGACACGGCGATGCTGGAGTTCTGGGCGCGCTCGGTGGACGTGGTCTGCACGTTGGAAGACCATGTGCTGACCAACGGCTACGGCTGCGCGGTGATGGAGCACCTCAACGAGGCGCGTATCCCAGTGCCGGTGGTGCGCTTGGGCTGGCCCGACCAATTCATCGAACACGGCAACATCCCGGTGTTGCGTGAAAAGCATGGCCTGACAGCCAAGGCGCTCGTCGCCCGCGTGCTGCCGCTGCTCAAGCAGAAGACGGGCAAGGAAGGGGCAGCGGCGTAAGATGCGGGCCGTCGTTCTCTCCGTGACACTGCTGCTCGTAGCGGTGGGTCGTGCCGGGCGGGCTTCCAGGCCGATTGACAATCACCCACCAGGCACCAATGTCGGCACATCCAACCCTGGCGTGAACCAGGGAACACAATCCACGACGGCGACACGCTCGACTGATTCCTAGGGCACGGGCGCCTGTGGCATCGCTGAGCTTGGTTCGTCAGGCGCCTGGCTCGTTAACACCTTGCCGTAAACGCTGGATTGCTTCCGACGCATCCCCGGCGCGGAACACCGACGTGCCTGCCACCGTCACGTTCGCGCCGGCCTGGCGGGCGACGTGCGCGGTGTCGTGGTTGATGCCACCGTCCACCTCAATGTGGTAGCTCCAGCCGTTTTCTTCCCGCAGACGCGCCGCCTCGGTGACCTTCTCCATCGTGGAGGCGATAAATTCCTGCCCACCGAAGCCCGGGTTGACCGTCATCACCAGCAAGAGGTCGATGTTCTGTAGATGCTCGCGCGCTGCGGAGAGCGGTGTGGCCGGGTTGATCGCCAGTCCCGCCCCGCAACCCGCCTGCCGCAAATTCTTCAGTGTCGCCGCGACCTCGTGTTTGGCCTCCAAGTGGACCGTCACCGAATGCGCCCCCGCCTCGATAAACCGCGGCAGATAATGGTCTGGCCGCGAGATCATCAGGTGCACGTCGAGCGGGAGCTTGACCGCCTTCTTCATCGCCGCGACGACCGCTGGACCGAAGGAGATGTTGTCCACAAAATGCCCGTCCATGATGTCGAGGTGCAGCCAGTCCGCGCCGGCGGTCTCGACGCGGCGGGCTTCCTCACCTAGTTGTGAAAAGTCCCCGGCCAGCAGCGAAGGGGCAACGATGGGCTGATGAAAGTCGGACACGGGGCAGCATGGCGGCAAAATGCCAAAAAGCCAAGTGCTGCGGTCCACGCCAGCGAACGGACGAACTTTTGCGTTGGGCGCGTTGGGTTTTCCGTTTACCCT
Source organism: uncultured Chthoniobacterales bacterium (assembly GCA_964246175.1). GTDB lineage: Bacteria > Verrucomicrobiota > Verrucomicrobiia > Chthoniobacterales > SZAS-18 > CAHJWO01. The sequence continues at coordinate 3,604 of CAXTQD010000086.1, read as the reverse complement.
CGGCGTCTTGGACGACGAAGAACCGATCATCGACCTGCACAGCGATACGCACTTCATGGGCGACGCCCTGCGCCAGGCCTTGCGCGCGTACGAGGCCGGCGAGGTGCCGGTCGGCGCGGTGATCGTGCGCGCGGGCTGGGTCGTCGCGCGGGCCTTCAACCAGGTCGAGACCCTCAAGGATGCCACCGCCCACGCCGAGATGCTCGCCATCACCCAGGCCGAACACGCCGTCGGTGACTGGCGGTTGACCGACTGCACGCTCTTTGTCACCAAGGAACCTTGCCCGATGTGCGCCGGCGCGGCCGTCCACGCGCGGCTGGGGCGGGTGGTGTTTGGCTGTGGCGACGCACGCGGCGGGGCGGCCGGTGGACTCCTGAACCTTCTGCAACACCCCTCGCTCAACCACCGTTGCGACATCAGCGCCGGGGTGCGTGGCGAGGAATGTGGCTTGCTGCTCAAGGAATTCTTCCGCGAGCGCCGCGCCACCCGGCCGGGAGCCACGGCGGACTGACGCACCTTTCTTCCCTGCATGGTTGCCACCTGGGTTATCAGAGGGTTGGATTGGTGGAACCGCCACCGGCCGTGGCCGATCCGCGAGCGGGTCTTCGGCCTGCCGCCGCACCCGGTGGCGACGGAAGCCGGCACGCGCCTCGTCGTGCCGTGCGCGGGCGAGGACGACGTGGCCGAAGCTGCTTGGACGGCGCGGAGCTTCCTCCACCGCCTCGACCGCGCGCCGGCCGGGCGGTTGGCGCTTGATCTGTACCTGGATTCACCCGACCCGGCGTTGCGCACGAAGATTGCCGATCGCTGGACGCCGCTTTTTCCCGGTTCGGAGGTATTGTCGACGTGGGAAGCGGTCGAAAAACTCGCCCCGCTCATGCCCACGCTCGACCGGCTGGCGGTCGGTTCGGCTGCGGTGCGCCGACTCGCCGTCGTGTTGCACGCGCAGGAAGAGTACAACGTGATTCTCACTGAACCCGGCGTGGTGCTCTTGGGGAACAGCGCGGAGTTCGCCGAGGCGCTCCACGACGGCCGGGCGGCGCTGCACCTCCAGCGTAGCGGCCTTGGAGCGGACGGCGATCCGGCCGAGGTGG
>CAXTQD010000086.1:0-2500 GCA_964246175.1 uncultured Chthoniobacterales bacterium | reverse complement strand
GTGGCGTTGCGCGAACACGCCCGGCAAACCAGTTGGCCGCTGTTGGCCGAACGCATCGACCCGGCGTTGCTGTTCCTGCCGCGCGCTTGCCTGTCGGTGGAAGGGGCCGAGCGGTTGCTGGCAGAAATCGACGCGGCGAGCAGTGCGCTACCTCCGGCGGACCAGACGGTGTTGGCAATGCTGCTGGGGGTATCCGGGGCGCGACCTCTACCGACGGAGCGTTACCTTGCGTCCGATCAGGGGCAATCCGCCGGCGAACGCGACGCCGACTACGCGCGGCTGACGGCGCGGCGGTTTACCCCCGCCACGCGCCACCTGCTCTACGCGCGCGGCCTGCCGCGGTTGTGGCGGCAATGGCGGACGGGATGAAGTGCAGCAGGGCAAACACCCTCACTTGCGGAGGAGGAATAATCCCGATAAGGCGAGCGCAACGCCGAGCAGACGCGTCCACGAGGCCGGTTCGTGGAAAAACAGGATGCCGGCCACGGCCATCATGGCAGCTCCTCCGGCCAGGATTGCCGGTACGGCCGAAAGAGGGCCGCCGCGTTGAAAAAGCAGAAAGAAGGCAACGGTACCCGCGCCGACGCACAGGCCGGTCAGGACAGAGTACCAGAAACCCGGCGCGCTGAACGGCTGGTTCCAGCGGTTAGTCAGGCGCAGGGCCAGCAGGTAGCAGAGGATCGTCAGGGCAGCGGTCGCCTCGACCACGAAGCCACCCAGGCCATCGCCGATCCGGTCGGAGGCTAGACGGGTGAAGATTTGGTGCGCGCCGTAGAGGATGGCGGCTACCACAGCGTACCAAAACCAAGGAAGCATGACCGTTTATCGGTTGGTGCCGCGTCGTCTGCAACGGTCGGGCTTTGAAGGCAGAGCGGACCAAGCGAGAGAATTTTTTGTATTTCTGCCTTCTGCCTCTACCTTTTTACCTGCCTTCCATGGACATCCTGCAAAAGCTCGGCCCCGCCCTCGGCTTCGCCACGCTCGCGGGGCTGAACCTCTACCTGACCGTTCTCCTCACCGGGTTGGCGATCCACTACCACTGGATCGACCTTGCGGCTTCGTACCCTGATTTGCAGGTGCTCGGGCACCCGGCGGTGTTGATCGTCGCGGGCGTGCTCTGCGCCATTGAATTCTTTGCCGACAAGGTGCCTTGGCTCGACTCGGCTTGGGACAGTGTTCACACCCTCATCCGTCCGCTGGGTGGGGCGTTCCTGGCGCTGCACACCCTTGGGCCGCAGAACGACCGCGCGGTCGATGTCGTCATCGCGCTCCTGGCTGGCGGGGTCACGCTGACCACCCACGGCGCGAAGGCCGGCACGCGCCTGATCGCCAACGGCTCGCCGGAACCGTTCTCCAACGTCGCCCTGAGCGTCACCGAGGACGCGGGTGTCGTCGGCGGGTTGGGGTTGATGGCGTATTCGTTCCACCACGCACCGTACCTGTCGCTGGGGGTGTTCGCGGCGGTCGTGGCGATCCTGCTCTACGTCACGCCGCGGTTGTTCCGGTTCGCGCGCATCCGGGTGTGGCTGCTTTGGAAAAAACTCTCGTGGCCGGCATTCGACGCCAAGCGCACGGTCCCGAGCACCGAAGTCCCACCCGACCCTGATCTCCTCTTCGCCCGGCTCAACCCGGCAGGCGACCCTGTGGCGTGGGTTGCGCCGTGCCTGACGGGCTCGTCCAAGGGTGGGCTGCCGGCGGCATTTCGCGGACACCTCTTGGCGCTGCAAACACAGCCGGACAAGCTCCATTTTATCGGGCGGCGCGGCTGGCGCAAACGTGCCGAGACCATTGATCTCACCGGCTGCCAGGTGTCGCACACCTCGTACTTTCTGAGCGAGGATCTCATCGTGCTGAACAACGCCAAGGGCACGCGGCAGGTGTTCGTCTTCGACCGCTCGCAAGCCGCACTGGTGGGCAAACTGACTGATTCCATCCGGGGGCGGCTGCCCGTCACGGAGCCGGAAACGGCGGCGTTGGTCTGAATACTGCTCAAGCACGGGCCGTCAGACATCGCAACCCCGCTGCACATAAACACGACCGCGCCAACACCAACATCCGTAAAATCATCCGCATGAAAAACTCGCTTTTCCTTGCCACCCTCGGCCTGTGCGCGCTCGCGCCCGTGGCTGCCGTCCACGCGCAGGAGACTGTCGTGACCACCCAGCAACCCTCCACGGTGACGACCGTGCAGCAGCCGGCCACCACCGTGCAGACGACCGAGACGAACACCGCCGGCACGGTGACTTCGTTCACGCCCGGCTCCTCGCAGATCGTCGTCAAGACCGCCGGCGGCCCGGCGACCTACAACTACACCAAGAAAACGACCTTCGTGGACGCCGCGGGCAACGTGGTCAGCTACGAGTCGATCAAGGCGGGCGACCCGACCACCGTGTACTACACGACCGTGAATGGCCAGCCCGTGGTCAGCAACGTGGTCGTCAACCGCACTGCTCCCCCACCCCTGACCAAGACCGAAACGACCGAGACCACCACGACCACC
>CAXTQD010000085.1:0-16424 GCA_964246175.1 uncultured Chthoniobacterales bacterium | reverse complement strand
ACGACCAGTCTGCTCGTCTGAACGAACCGCCGAACGGGCGTTTTCACACAACCTCCGAGAGTTTTCGAGACGGCATTTGCTGGCTATCTCAAAAGAAACAAGCACCGCCGTGCCCATGACGACGGTGCTTGCCTCGTCAGCCAAGGAACCCGGAACAACGGCTACTTGGTGATGATCTTGCCCGTGGCGAAGTTGTAGAAGTAGCGCACGCCGTTGGTGTTGTACCTCCCGGCGTTGTTCGGGTCCGGGTAGTAGTAGAGCGTCGTGTTCAGGCTGAAGTCGTACAGGTACGGGAACGGGAAGGTCGGGCTGGTGTAGAAGTAGCCGCCGCTCTTGAAATCGTAGAAATAGACACCTGCCTTGCCGTCGCCAGCATCGAAGATGTACTCGTAACCAAGGTCGAAGTGGTAGAGGTAGTTCGGATCGCTGAGAAAGCTGTAGTAGCCGAAGTAGTTGCCGTTCGGAAACGCCAGGTAGTACACGCCATTAGCCAGCGCGACCTCGTCGCTGAAAAAGGTGGGCAGCGGGCTCGCGGCTCCGGTGACGGCGATGCCCAAGGGAGCGGCAAGGCCGGTGGCGAAAGTCGTGCGCACGCCCGCTGGCGTGAAGGTATAGACGCTGCCTTGGCCTGTGTTGCCGGAAGCATCGCCCACGTCGGTCACGAACAGATTGCCCGCCGCGTCGATGGCGATCCAACGGGGGTCGGTCACGTTCATCGTGAACGTGCTGACACTGCCGGTCGGGCTGACTTTGTACACAGCCGTGCCCTGGCTGCACACGTAGAGGTTCCCGTTGGCGTCGAACGCGATGCCGGTCGGGTAATTGAAGGGACCTGCAAAGGTGCTCTGGCCTCCGGCGGGAGTAATCTTGGTCACGTTGCCACGGTCAAGGTCCGCCACGTAGAAATTCCCCGCGCCATCGAAAGCCAATCCTCTCGGACGGCTGAAGCCGCTGGCAACCGTGCTCCGCACCCCGGCCGGAGTGATCTTGATGATTGAACCCTCGTTCGCGTTGTCGTCGTCAACGCTCGCGTAGAAGTTCCCGGTTCCGTCCAAGATCATCCCGAACGTTTTTTCGTTGATCTTGCTTTCAAAGACCGTCTGGGTGCCAGCGGGCGTGTACTTGTAGACCGTCCCGTTGGAGTTGTCCGCGACGTAGATGTTGCCTGCAGCGTCCAGCGTGAGGCCGTTGGGCAGTCCAAGACGGTTGTCGAGCACCTTGCCTGTGCCGGAGGCATAGTCGTAGAGTTGCCCGGAGCCTTGATCGACGAGGTACACATCGGCCTTCCCCGCCACCGCACTGGCCAGCAAGAAGATCATGGCGACGCATAGGCTGATCCCTGGGAAAGCCATGCCATGGGCAGTTAGAGCGAGGAGTGGGCGGGTCCAGAAGTGACTTTTCATACGGTTAGTTCGTCAAGATGGTTTGGTTTTACACGGATGGTGATCACGCCGGTGATCGTTGGGATAGAAGCCTCGGTTCCGGACGACTGCCGGCAGAGGCGGACAACAATCACTCCATCAAGGAGAAGCCCCGTTTTTTTGGTGGAAGGACACGGTTTCTGCGAGATGGTTCGAGGCGTGGGTAAAAAGCGTTGTCGGTGAGTCGCCACGGCGGTGGCGCGAGCAGCGGCACCGGTCCAGATCGTCGCGCGCCGCATGCTTTGCCTCTGCAGCGTGGAAATGACCGCCGATCTAACCCATCATCCCCATGCAACCCGTTCCTCACCGTCTCCTGCGTTTACTCTCCGTGGCGCTCCTCACGACGACACCATGCGTGGCCACGCATGGTGTCGTCGTGAGCCTGCCGCCGACCACGGATGAACCTGTCCCGCCGGGCTACTCGGTCGGCGCACCCGGAACCCCGTTCGCGCTTGCCAACCCTGGCACGACAACCATCGTCATCACGGAGGGCACGGACTTCCCGGTGCCGCGGCCGGTCAGTGACACCGCCAACTACGTCATCACCAACGTGGCCATCGGCGACGTGATCTTTCTGCTGGATCCCGCCAGAGGACAAGCGCGTTCCAACTGGTCGGCGGTGCTGCGTTTCCTCGACCCGGACGATCCCACTGGCGCGGAAGACATTCAGGCCACGGAAGACCAGGCGTTCCTCGCCCGCGACATGGGGCCGGATGGGTTTGCCAATTTCACGCTGTTCCCGAACGTGCTCTACGCGCAAAACACATCTTCCTCGGACCCGGCCAATTATTACGCCACCAACACCGAATATGGAACGGCTGGCGGCATCCGCGCGGGGCAGACGGCGATCTTTCTCTATCATGCCAGCGACAGCGCGATCCCCGAACCTGGCGCGACGGCAATCCTCGTCCTCAGCGGGGTCGGACTAGCCGCGGGAACGTACCTGCGTCGTAGAAAGTTGCCGATCCTTTGAAGCCTGCCGCGCATGGTGAGGAACCGACATAGCAAGCAAAGCGACGGAAAGACGGAGGCACCATCCTGTCAGGCAAGTCGGGCGCAACGGCGATGGTGCAGGACTAGACCGAACAGACCCGCGCTGCCCAGGCCCAGCAGGACCCAGGAAGGTGGCTCGGGCACCGCACCGACCTGTAACTCTCCCGTGCCCAGGAAGTCGGGCAAGTCGAACGTTGCGCCACTGCCCGCCGCCCCGTAGGTACCGGGGAGTTGGGCGAGACCTTCAATGACCAGCGACGCCACCGTGGCCTGCACGCCGGTGCCCAGCAAGTTGACCGTGCTGGTGGTGGCGCTGTTCAACGTCAGGGTCGTGCCGGTCAGGTTGGTGATCGCCACGCCAGCCTTGAGGGTTAACTGCCCGCCGGCGGCCACCGTCACGTTGCCCATGCCCAAGCCACTGCTGTTCGCGACGGCCAGCGTGCCCGCGCTCAGGAGGGTGCCACCTGTGAAGGTGTTCGTGCCCGAGAGGATCAGGGTGCCTGTGCCCAGCTTGGTCAGACCACCATCAGAGGTGGCACCCAGAGCAGGATCGTGAACAAGTGGTTGAGCAACTGTGACGTTGAAGCCGTTCGTGTCGATCTTTGCGCCGCCCGCTTGCACGTTGGCCGTGGTCAGGCCGGCGACGAACGTGGTTGGATTGTTCGCGGCGGCGGGGTTATCGCTAGCGGTCACCTGGAGGGTGCCGCCGTTGAAGTTGAAGGTACTCGTGCCGATCCCGCCGCTGACGACTGGGGTCTGCAAGGTGCCGCCCGTGAGCGTGTAGCTCCCGGTCCCGGGATGGTTGCTATCGTACGACGAGCCGACGAGCACCTCGCTGCTCGCCGTGTGCGTGCCGCCGCTCTGCACGAAGGTGCCTGTGCCTCCATAGCCGACCCCGGCCACGGCCGTGGACAGCGTGCCTGCGCTGAGCAGGTAGGTGCCGTTCCCGCTGGAAGAGCCGACGAGGAAGGTCGGGTTGGTGGCGTTGGCGTTACCCGGGACGACGACCGCGCCGCCGCTCTGGTTGAACGTCCCGGTGCCCGACCGGCCATCCTGGAAGCTGGCGGCCGACACCATGCCGCCGCTCAACAGGTATGTGCCGGTGGTTGCGGGAGAACTACCGATGTAGAGGGTGTTGACGTTGTGGGCACCTCCCGTCTGCTTGAAAACGGCGGTACCTCCTCTCTCGGCCACGGCGGTGTAGAAGACGGTCAGCGTGGAGCCCGCCGTCAGGTTGACGGTGGTCGGACTGGCGCTGTTGCTGCTGCCGTAGATGTCGAGCGTATTGTTTGAACTGGCGACCGCGCCGCTGACGTTGAGCGTCGCGCCAGAGCTGACGAGAAAGCCGCCGTTGTTGGCGGCGAGCGAACTGCCCGCCGCGAAGGTCAGCGTGCCCGCGCCGACCGTGGTCAGTCCTGTGTAGGTGTTCGCGCCGCCGAGGATCAGCGTGCCCGCGCCGGTCTTGGTCACGTTGTAACCACCCGAGAGGGAGGCGTTCGCACCGAAGACCAAACTAGCGGAGGGGTTGGCCACGTTAAAGGTGCCGTTGGTTCCCAACGCCACGCTGAGCGCGCCCTGATTGGCCGCGCCGCCCAGGGTGATCGTCCCCGCCGTCGCGCTGCTGGTGGCGACGAGGTCCGTCGTGCCGAGGGCGTTAGTGCCGCCGGACAAGGTCAGCGTACGGGCGGCGTTGCCCGTGCCCGGAGCGTTGGCGTCGATGTTGACCGCAGATGAACCCGTGTCAAAGCTGAGCGTCTGCGCGGCGAAGCTATTGTCCAACGTCGTGCTGGCTGGGCCGTTGAACTCCAGCGCGCCTGAGCCGGTCGGCACATGACCGAGGCTCCAGTCGCCGGGAAGGTTCCAACTCGTGCCGGCGTCGAAGAGGTTGGTGCCTGCCCGGCCGGGCGAAACCGCCGCCAGGAACGCCACGGCGAGCAAAAGGCAGGTAGGACGCACCGGGCTGACGGCCGAACGGTGGCTGCACGAGCAGGGACGGGACCAGAGAACGGGTGAGGTGATGCGCACGGTAGAGGGAGTAGCTGAAGTGTGAGATTGCCGCTTCGTGGGTCAGCGGGCGCTAACACGGCGGCGCAGCACGAGGACCAAGAGGCCCGCGCCCGCCACCATGGCCGCCCAGGTGGATGGCTCGGGTACGCCCAGCGCGAAGTCGACCCCGCCGATGTAAGGCTTGTTGCTCGCGGAGCCCTGCGCGTCCACGGCGGAACTCGTGGCGCTGACTGTCAACGTGTCGCCCGCGTTGAGGCCCGTGACGTTGAAGCGCAGAAAATCGTCCGTCTGCGTCGTGTCGGTCAGCGGCACCGTGAACGCCGTGCCCCCCTCGATGCTCAGGCTGATGCTCTGGTCGAAAACATGGACGCCGTCCGTGTTGCCGAACAGCACATAGACATTGAACGCCCGGTTGATGCCCTCGTTGCTGTTGAGCGTGTAAGTGGCAAGGCTGACCGTAAACGGAGCGTTGGCTGCCCCCGTCGACGGCTGAGCAATGCCGGTGGAGAAAACCGTCCCACCCCCCGGAGGTTGCAAAGATGAGTAGGTAACGTTGAAGGCAGCCGCGTTGAACTGGTTTGGCGGCGGTGTCGTGAGGGTAAAGTCGGAGAGAGCGGCCGGCTGCGCTCCCCCGCCAAAGAAGTCGTAGTCAGCGCTCGACCCAGGGGCGATGCCGCCGCCCGTCACGGTGGTCACCCCGCCGGAAGTGACCACAGCCCCGTGGAGCGAAGGATAAAAGGCGGCGGCGGCAATCGTGGCGAAGATCAGCTTGAGTTTTTTCATCAGAATCGGTTTAGGGCGAGATAAACGGCGGATGCTTATAAGGAGACGCCCCGTCGGCCGCGCCAACGGACAAACTTTCTGCAAAAAGTTTTTCACCCTGCGCCACGGCAGCTAAATTGTGGCTCATCAGGGCCGCTCATCTCACCGGATGAGCACCACCCTCACCCACGACGTGACCTGCTTGGCTCCACGCGTGGACAGGCGATAGCACGCACGCATCCGCGCAACTGACGCCGTGATGCACGATGCTTAGGTCGCCTCCGGCCGGACGGGTAGGATGACTTCCGATCCCATCATGCATGGGAACGCCGGCGCCGGAGCGTCAGAGCCAGCAGGCTCGCGCCGAGACTGCACATTGCCCAGGCGGACGGCTCGGGGACCACCGACACTCCGTTCAGAGAAACCCTGCCGCCGGAGTACTCTTCATAAATGAAGGCATCGTAAGAGCCTGAAATCGGAGCGGGTGCAGTGTAGTTGCTGTTGGTCGTGACGGTCCCCGCCTTGAGTGTGACGACATCTCCGACCTTTACCGCAGGCCAGTTATCAGCGTAGGCGAAAACGTCCATCGCGGTGATGCTGCCGGCCGTGAAGCCGGATTCGAAGCCGGCCAGGGAAAGCGCAAACCCCGAATCGACCTGATAGGGGATGCTGCCGCTCGCGCGGTACATCCCTCCCGCAAAAATATCGCCCACGCCCTGAAAGACGACGCCCGTGTTGGCGGCGGCGGTGGTGATCGTGAAAGTCACCGTCTGATTCAGGGTGATCGTGAGAGGGGTGCCCGATCCTCCCGAGAAGGAAAGATTAGCTTGCCCGTAAGCGGAAGTACTCACCCCCCAAGCGGCCAGGCCGGTCAGCAGAGCCAGTACAAGATGATGACGATAAGACGCGATGGATTTCATGGTTGGTTTGGCTGGACCGGTGGATGTAAGCGGTGGAAACGGTAGTCAGGCGCGGGATTGTAATTTTCGGCAGAGAGTGGATCGGAAGAATGGTGAAAAGGGACGGGCCTATGGATCGCGGATCAAGTCCGGGTAGTTCGCAAGCGAGTAAGGCCTCTCATGAGGAACAGCCCCGTTTCTCACCGCAGCGGACAAACTTCCGGCGAAAAAGTTTTCCTCCGTCCCGGGCGGCAGCTAGGATACGGGCCTGTCAGGACTGCGTTTTTGTCTGGATGAGCACCGCTTCCACCCACGACGTGACCCGCCTGCTCCAAGCCTGGAGCGGCGGCAGCCCGCAGGCGTCCGAGCAACTGCTCGCGCTCATCTACAACGATCTGCGCCGCATCGCGCGCGAGTACATGCGCCGAGAGCGCGCCGACCACACCCTCCAACCCACGGCGCTCGTGCACGAGGCGTACCTGCGGCTCACCCGCGGCGAGTCCATAGAGTGGCAAGGACGCGCGCATTTTTTCAGCTTGGCTGCGCGGGCCATGCGGCGGGTCCTGGTCAACCACGCCCGTGACCGCCATCGACTGAAACGCGAGGGGGGAGAGGTCGTGATCTCGCTCGCAGACGCGGGGGAGATCGGCCAGCCTACTGGTGAGACGGGGCTGGACATCATTGCCCTCGACGCCACGCTGGCACGATTCGCCGCCACTTACCCCCGTCAGAGTCAGGTGGTCGAGTTCCGCTTCTTCGCCGGCATGGATTCGCGCGACATTGCCGAGGTCTTGCACGTGTCGGAAAAAACCGTTTTGCGCGACTGGCAGTTTGCCCGACTCTGGCTGCACCGCGCACTCACCGCTGCCACCCATGGGTAATCCATCATCCGACAGCGGCTGGGCCGAGCAGGTGGCGGACCTGGTGGCTGAAGCTTTCGAACGCGAACCTGATCAACGAGCGGCCTTCCTCCGGGACGCTTGCAGCGGGAACGAGGCGCTGCGAGCGGAGGTGCAATCGCTGCTCGACCAGGAGGCCGGTGCGAAAGATCTTTTGGGTCTTTTAAGCGCGCCGATCTTCGCGTCGGCGAACAGCAGACTTTTCGGGTCCGAACCAGGAGAGTTGCAGCCCGGCGACACGTTGGGCGACTGCCGTATCATCCGCTTTCTCGGAGAGGGCGGCACGGGCGAAGTGTACTTGGCGCGTGACACCCGGCTGGAGCGCGACGTGGCCGTCAAGCTGCTCAAGCGCCAGTTCGACGAGGGGCAGCTCTTGCGCCGCTTTCACCATGAAAGACGGGTGCTGGCTGCGCTGACCCACCCGGGCATCGCGCGACTCTACGGTGGAGAAGTCACGCCGGAGGGTCGCTCGTACCTCGTCATGGAGTACGTCGAGGGCAAGCAGCTAGACCGCTACTGCGACCAGGCCGGGCTGGGCGCGACCGGCCGGCTGGAACTCTTTCGCAAGGTGTGCGCAGCCGTCGCCTACGCGCACCAGAACCTCATCGTACATCGCGACCTGAAGCCGGCCAACATCCGGGTCACGGCCGGGGGGGAGCCGAAATTGCTGGATTTTGGCATCGCCAAGCTGCTGGAAACAGAATCAGCCGAACCGGAAGCCAACCCGACGTTGACGGTCCAGGCGATGATGACGCCGGAGTACGCGAGCCCCGAGCAGTTGCGAGGCGAGTCCATCACGACGGCCGGCGACGTGTACAGTCTTGGGGTAGTGCTCTACGAACTGCTGTGCGGCCAGCGACCATTCGCCCACCTCAAGGGTCGCCGCCCGGACGAACTCGCCCGCGCCATCTGTGAAGAAGAGCCGCCCCGGCCCAGCAAGGTGATAGGCGCGACAAGCTCCGCCTCGACGACCACGACCCGGTCAGCGGACCCAGCCTCGTCGGTGACCACGACCAGCCAAAAACGACCCGCGACGTTGCGCCGCCAACTGGAAGGTGACCTAGACAACATCGTGGCCAAAGCGTTGCAAAAAGAACCGGCGAGGCGCTACGCCAGCGTCCTGGCCTTCTCCGAAGACCTGCGCCGCCACTGCGAAGGGCTGCCAGTGCGTGCGCGCCGGGACACGGCAGGGTACCGCACGGGCAAGTTCGTCCGGCGCAACAAAACGGCCGTAGCGGCGGCGGTGCTTGTCCTGCTGGCGCTCGTCGGTGGCCTAGTCCTGGCGACTTGGCAGGCCCATCTCGCGAGCCAAGAGCGGGACCGCGCCCGCGCCGCGCTGGAGAGTGCACAGATCGCTCGCCACCAAGCAGAATCCTCCAAGGCGCAGTCCGAACGCTTGAACGACTTCCTTCAGAGATTGCTGACGAGCCCCAGCCCGCAAGAGATGGGCAAAGACGTGAAAGTGCTCGAAGTCCTCGACGCCGCCAGCTGGAACGTCGACCGCGACCTGGCCACCGAACCGGAAGTTCTAGCGCAGGTACATCGCTCTCTGGGCACCGCCTACATCAACCTGGGAATGCTTGATCCGGGCGAAACGCAGATGCGCGCGGCCTTGGCTTTGTTTCAGAGACTCCACGGTGACGATGATGCCGCCAGCATCGTTGCTAAGTACCGTTTGGCTTACGTGCTGCTGGCGCGCAAGCGCCCGGCGGAAGCGGAGCCCTTGTTGCGCGCGGTGCTGCGATGGCAGCGGCAACAATCGCCGCCCGACCTGGATGCGCTCGTCAAGACACTGGATCGGATGTCGACCCTCTGCACGATGACCAATCAGCTCGGCGAAGCGGAGTCGGCGGTGGCAGAGATGCGGGTGTTGACCGTCAAAGCCCATGGGGAGCGAAGCTTGGAATACGTGCACGTTCTCAATTCGCTTGCAGGCGTGAAACGAGCGGAAGGGGATTATGCCGGCACCGCGCAGGTTGCCCGCCAAGCCGTGGATCTGTGTGACAAGCTTCCAGGGAATGTGTTGATCCACACCATCGCGCCGGAAATGAACCTCAGCATGGCACTGTTCGCCTTGGGTCGAAAACAGGAGTTCCTGCTTGCCTTGGCCAGGGCGGAGCGAGACGTACGGGTAACGGTGGGAGAAAGGTCGTCCTACTACGGGGGAGTGGTGGCACTACAGGCCATGAGCGCGTTCACGGAGGCGGAGTACGAGCGGACGATCTCGGAAGCACGGCGGGCGCTAGAACTCCTCGGACCGATGTATCCACCGGAAGATCCCTTCAACGTCACTTGCCAGGCGATCCTGGGTCTGGCGCTCACTCGGACTGGTCATGCCGCCGAAGGAGAACCGTTTCTTCAGACGGCCTTGGCTGATGGAAAGAACGTCGAACAGATTTATTTCCCGGTCACCATCGGCAACTTGGAAGCTGCACTCGGCGAATGTTTGCTCACCCTGAAACGTTATCCCGAAGCCGAGGAGCTGCTGCTAACCGGCTACGACAAGCTGCAAGCTAGACCTGACTCGCCGGACGCTTTGACAGAGGCTACCTGTCACCGCCTGCATGATCTTTATGCCGCATGGAACAAACCCGGGCAGGCTGCCCGTTTCGCTGGCAAACAAGCTGTTTCGCCTGAGACGCAAGTTCCGTAGATTCCGACTTGCACTTTGCTATGTTTACAATGCCAAAAAACGGTGGTTTCGGACACAAAGGACTTACCTTCGGAACAGTAGACGTAATCACCCCGAGCAATGAGCACCAAGCAGGTAGGTTGGAACTTGAGCTCTGTGAACTACCTCGCGCCGTCCTTGCGCTGACGGTTCTCCACCTGTTGCCCTTCGAACAACGCCGCCGCCAGTCTGGCCCAATGTTCGTCGCCCGTGATCATCGCCCAGTCGTACGACGCCCGGTAGGCGGACCCGTAGCTCATGCGCTTGAGGTTGCCCTGCGGCCCTCGCTCCTGGCCGAAGCCCGTGCGCGTGTTGCCCGTCTGGTCCACCGTGCCATCCGGTCGCACCCGCGCCTGGAGCCAGCCCATGCCCTGCTCGATCATGGGACGCATCTGCTGGCGCAGCTCGTCGTCGGCCACCAACGTGTAGTAGTCCATCGCAAAGAGCAGGCCCGCGACGTGGTAGCTCGTGTCCCAGCCGCCCTTCTCCGGGTTGAAGCCCGCCGGGTCCTGTCGGCTCAACCCATCACGAATGTACTCGCGGGAACGCTTGATCATCTCCTCGTCGTGCAGGAGCACCCCGGTCTCCCCCAAGGCATCGGCATCCAGGTAGCAGCGGTGGGTGTAGGGCGCGTCGTGCGCCCGCCCCGAACCCTCGTTCTCCGGGCGCATCATCCAGGCGGCGGCCAGGTGTAGCCTGGGCTTCATGCCATCTACCCAGGCCTGGTTCTGTTCCCTCATGTCAGAAGCCTGCAAGAGCAAGCCCGCGTGCGCGGCCACCTCGATGAAGAAGGAGGCGCTGTGGAAACGGTCAGGGCAGTCAAAGGAGCCATCGGCACGCTCGCGCTGAAAGCCCCAGTCGAGGATCTTCTCGCCCCGGGAGACGAGGTCCTGCCGGTGGTAGCTGATGCCGGCCACGATGGCATCGAAGCCGTAGCGTTGCTCCTCGATCAGCCAGCGGCCCTGGTGCGTCGCGTTCCAGGCCATGTTGAGCGGGCCGTAAGCCCCGTCGGCATCGAACTGGTCGGCGGTCTTGTCGGGCTTGCGGTAGCTGGTCTGGCGCAGGAACTCGCTGGCCTCAAAGGTAAAGTCGCCGCGAGGCCCTGGCTGCCAGCGTGGCAGGGGCTCGGCCGTAACCACGGCGGCCCTGGTGGAGATAGTTGCTAACGAAAACCAGACGAAAGCTTGGAAGATCATAGCGGCCAATTTCATACGTGCTTCAAAACCCACTGCTCATTGCAAGGTTGCGCGTTCTTTGCTCGGGATGGTTTTGGCAGTAACACGCATCCTTCGGAGGGGTAAATAGCCTGCGCTAAAATCGCACGGTCTTGGAAGCGTGACTCACCTCCGCTGCAACCGGTGGACGGCGCGTAGTTCTGGTGCTCAGCAATTCTGTGCGTACCTTGATCCGCTGATCCGGCAGTTCGCCAACCACCTTCCTTTTGCCTTGTCGACCATGGCCGACGATTCTTCCGCTCTCCTTGCTCCTGGCGCACCGGGTGCCGACCCTCTTTGGAGCCGTTCCGCCAAGGACGGCATCGGCACCGCCTACCACACGGGCTGCCGGGTGTGGTTCACCTTGGTGCACGGAGTCATCACCGAGGTGTACTGCCCCACGGTGGACACGCCCAACACGCGTGATCTGCAACTCCTCATCACCGACGGCGAGACCTTCGTCCACGAGGAAAAGCGCGACCTCCAACACCGCACCGAAATTCCCGAGCAGGGTACCCTGCTCTACCGGATCACCAACACGGCGGCGGCGGGACGCTACCGGCTCATCAAAGAGGTGCTAACCGATCCGCACTCCTCCGTGCTGCTGATGCGCGTGCGGCTGGAGATCCCCGACGAGCGCTTGCGCGGCAAGCTGCGGCTCTACGCCCTGCTCGCCCCGCATCTCGGCGGCTACGGCACCGACAACTCCGCCCGGTGGCTCGACCTAGGCGAGCGCACGCTCCTGCACGCCGAGCGCGAAGACTTTCACCTCGTCTTCGGCAGCGACCGCGGTTTCGCCAAACGCTCGGTCGGCTACGTGGGGGCATCGGATGGCTGGCAGGACCTTTTCAAGGGTAATTTCCAGATGGATTGGCAGTACCGGCAGGTCGGTCCCGGCACGCTGGCATTGATGGGCGAGGTGAACCTGGGCGGCACCGACGAACAGGAAGGCAACGACCCACCCCCGAACGGCGACGGCGCGGAGTTTACCTTGGGCCTGGCCTTCGGCGACAGCACCGTGTCCGCCGCCGCCAAGCTGCTGCAATCCTTCGCCACGCCCTTCGACCAGCACCGCAAGACCTACGTGGCGCAGTGGCAGCGGGCGGCGGTCGATCCCGACGACGAGAAGAGCTTCGCCGCGCACACGGGCGATGGTGGTTCGCTCGTGCGACTGAGCCACCGGGTGCTGCTGGCGCACGAGGACAAGAACTTCCAAGGGGCCTTGGTGGCCTCGCTCTCCACGCCGTGGGGTGAGAGCAAGACCGACAAGGACGCGGGCGGCTACCACCTCGTCTGGACGCGCGACCTCGTGCAGAGCGCCAGCGCGCTGCTCGCCACCGGTGAGATCGGCACGCCGCTGCGCGCATTGCTTTGGCTGACGTGCATCCAGAACCCGGACGGCTCGTTCCCGCAAAACTCCTGGATCGACGGTGCGCCGTACTGGGAAGGCATCCAACTCGACGAGATGGCTGCGCCGCTTTTGCTGGGCTGGCGGCTGTGGAAAGTGGCGCCGGAAGCGTTCAACGGCGCGCGCTTTCGCCCGGTGCTCCAGCGGGCATTTACCTATCTGCTGACGGCCGGGCCGGTGACCGCGCAGGACCGCTGGGAGGAAAACGCCGGTTACTCGCCCTCCACTATCGCTACGATCATTGCCGCGCTTTGCGCCGGGGCGGACCTTGCGCGCAGCCGGGGCCACGACGACCGGGCAGATTTTGCTCTGGTGTACGCTGACTGGCTCAACGCGCACGTCGAGGACTGGTGTACGACGACCCGCGGAGAGGTGTTGCCCGGCAAGGAGCGGCATTATATCCGCATCACCCCCGCCGACCCGGAGCAGCCCGACCCGCACCCGGACCCCGACACGTTGGAGGTCCAGATCAAGAACGGAGGCGGCACTCACCCGGCGCGCCACATCGTCTCCGGTGACTTCCTGCACCTGGTCCGTCTCGGCATCCGCCCAGCGGATGACCCTTTGATCCGCGACTCGGTCGAGGTGTACGACGCGACGCTCAAGCGCGATTTGCCCGCTGGCCCCGGCTGGCGGCGTTACCCCTACGACGGGTATGGACAGAAGCCGGACGGCGCGCCCTTCGACGACGCGGGCGAGGGCCGCTGCTGGCCGATCCTCACGGGTGAGCGTGGCCACTACGAACTCGCCGCCGGTCGTGACGCGACGCCGTTCATCAAAGCGATGGAAGGTTTCGCCAACGAAACCGGGCTGCTGCCCGAGCAGATTTGGGATGCGGGCGACCTCCCCGAACACCACCAGATCTTCGGACGGCCCAGCGGCTCGGCGATGCCGCTGTGTTGGAGCCACGCCGAATACCTCTCCTTGGTGCGCTCGGTCCGCGACGGGCAGGTGTTCGACCGCATCGAACCAGCCTTCCAGCGGTACGTGGTGGAAGGCAAGCGCGACAGCTCGCACGAGATCTGGACGTTCCGGCACCGAACGCGCCGCGTCCCGACAGGCCGAACGCTGCGTCTGCTGGTGAAGGCACCTGCCAACATACACTGGACGGTCGATGGCTGGGCGCACACCGGTCAGAAGGACACCACCCCCTCCGAGTTTACCAACTTGCACTTTCTCGACTTGCCCACGCACCAACTAGCCCCAGGCACCAAGGTGGAGTGGACGTTTTTCTGGAAGGACGTGGATCGTTGGGAGGGCGAAAACTCTTGCGCAGAGATCGTTTGAACCGGGGAATTGTAGGGATTGTCTTCCGTGTCGCCCCCTGTCGCCTTTTGCGTTTTGCGGATGCGTTTGCTTCGATTGCACCTCTGGAGGACCAATGCTTAGAATCGCTTTTTCGCTGGTTTAGGCTCTAAATCGCTCATCCTCCTCTGAGATCAGGTGTCGCCTTTCACCTAAAAGGCTCAAAGGCCAGCTGTTGGGACGAACGACCTGCTGAGCCCGAAAACGGATCGCGGCAGGCGACTTTCGGTGCCCGTCGTCCCTGCCTGCAGCCTTTTGTCGACCGCCCCCGGGCGTCGCTTGCATCGCGTGCCATATGAGAGAGGACACTGATCCGAACGAGGTTCGTTTTGCCCTGGACCTGCCCATAATAAGATAGGGAGGCACGTAGCCGTCGGCTGACCGGCCGGCGTCCGTGCGGATGATCGGTCTGCTCGACAAGGCCTCGCATCCGCTCAAGCAGGCGGCTTAATTGAGGAACTGTTCGAACGCCGCGGCAAAGCCAGCGAAGAACGGTCACGGTCGCCCCCGTGACGCTGCCACCGGGGGCGCCCCCCGCGCGTGGACCGCACCGTCGATGCCCCCACCCCTGGGCCAGACCGATGCCTTCAGGAACCTATCCTGGACCTTCCGGATCGTGGTCGCTTGTCTTCCGGGGCTTGTTCGGCTTCCCGGTGCCGGGGGTGAGCAGTTCCCAGACCTTCAGACGGTGGGCGCGAGCGAGCCGCTCCAGTGTCGAAAGCCGCAGCTCGCGTTTCCGACCGGCCTCCACGGCTTGGTAGTATTTGTACGACAATCCAGCCACCTCGCTGAAGCGTTCCTGCGTCCAGCCCGCCGCCAGCCTCAGAGCGCGAAGATTCTGCAGGAGCCAGTGCAGAGTTTCTCCGTCTGGAAGCTCCTGCGCCCCCCGCTCGTTGGTGGCTTTCGCCATCGTGCGAGGATGGAGGTCGCCAAAACTTCTTTACACCTCACCAACGGTAGTGCAGAAAACCACACAGAAGCTGGGTAGCCTCAAAGCGCCGCCCTAGAATCTTCTCCCTGCTTCCCCACCCTGTTCCTGCCTTATCGAGGTTCCCCTTACTAATTCACCGCAGAAGCGCTTTATGGGCGTTTACGTCTACCGCAACGATCAGGTCGAAGGGCCGTTCGACGAACTGGTGCTTCAACAGGCGCTGATGAACGGCACCATGAGGAGCGACGAGCCTTGCTGCCGCGAGGGAAGCGAGGATTGGATGCCAGCCTCAGGGCTTTTTGCCCGTGTTCCTCCTGTGCCGACGACGCCTGCTTTGGTCAACGTCCAAGCCACAACTTCACCCTCATCGTCACCGATTCTACGCTGGCGCGCTTTTTGGTCACGGTTGAGTAAAGCTCAGATCGTTGCGCTTTCCATCATCGGAACTCTGGTGGGACTTTTCCTCCTATTTTGTTTGCTGGTAGCTTCCGTCGCCCCATCACCTCCGACGGCCTCCAATCCTAGACAATCGATCGAAACTCGCTTAGCCGAACTCAAAGCCCAGGATGCGCAGATCGACCTTCAATCGCAAGGCACGGCCTCTCGGGCCGCAGGACTCATGATGGAGGTCGCACAGGTGGAAGAAAACAAACGGCAGGGGTTTTACACTCCACCGGAGGAAGTCCAGAGGATCACCCAACAGTACATGGCTTTCTTGATGGAGACCGCCCGCATCGACAAAGCGCGCAAAGAAGTCTCGGCCGAACGCGAAGAACTTACCAAACGACTTAGCAGTATGTAATTTCCATTGAGCGGACGCCTAGCTGTCCGTTCCCATTGGAACCAAAATCCGCGTTTACACGTTGGGTAGCCCCACTCTGGGCATTTGTTTGGTGGGCTTTCGTGGTGGGAAGTACTCGAAGGATTGTTGTGGGAAGCAGGAACGTTCAAACAACATGCCCGGGGAACCCGGGAAGACACGCCTTCCAGCAGACCGTTATGTACAGGTTCTGCTGGCTCGCGCCTTAACTGCCCCGCCGAGCAGAAGCCGCCAGAGCAGCAAGCAGATCGGACCCGCCAAGCGGCGAGCTTTCATATCACCTCTCAAGCCGGACGACACCTTCCACCATCCAGCGGGAGGCGTCGTCCGGCTTCTTCCATTCTCATTTTATCCTATCACCAACACTCATGAACCACTCATCTACCATCCGTTGTTTTGCAGCCGTTTGCTGCGCATTTGCTCTCAGCTCGTGCGGCCGCAACCCTCCGGCGCATCCCACCTCAACGCCACCGTCGACCGAAAGTGTCGAGCGAAGTAACCACCAGTGGCAGCAACAGTTCGACGCCGAACACACCCTGCGGCTGCAAGTCGAGTCGCGTCTCCATCAGCAGGAAGCGGCCAGAAGCTGGTGGCAAAACGCCGCCACGTTGCTTGCCCTCTTGGCCGTCGTGCTGCTTTTCGTTGGTGCCAGCCTTGGGTCCACCGCCCGTCATGAAAGCCAAAAATCCTCCTGACATTGTTCCCGAGCTACCTCCGGCCTGATCGAGTCCCCGGCATTGGTCCAGAACGAGTGAGAGGTTCGGGTTGATAGTACGAGTAGCTGTTTTTGTGGATGGATCAAGCGGCGGGCATCGTGTTTGCCACCTTGGCGTCCAAAGCTTGGGCCTCGTTGAACGCTTGCGCAGGCGTGCGGTAGCCGATGCCGCCGTGGGGCCGCACTTCGTTGTAGTAGTGTCGGTAGTCGTCGATGACCACGCGGGCTTCGGCGAGGCTAAGCATCAGTTCCCGATCCAGACACTCGTCGCGCAGCGAGCCGTGGAAGCTCTCGACGTGCCCGTTCTGCCAGGGGCTGCCCGGCTCGATGTAGATGGTCTTGATCTGGTTGTCGGCCAACCAGCGTTGCACTTCTCTGG
>CAXTQD010000084.1:0-16676 GCA_964246175.1 uncultured Chthoniobacterales bacterium | reverse complement strand
GCCGGGCACGGTTTCGCACGGGCAGCTCCACAGTTCGCCGAAGCGTGCGCGCGCCCGGTCCGCCAGTCCGGCGCGGTCCACGTGCGCGGCTCGCAGCATGGCCAACACCGTCGAACCCGAACCGGACATCAGCGCGCCGGCAACCTCCGGCTGGGCCAGCAGCCAGGTTTTCAGTTCGGCCAGCGCCAGATACTTCTCGAACACCGGGCGTTCAAGGTCGTTGACCAGTTCTCCCCAGGTGAACGGTTGCGGATCGTAGCGTACCCCGGGCAGTGCGCGGGCGTCGCGCCAACGCCGGTAGGCCCACGGCGTCGGCACCGGGAAAGGGGGCTTTAGCAGCAGCAGCGGCAAGGCTTCGCCGAAAGGGACCGGCTCGACCCGCTCCCCGCGTCCCCGGCAGACGGCGGCGCTTCGAAAAACGAAAAAAGGAATGTCCGAGCCAAGTTCGGCCGCCAACGCGGCGAGGCGGGCCACCGGGAGGGTGGTTCCCGCGAGGGTATCGAGGGCGAGGAGGGTCGTCGCGGCGTCGCTGCTGCCGCCGCCGAGGCCAGCCCCGTGCGGGACGTGTTTGGTCAGCGCGACCCGCACGGGCGCAAGGTCCGGCGCGACCGCTTGGCGGAACACCTGCACCGCCCGGTAGGCGAGGTTTTCCGGGCCGGTCGGGAGCGTCGGGTCGCTGCAAACAAGCGTGACCGGATCGGCGGACTCCGCGTGCCACCCGACCTCCACCTCGTCGGCGAGCGTGAGCGGCACCATCAGTGTCTCGATGTCGTGAAAACCATCCTCCCGCCGGCCCAGGACGCGCAAAGAAAGGTTGATTTTAGCAGGGGCGAGCCATTTCATTAGTTTTCGGAACCCGCACCCTGTGACAACTCCCCGCTTGGCGAAAGATAAAATCATCCTCCCGCTGGACGTGGCCGACGAAGCGGCGGCGCTGCGGCTCGTCGGAGGACTCACCGGCACGGTGTCGTTCTTCAAGGTCGGCCTGGAACTCTTCACCCGTTGCGGACCGCGGATCATCGACCGCGTCCGGGAAGCCAGCGGTGGCGCGCCGCACATCTTTCTGGACCTGAAGCTGCACGACATCCCCAACACGGTGGCCGGCGCCGTGCGCGCAGCGGCGGCGCTGGAGGTGGACTTCCTCACGGTGCATCTCGCCGGCGGCGCGGCCATGCTGCGGGCGGCCGTAGAAGCGGCGGGAGAGAAGACCCTCTTGCTCGGCGTCAGCGTGCTGACCAGCAGCGACGCGGGCACATTGGCGGAGACGGGTATCAGCGGGACCGTGGAGGAACAAGTCCTCCGGTTAGCGGCGCTCGGGGTAGCCAGCGGCGTGCGCGGGATCGTCGCCAGCGCCCACGAGGCGCGTTCGTTGCGGACGCGGCTCGGACCGGAGTTGACCCTCGTCGTGCCCGGGGTTCGTCCCGCCGCCGGAACCAGCGACGACCAGCGCCGCGTCATGACCCCGCGCGAGGCGCTCACGGCCGGAGCGGACTACCTCGTTATCGGACGGCCCATCACGGCGCAGCCGGACCCTCGCGCCGCCGCCGAAGCCATCGTGCGTGACCTCGAAGACAACGTTTGAGCCGGCCTTCGGTCACCTCCGGGTGATTGACGACCCCGAGGGGCGCACCGGCCCGGTCAACATGGCGTTCGACGAACTCCTGCTGGAAAGCTCGCGCAAAGCAGGGCCGCTGCTGCGTTTCTACCGGTGGGCGGAGGCCACGGTGTCCTTCGGGTACTTCGAGCCGGTCGATGCCGCGCTCCGATTGGCCGCTGGTCGGCCGGCGGTGCGGCGTCTGACGGGCGGCGGCTTGGTCGAACATGGCGATGACCTGACGTACACCCTCGTCGTGCCACGCTCCGAGCCGTTCGTGCATCTGCGTTCCGCGGAGTCTTACCGGTTGATCCACGCGGCGCTGGCATCGGCGCTGGCCCAGGGCGGGTGGCAGGCGGTCTCCCACTCGGAGGAAACCTCGCCTGCTCTTCGGCCGGAGATCAACGCCTGTTTCCAGCGCCCGGTCCTGCACGACCTGACTGCCGACCACCAGAAGATTGCCGGTGGAGCGCAGCGCCGGACTCGCGCCGGGCTGCTGCACCAGGGCAGCGTCCGTCTCAACGGGGCGGGGGATAGGTCGTGGGCCGACGCCTTGCGACGCTTCCTGCCCGGAGCCCTTGCCCACCGCTGGGAAGAACGGCCACCAAGCGCCGACGAACTTGCCCGCGCCGACGAACTCGCCGCCGCCCGCTACGCCACCGGCGCTTGGACGAACCGGCTTTGAGGGCCTTCAACGCTGCAACGGCAGCACACGCCGCACACTGGTGCGCGGCGTGACGACGAACGCCGACCCCGCCGGACGGTAATCCATGACCCCGAGGCAGCGGAAACGGTGCATCAGGAGGTAGGCGTGTTCGATGGGTAGGGTGAGGTTCGCGGCAATGGTGGTCAGGGTGCGTCGTCCATCGACTAGTCTGACGAATTCGCGTTCCTGGTCGTCCAGCGGCAATCCCTCGGCGGTAGGAACGCCCGCGCGATGGTGTTGGCGCGGCACACCTCCGAACCCTTCGTGCCGCGCCGTGACGGCGAGATCGTTGGGCTGGAGACAGCGGGCGGCGGCGAGCAGCCAAGCGTCTACCGGGTCAGACTGCGGTTCGAGCCGCAGCGCAAAGCCGGGTAGCGCGTCGAGCGACTCGTACTCGAAAGAAAGCGCGTCGGCCGGTTGCGCCCAGCAGCGGGCAAAGTGCCGCTGACCGAAACGCAGCAGGAGCGTCACGGCCGCGCTCTTGGAAAGCAGTCCGCAGGAGCCCAGCGCCAGGAAGAAAGGCGTACCTGTCTTGGCCTGCTCGGCCACGGCGTCGTCCAACGTCGTCGGGCTGACCTTCGGAGGCATCACGCTCTCGGCCTCCTCGCTGTAGCGGTAGGCGTCGCGCGTGGCGACGACCACGATCCGGCCGGCTTCGAGGTAAATCTCTGTCGGCACGTCTGTTCCTTTCCGCACGCGGAAGACTCCGCTCTCACGACGGTCTGCCGCTGCGGCCAGGGCGTTGCGGAGATTGGCGAGATCGGTTGGGCGACCGGCGCGTGCGGTGGGACGCGGCTCTGCGGCCGGCGCCTGACCGGCAGAGCGCGGAGCCCGGCGCGTGCCGGGGAAGCGGTTGGTTTCCCGCCGCGCCACGGCCGCTGCACTCAAGGCAACCGCGACTTCGTGGTGATCTTCCAAAGCGGCTGGCGAACGCACCGTGGCGGCCAGCCGCCGTACGGGTGCTTCCGTGACGGCATCGCCGAACGCGTTCCGCACCGTGCTAAGAAGCTGCTCCGGGGTAAACGGCTTAACCAAGTGGTCGACGACGTTGGCCGGTAGCAATTCCTTGGATGGGGGTGACATGCCCGGACCGAGCAGCAGCACCACCGGCACGCGGCTGGTGCGTGGTTCGTCCAGCAGACGCTGGCAGAGGTCTGCCCGCAGATACCCGGCGATCTGGTAATCGACGAGGATCAACCCAGCACCCGATGCACAGGCGCGGGCAAACCCCTCCGTCGCGCGCGTGGCCGTGATGACCTCGCCACAGCCCGCCCGGGTATTAAGCACGCTGGTGGCGATCCGGCGTAGGATCGCGCTGTCGTCGATCAGAAGGATTTTGTGATCCATAGGGTGAGGCACCGTCGCCATCCCAGGCAGTGTGGCACGGTGGTCTGACCACTCTCTTGAACAGCTTGCATGCCATCACCCCGCCGTCAGACCACGAGCAGCGCCCACCAAAAACCACCCAAGCCGTCTTGGGTAAATTCATCAGAGAAACCGGACATCAATCGGGTCACTTGCCGCTCGCACAGAAACAAAAAGGTACACTTGTGTCTAAAGTGCGATTCTCTGTTTTGCATATCAACTCTCTAGTTTGACAATCGTGGCGAACTCCTCCACCGCCTCCTGCACGCTGGTGCTCAAATCAAACTTCTCCGGTGGACACACCGCACTCGGCACAAACTCCAGCGTCACGTCCTTTTCGAAGCGGGCATCGGCTAAAATTTTGCTCCAGGGCACAACCCCTGTACCCAGGCGACAGAACCGTCCGTCCGTGGTGCGGTCTTGCAGGTGGAAGTGCCGGACGACTTCTTGTTGTACCTCCCATTGGGTCCACGCAGCCGCTGGTTCGAAGACGGTCGGCTGCCATAGCAGCCCGACGTTGGGTGCGCTGGCCGCTTCGACGAGCGTCACCATGCACGCGGGTTCATCGGCAAGGGAACCATCGTGGGTTTCGAGTAGGAACTCCACCTGCGGGCGCTGCTTGGCCAGACCGTGCAGACGCTCGGCGATTTGCCCGACTGTGGCGGCGGTCTGATCGGGCGACGGGCTCTTGCCGGGGAACAACCGCACCTTGCGAAAGCCGAAGCGATCCACGCGTACGAGCAGTTCTTCCGCGTGCGCCCGGAAGGTCGCATCCGGGTTGAGATGCGGCGACAGCTCCAGGTAAGAGCTGAGCACGAAAGGCACTAGGTGATACTGTGCGAACAGCCCCACCATGGCGGGTTCGTCCGGTAGGAGGGAGAGATGCGGCTCGAAGACCTCCAGCTTGTAGAATCCGGCCCCGGAGATCGTGGGCAGGAGTTCGGCCAAGGGTCGGCTGACTCGTTCCGGAGTCCAGCGGGCGGGTTCGAGGGCGATGGTGTGCAGCAGGATGTTCACGAAGGCGAAGCGTCAGGATTGCCACGCGGTTCGTGCGCCGGGGGATGTCTGCGCGGGGTTTTCTAGAGGCCGGCGCGTTCGAGCAGGGAACGCAGCACCGTTTCCGCTTCGAAGAACTCGCGCGCGACCTCGCGGGCCGCGCGGCAGTGTCGCGCGTAGTCGGCGTTGATCTGTTCGACGGCCCGCACGATGTCGGCAGGCTGCTCGAAGGCGAACAGGCCCGCGTCACCGCCGTAGAGGCGCGTGAAGCCCGTCTGCTGGGTCACCACCGGCCGGCCGGCCGCTAGGTAGCACGCGCTCCGGTCACTGAACCACCCGGTGTTCAGGCGCACGTACTGGTCCTTGGCGACGGTGAACTCGCCCTTCGACGCACGCACGTAGTCCCCGTAGGAGTGATGATCGACGCTGATCTCGTCGGGCGACACGATCTGCCAGCCCGCGGCGCGGAAGCTTTTGCCCAACGCGGCGTCCTTGAAGCTTGTCGCCAGTTCAAAATCCTCCCCGCATTCCCGCGGAGCTTGCCGGAAGCGCTCGAACTCCGGCAGCTTGCTCCACAGGTAATGTTCCCCGCGCCAGACGATGTCCTTCTTGCCACCGGTGGCGAGGTTGGCGACCGAGGTGAAGCGCGCATCCTTCCTGCCCTCCGCCGCCAGGCTCTCCCAGAAGTCGCACACCACCGGCTGCCGGGTCGGCAGCCACGTCAGGCCATGCAGCGGCACCGGGAACTCCGGCCGGCCGATGTTCTCGCCAAAAGTGAAGCGTGCACAGTGACGGGCAAGGAAATCTCGCGTGGCGGTGTTCCCTTGGTCCACCTTGATCTGCTCGACGGCCGGGTCGCTCTCGACGTAGGCGATGCGTTCGCTGCGTAGTAGGTCGTCGTTCAACTCGTGCGAGCCGCAGATATTTAGCAGGAGGTCGGCGTCGCGGTAGAGGTCGTTCAGAAAGGCACGGGAGAGGCCGGCGGTTTCGTCCGGTGACTTGTACCGGGGGCTGAAGGCCCAACGCCCCTCGAAGCCATGCTCGGCCGCCAGGCGCGCGAGGATGCCAGCCGCGTACGTGTAATCCTCGGTCGGCGTCTGTTGGATGGGGTCGTAGGGGATGCGCGAGGTGTCCTCAATGTAGTAGACCTCGTGCCCGAGCTGTTGCAGACCGACGACGTAGTGGATGTGCTGCCAGAGGACGCCAGCAATAGGGCAGTTTGCCATGAAGCCGAGCACCGCAATCTTTCTACGCTTCA
Organism: uncultured Chthoniobacterales bacterium; assembly: GCA_964246175.1. Taxonomy (GTDB): domain Bacteria; phylum Verrucomicrobiota; class Verrucomicrobiia; order Chthoniobacterales; family SZAS-18; genus CAHJWO01. The sequence goes on along the minus strand of CAXTQD010000084.1, from coordinate 10,757 downwards.
TACGGAAGATGATGATCAACGCGTTGCCAACGAGACAGTTGGCTGCACGTCATACCGACCGGCATTGAACAGCCGCGAGTACGTTCCGCCACCCGCGAGCAGGGATTCGCCGGTGCCGGCTTCCGCGATCCGGCCGTGTTCTAACACGACGATTTGATCCAGATGGTGAACGGTCGCCAGTCGGTGAGTGATGATGAGCGTGGTCCGTCCGCGCATGAGACGCTCCAAGGTGTCCATGATGGCGCGCTCCGTGGCGGGATCGAGCGCGCTGGTGGGTTCATCCAGCAGGAGAATAGGCGAATCCTTCAGAAAAGCCCGCGCGATGCCGATGCGTTGGCGCTGGCCGACGCTCAGGTGGACGCCGCGCTCGCCCACAGGACTGTCGAACCCCTGCGGCAATCGGCGGATAAACTCGGCGGCCTGGGCGCGTTCCGCCGCCTCGACGATCTCGGCGTCGGTCGCACCAGGGCGGCCGTACGCGATGTTTTCGCGGACCGTGGTCGAGAAAAGCAGCGTGTCCTGCAACACCAGGCTGAACTGCGCGCGCAACGAACGTTTCGTGACGGTGCGCACGTCCCGGCCGTCCAGCAGCACCCGGCCCGCCGTCGGGTCGTAGAAGCGTGGCACCAAGGAAAGCAGCGTGCTCTTGCCCGCGCCCGTCCCGCCGACGAACGCCACCCGCTGGCCCGCCCGGACGGTGAAGTCGATGTCAGCAAGCACCGGGTGAGCGGAGTCGTAGGCAAAACCCACGCCCTCGAACCGGATGTCGCCCCGTGCCCCGCTCAGTGCGAGCGCGCTGGGGGCATCCTGCACGTCGTCGGCTTGGTCGAGCACTTCGAAGCAGCGTTGCGCGCCAGCCGCCGCGCCTTCGAGGGCCCAGGCGGTCTGGGTCAACGCCTCGATGGGCGCGTAGAGCATCGCCAGGTAGCTGATGAACAGCCACAGTTCCCCGAGGGTAATGCGCCCTGCCAGCACGTGCAGCGAGCCGAAGTAGATCAGCCCGGCGGTGCCCAGCGCCATGAGGGTGTTGATGACCAAGGCGCTTTTGACGTTGGTCATCGTCAGGCGCAGGTTCGCCGCGAGGCTCGCGCGGGCGTGCGTGCCGAACTGGTCCACCGCCGCCTGCTCGCCGCCGAAGGCGTGGACCACGCGGATGGAACTCAGCCCCTCCTGCACGGTGGTCAACACGGCGCTCTCCATCTCTTGGATGGAGGTGGACTGCTGGCGAATGCGCGACGAAAAGTGGTGCACCGCCCACACGACGGCCGGCACGACCGCGACGGAGAGGAACGTCAGCGCCCCGTCGATTCGCAGCATGACGAGGAAGATCGACAGGAGGGTGACGGCCGAGTTGAAGATGTTCGTGAAGCCGCGGTTGTAAATCGTCTGGATGCTCTGGGAATCGTACGCCACGCGGAACGACGAGTCGCTGGAACGCCGCGCGTCGTGGAACTTCAGCGGCAGGTTCTGGAGCCAGGCGAACAGGTCCGTGCGCAGCTTGAGCAGCGCCTGCAAACCCACGCGCACGAAGACGAAATTACCCCACAACCCAAGCAGTCCCGACAGGAGCGTCACCGCCACGAGAAACGCGCATAACCCGAGCACCTGCACGGCCGGCGACGCGTGCCACGCCCGCAGGAAGCCGTGTGCCGTGCCCGGCAGCACGTCGTCGATGATGAGCTTGAAGGGCAGGGGCTTGAGCAGGTTCAACCCGATGGTGACCAGCGAGATCGTCAGCGCGAGCAGCGTCGGCGCGACGAACGGTCGGTAGTACATCAAGACGCGCCGGTAGATGGACATAGGTCGAGGACGGGGGAAGAGCTTGGCGGGTTTACGGCAGGCTGGCGAGCGGCGATTTGCGAGGCGGGGGTTGCCAGCGCGCCGGTTCGCTGCTAAGCCTCCGGCGCGTGTCGGTACGACGCGGTTGGCCGGTCATTCCTTCAATCCTCATGTTGCATCATCTCGTCGAAGTCTGGTACGGCTGGGTCCGCGACGGCGGTTATTGGGCGATCATCGCCCTCATGGCGATGGAGAGTTCCATCATCCCGGTGCCCAGCGAGATCATCATCCCGCCGGCTGCGTTCCTGGCCGCGCAGGGCAACCTTTCTCTCACCGGGGTAGTGCTCGCCGGCACGCTGGGTTCTTACATCGGTTCCGCGGTTTCCTACTGGGTGGCCTTGTGGGTCGGCCGGCCGCTGCTGGCACGCTACGGTCGGTTCTTCCTGCTCGGAGAAGACAAGATCGCGCGGGCCGAAGTCTGGCTGACGCGCTACGAGGCGGGCGGCGTGTTCTTCGCCCGGTTGTTGCCCGTGATCCGGCACCTGATTTCGATCCCCGCCGGGATCGTACGGATGAATTTCGCCGTCTTCTCGCTGATGACGATCCTCGGCGCGGGACTCTGGTGCGCCGTCCTGTCGTACCTCGGCAACCTCGCGTACCGCGTGGAGCCCAATCTGTTCAACGGTAACGATCCCGTTGCCCTGGAGCACTTCATCAAGGCGCACTCCCATTGGATTGTGTTGGGCGTGGCGGTTCTAGCGGCATTGTATTTCCTCGCCCTGAGGTTAACCGCGAAGGGTGAACGGCCGAATCGTTCCTGAAGTGTCAGAATAGCTCGTTGTAGTGTCAGCCGGTGGACAGTTTTGTCTCTTTCGAAGCACGTTGACAGGGTTGCGTGTTGTCACTCGCCACGGTTCTTCCCTCTATAAGGTAAGTAATTCGGAGGTTGGCATTGTGGCTGCTTTTGAACGGCGCGACCAAAGACCTGTCTGACCTCAACACGCACGCACAATTTCTTTATGAAGAAGCCCGACCGCAAAGCCCATCGCCAGACCATGAACCTCGGCGACCTCATCATGACCGTCAGTTCCTGCTCGAAGAACAACCGCGAGATGACTGCTGCCGTGGTTGATTTGCTCGAGAGCGGTCGCGTCCTCGTGCAGGCTAACGGGCACATGTCCCGCGCGCACGTCACGCGCTGAGATTAGACACGCCAACGATTCTCCACGCCAGTTGCGTTGCCTGTGGGCAACCAACTGGCGTTTGCATTTTCTAGGGGCTGCGTTTTCAGTGCCCGACCAATGATCCGCCGCTACTCGCGCCCGCCGATGCGTAACCTCTGGTCCGAGGAACGCAAGTTTTCCATCTGGCTGGAGATTGAAGTTCTCGCCTGCGAGGCGCTGGCCGCCATCGGGTCGATCCCGAAAGAAGACGCCGAGACGATCCGGGCGAAGGCGCGTTTTTCCATCGACGAGATCAACGAGATCGAACGTCGCACGCAGCACGACGTAATTGCGTTTCTGGAAAACGTCGCTTCCTACGTCGGCCCGGCAGCGCGGTGGATTCACCAGGGGCTGACGAGTTCGGATATCCTTGACACCACGCTCGCCGTGCAGATGACGGCGGCGTGCGACCTCCTGTTGGAAGACTTGGCGGCGCTTCGCACCACCGTCGCGGACCGCGCGCGCGCCTTCAAGGACACGCCGATGATCGGCCGCAGCCACGGCATCCACGCCGAGCCGATCACCTTCGGCCTGAAGCTGGCTCTCATGTACGACGAGTTCAGCCGTGCGGAGGAACGCCTGCGCCAGACCCGCGAACGTGTGGCCGTTGGCAAGCTCAGCGGCGCGGTCGGCACCCACGCGCACCTCGACCCAACGGTGGAGGAAAGCGTCTGCCAGCGGCTGGGACTCAAGGCCGCCGTCTTGAGCACGCAGGTGATCCAGCGCGACCGGCACGCGGAGTTTTCGACCACGCTGGCCTTGATCGCTTCCAGCGTGGACCGCTGGGCGACGGAGTTCCGTCATCTCCAGCGCACCGAGGTGTTGGAGGTGGAGGAGTTCTTTGGCGAGGGACAAAAAGGCAGCAGCGCCATGCCGCACAAGCGCAACCCGATCACCGGTGAGCGTCTGAGCGGCCTCGCCCGCGTGCTGCGCGGCAACGCTGTGGCCGCCTTGGAAAACGTCGCCCTGTGGCACGAGCGCGACATCAGCCATTCCAGCGTCGAGCGCATCATCCTGCCGGACTCCTGTACGCTGCTCGACTACATGCTCGCCAAGCTGCGCGATCTCGTCGCGGGCCTGCTGGTCTACCCTGAGCACATGCAGCGCAACTTGGACCTGACCAAGGGTCTCTACCACAGCCAGACCATTCTGCTCGAACTCACCCGCCGCGGCCTCGAACGCAAAACCGCCTACGAGGCCGTGCAACGCGCCGCGATGAAGACCTGGCGCGGCGACGTTCCGCTCGCCGACAACCTCAAGGCCGAGCCCGCCGTCTCCGCCGTGCTCTCCGCCGAGGAAATCGACCGTTTGTGTTCGCTCGAACCGCACCTGCGGCACGTGGACGACACCTTCCGCCGCCTGGGTCTGTTCCCGGCGGGCGACGCCGCTTGACACCCGGCCGCGCGAGACCACTGTTTGGCTTGCTTTTCCGGCGGGTTCGCCGTCCCATCACCCCATGAAGATTTCCCGTTTGCGCGTCGCCCTCTGCCTACCTCTGGTCGCCTCGGTCCTGGCGGGCAGCGTCGGGTGCAGCAAGGTCAAGGGCTTGTTCTCCAAGAAATCGCCTGGAGAGCCCACGCAGGCCGAGACTTCGGTCGGCGCGCAGTCCCCGCCACCCGGCGGTGACTCCACCAATCCCGCCGCCTCGCCCGTGGCCGGCGTCAGCGCGCCAAAGGTCCCCGTGACCCCCGCCATCAACAGGAGCGCCGGCGTGATGGTCCTCTGCTACCACCGCTTGGAGGAGAAGCCGCGCCCCCACGACCCCTTGGCGATGACGCCGGAGGAGTTCGAGAAGGAGATGCAGCAAATCAAGGACGCCGGGTTCAGCGTGATCCCGATGCAGGATTTCCTCGCATGGCGGCGCGGCGACAAGGACATCCCTGCCAAGTCGTGCGTCATCACCATCGACGACGGCTATGTGTCGGGCTACGACACGGCGTGGCCCATCCTGAAAAAGTTCGGCTATCCCTTCACGATGTTCGTCTACATCAACTACATCGGCTCCGGCGGCAAATCGGTGTCGTGGGACCAGTTGGCCGAGATGCGCGATGCGGGGGTGGACATCCAGTCGCACACCTACTACCACTCCAACCTGCGTTCTCCCGGCACAGGCGTCGACAAGACCACCCACGAAAAGGTGGAAGCCGACATCAAGTCCCTCGGCATGGACGGCTACCTGCGCAAGGAGATCGTCGACTCCAAGCAGATCTTGGAGAAGCAACTCGGCATCAAGGTCAACTGCATCGCCTATCCCTACGGTAACTATTCGCAGAAGGTGCGCGATCTCGTGAAGGAGGCCGGCTACGAAGCGGGCTTCACCGTGTACGGCCAGCGCCTCGGCTACAGCACGCCCGCCTTCGACATCCTGGGCCGCTACGCCGTCGAGCAGGATAACCCAAAAATCTTCCAGGAAGCGCTCATCATGCAGGGCGGCGGCGGTGGTGCACCCGCAAGCGGTCCCGTGACGGCTCAGCTTGCCGCCACCTCCATGTTGACCGTGCCCGCCCAAGGCGAGACAATTGCCAACTCCAAGCCGCTCATCAAGGCCAACCTGTCTACAATGGGCGAGGTGGACCCGAAGACCATCGAGATGCGCATCAGCGGCCTCGGCCTCGTGCCAGCGCAGTACGATGACAAGACCAAGACCCTCAGCTATCAGGTGCCTCAGCCTCTGCGCGACAAGAACTATACCGTGATCCTGAGCGCCAACGTCGGCGGCAAGCGTGCGGAAACGAAATGGGACTTTAACTTCGACCCGACCGGGGCGAAGCCGGCACCTGCCGTCGCGTCTCCGGCCAAGCCTTAACTGCGCACGTCCATGTTTTCTCAACTCGGCGACAAGCTCCAGGACATCTTCAAGGACCTGCGCGGCCACGGGGCCATTAGCGAGGGCAACGTCACCGATGCCATGCGGCAGGTGCGCTTGGCGCTCTTGGAGGCGGACGTGCACTTCCAGGTGGCGAAGACGTTCATCGCCCGGGTAAAGGAAAAGGCGCTCGGCGCGGACGTGCTCCGCAGCGTCACGCCCGGCCAGCAGATCGTCAAAATCTTCCACGACGAGCTGACCACTATCCTCGGCGGTGACGCCGAGGGACTGAAGCTCGACAAACCCGGCCGTGTGATGATGGTCGGTCTCAACGGCGCGGGCAAGACCACGTCTTCCGCCAAGCTCGCCAAGCTCCTCAAGAAGCAGGGCCGTAGCCCCGTGCTCATCGCGTGTGACTTGCAGCGTCCGGCGGCCATCGACCAGCTGGTCACCCTCGCCGGGCAAATCGGCGTGCCCGTCTTTCGGCCCGCACCGGGCTCGACGGACCTCGTCAAAGTCGGCCGAGAGGCAGCGGCTTGGGCGGTGGAACAGCCTGGCGCGAACGTGCAAATCTACGACACCGCCGGCCGGCAGGAGATCGATGAGCCGCTCGTGCAGGAACTCCAGCGCCTGCGCGACTTCCTCCAGCCGCAGGAAATTCTCCTCGTCGCCGACGCCGCCACCGGCCAGCAGGCGGTCAGCGTGGCCGAACACTTCGACAAGGCACTCGGCATCACGGGTCTTGTCCTGACGAAGCTCGACGGTGACGCTCGCGGCGGCGCGGCGCTGTCCATGCGCGAGGTCACGCACCGGCCGATCAAGTTCGCCGGCGTGGGTGAAAAGCTCGACCAGTTCGAGACCTTCTTCCCCGAGCGTCTGGCCGGACGCATCCTCGGCATGGGCGATATCGTCGGCCTCGTCGAAAAAGCCGCCGAGGCCATCGACGAGGAAGAAGCCAAGCGCATGGAGGAAAAGATGCGCACCGCCAGCTTCAACTTCGAGGATTTCCTTAGCCAGATGCGCTTCATGAAGAAGCTCGGCCCCTTGGAGAACATCCTGGGCATGCTCCCGGGCATGAGCCAGATCAAGAACCTGCCCACCGACGGCAAGGAACTCAAACGCGCCGAGGCCATCGTGCTTTCCATGACGATCCAGGAACGCCGGAAGCCCGACATCCTCGACGCCCGCCGCCGCCGCCGCATCGCTGCCGGCAGCGGGGTGAGCGTGACGGAGGTCAACGACCTACTGGGCCGCTTCCAGCAGATGCGCAAGATGATGAAGAACATGGGCAAGATGAAGAAGATGCTCGGCCGCATGGGTGGCGGGATGCCCGGCCTGCCCCCCGGCGGCCGGATGCCGGGGATGCCCGGCTAAAAATGTGATGCAATATCGGAAAACGTGTGTTAGATCACCCGCTCACCCGAACCTGAAGGAAACAGAGATTTTATGGCAGTCGCAATTCGTCTGAGGAGAGAAGGCAGTCTGAACCACCCGTACTACAAGGTGGTCGTGGCCGACCAGCGCAGCCCGCGCGACGGCAAGTTCATCGAGATCATCGGCAACTACGATCCGAAGCAGAAAGGCGACAACTCGACCATCGACCTCGCCCGGGCGGACTACTGGATCAAGTGCGGCGCGCGTCCGTCGGACACGGTGCGCTCCATCATCAAGAAAGCCCGCAAGTCGGGTTTGCTGGCCGAGAACGCCTGATTCCAGGCGCAAGCGCGACACCAGGAACCTCTCACCATGAATGAGTTCCTCCAATATGTCGTCGCGCAATTAGTGGACCGGCCCGAGGATTTTTCCCTGCGGGTCGCGGACCGTGGCGAAACGCGGCAGTTCGTGTTGGAACTGCCCCGCTCCGAGGTCGGCAAGGTCATCGGCAAGCAGGGATACACGATCAACGCCATCCGTAACCTGCTCTCCGCCGCAGCGACCCGGCAGGGTGGGCGGGTGACGTTCGAGATCGAGGAACGCGCCGAAGAAGTCTGATCCACCCGCGCACGGCGGGCGAGGGCGTCATGTTGGAAGTCGACGTGCTCACGTTGTTCCCCGCGCTCTGCGAGGGGGCGTTCGGTGCGAGCATGATGAAGCGAGCGCAGGAAGCTGGCCTCGCCGCTGTGCGCGTCCATAACCTGCGCGACTGGGCACACGACAAGCACCGCACCACTGACGATGTGCCCTACGGCGGCGGTCAGGGCATGGTGATGAAGCCTGAGCCCGTGTTTGAGGCCGTCGAGTCCCTGCGTCGGCCCGGCAGTCGAGTGATTCTCACGAGCCCGCAGGGCCGCGTGTTTCGCCAAGCGGTCGCCGAGGAGCTAGCAAGGCACGAACACCTCATTTTCGTTTGCGGCCACTACGAGGGCGTGGACGCGCGGGTAGGGGAGTTCCTCGTCGATGAAGAACTCTCCATCGGCGATTACGTGCTCACCAACGGGGCCATCGCCGCCGCCGTGATCGTGGACGCCGTGGTGCGCCTGGTACCCGGCGTCTTGGGTCACGAGCAATCCGCCGCGCAGGACACCTTCAGCACGGCGAACGGCGGCCATCTGGAAGGCCCGCAGTACACCCGGCCAGCGACCTTCCGCGGCCACGCCGTACCACCTGTCCTGCTCTCCGGCAACCACGCCGAGATTCTTCGTTGGCGGCAGGAACAGGGCCGCCGCCGTACGAGCGAACGCCGTCCGGACCTTCTATGAACATCACCGCTTACCTGCGCAGTCCCCGTGAGACGATGGACGGCTGGGCGCACTTGCCGCGCTACATCGACAAAATTCGCCTGCACCTCGCCGGGCAACTCCCCCCAGACTACGAACTTCTCTTCGGCGACCAGTCCGACCGCCGCTGGCTGGAGGCGGCCGGTGTCACGCACGAGGGGATGATCGAGGTCGTGCGCGGCACGCTCACCGATGGGCAAGTCTACGACTGGGTGCGTACCCACGTCCATCGCACCGACGAGGAAAAATCCCGCGCCGCCGATGCGATTCTGCGCTACCCGCTGCCGGGTGACGACGCCGGGCGCGAGCGGTTCGAGCGTCGCAAGCGCGAGTACGGCTTAACCGGCCGCGACGAAGTTCAGACACGCGCCGACCTCATCGACGCGGACGAGGGGCGGATGTAGCCCGGCGAGGTTCATCTACATCGGTGGTTCACACGCGCAAGTCGTTCGCGTACAGTGCTAGTCACCCTTCCATGAACACCTTTGTCCCCCCTCGACAATCCACGCTCCGCCGCCACCCTCTTTTCGGAGGTTTCCATGTTCGGCGGCCTGACCGAACCGCAACGCGACCTGATCCTCGAAGGCGTGGAGGCTGCGCACTTCAAGCGTGAGGAAAACATCTTTCAGGCCGGCGATGAACCCACCCACATCTATTTGGTCAAAAGCGGCTTGATCGGCCTGTTCATTTCGGATCAAGAGGTCAAGATCGAGAAAAAGCGCCTCGGCAAGGGCGAGTGCTTTGGCCACGTCGCCCTCATCAGCATCAACAAGCAGAATCTTTCGACCGTCGCCGTGGTGAACAGCGACATTTTGGTGCTCTTTAAGACGCTGCTCCAAGAACTGCGCCACGAAGACAGCGAGCTCTTCTCGCTGCTGATGCTCAATATCGCCCGAGAACTCGCCCGCCGGCTCCAGTTCACCGACGAACTGCTCCTGCAAGCCATCCACGGGCCGGACTCGAAAGACCTACCGAAAATCATCGGGCAGTGACCGGCTACACCATCTAAGCAAGCTGGCCGCAGTAATTTCCTCCCGATTAGACGTTCCAAGAGGCAGAAGAGTTTGTAGCCCCTCACTTGATGCAAAACGCCAGCCGCAGCCGCTTTACGGCGAAGGTTCCACCCACCCGAAGCCTGTCCGCCTCGTGTTCCTTATCAAGGGAAGTTTGTGTACGCAGAGCTACAGAAAATGGCGCGGCCGCAAGCTGGTCGCGGCGTTCTGCCGCAATGCCTTGCGCGGTTGCTAAACATCAGCGCCTTGTTCGTCGCGCTCGATCTATCGGCTTGCAAGCCGGAGCACAATGCCTCTGTCACCTCGCCACAGCCGGAGGCCCACTCAGCCGACAACGAACCCGAAGGGGCTTCTCTGCCAGCCTTTCCGCCGGACACGCTGCCTTCTGTGCGGCTGAAGCATTATCTTGATACCCATCTCGATCTCATCCTGGCTCCGTTGGATGCAGAGGGATTGAAGCATTCCAGCTCAATCATCAATTTCCAGAACTCGTTAGCCACAGAGATGTCGACCGCTTCGCCCATCCCGATCAGCACGACCCTCAGCCCCGCGGCCAGCGAGCTGGTGCGTTGGTACTGCGCGCTGACGCACCATCCCGAGGCCGCCATCAAGGGCGCGCTCTTCGGCGTGCTCTCCCGTGCCCGCGACGCTTACGAGCGCCCACCCGGGGCCGACGACGGCTTTGACTGGGTGTTGGACGACGTGCTGCAAACCTTGCGCAGCGAGGAACGCTGGCCAGGGCACCCTGCGCGGACTATCTCGATGCCTGCCGCCGCCTTCGATCTGCCGGGTGTGCAAACCAACGGGGGGCGCAGACCATGAGAGCACGCCTATCTGTGGCTCCGCCCGCAGCGGTGCTCTCCTGCGAGCCGTTCTTCGGGGTCGATCCGCAACTGCGCGAGCCGGTGGTTCTGCCCTGCGGCGGCGGCTTGGTGGCCGGCCACGTCGTGTTCACCGTTGGCGGCTACTACAAGGCGGGTCTGAGTGCCACCGACGTGCTCTGCCGCACCAAGGAGGGCCGCTACTATCTGGCGCGCGAGGTCAGCCGCGACCGTGTGTTCACCGGCAACGGCGGGCGGCCAGCCTTCGCGCTGCCGCGTGGCCAGCACTGGCTGCGCGTCAAGCGGCTGAGTCTGCGAGCGGCTGTGCTGCTCGTGACCAGGGATTGTGCCTACTCGTTTCGCCAAGACCTGTACGACGCCATGGATCATGGGGAGGA
>CAXTQD010000083.1:10964-16731 GCA_964246175.1 uncultured Chthoniobacterales bacterium | reverse complement strand
CGTTGGGAGCGAAAGACGGTGACGCCGGTGTGGCTGGTCTGTGTCTTTGCTGTGGGTCTCCCGGGGCGGCCGGACGGGGGCTTCTTCTCCGCGGGCTGGCGCGCCCGGCGGTGGATGATGTTGGTTAGTTGCCGCGTTTGGTGAGACCGCGGCTGATTTGATACAGCCCGACGCTGAACCCCTGCGCGAAGATCGCGTACTGCGGCGGCAAGAGGCCGGCGAGCATCGTCGTCAAAGCGAGCAGGAAGAACACGACGAGGCACCAGAATTCACTCGTCTTCCAACCGGGGACAACACTGGCACCGGTCGTGGGCAGGCGGTTGATGAGGTCGATGGCGCGCTGTTCAGCGGCGAGGAGGATGGCCCGTGCCTGAGGGGTAGCGAGCACGGCGGCGAGCTTGTCGGCGGTAGCGGGCGGGTTGTTCATGGCTGGGTTGGGGTGACGGCGTCGAAGCCGCGGGCGACCGCCTCGATGAGGTCGTCGGTGGAGACGTGGACGTTCTGCTGCGCGGCGGTCTGGCGGGCGTTGTCCAGGAGGGTGCGCACCTCCGGAGCGAGCGTCGCCGCGACCCGGGCCACGCCGGAACCGGCCGCGGCGGCCTGTGCCACGGTCGCGCTGGCCGGTGCGACGGGTAGTCCCTCGTAGTCGCGCGCGGCGCTGGCCGCGCCCTGGATGCCGGCGAGCGCGGCGGCGGCATCTTGCCCGGCGGCAAGATCAAGGCCGACGTGCAGGGCAGCCGCGGTCAGGTCGGCGAGCAGGGTTTGACCCGCGGGAGAAGCAGCGTCTTGGAAGACAGTCTGCGCCGCCGACCGCGCGGCGGTCTGGCCGGTGGAAGAACAACCCGCGAGCGGCAGGGCGCCCGCGAGGAACACCCGCAGGTGGGTCGGGGTAGAACGGAGAGGAGGAAGTGGGTTCACCCCACCAGCTAACCACCGTTCCGGTGGAGGTCTAAACGACGGGCGCGTTCTGCGCTATTTGCACGATGTTAGTTCCCGACTATTCCGGGATGCCGGCGAGGTAGCGGCTGCGGCGCTCGCGGGTCCAGAAGCCTTCCTTGAGGCTCTCCGTGCGGTGCGTCTGCAAGCTGGCCATGTCGATACGGATTTTCTTTGGGCTGGGCTGGTCGCCTTTGACGAAGCCGGCTTTATACAAGCGGTAGACCGTGTCCCGCGACAACCCGGTGGTACGTGCGGCCTGGGTGATGCTCGCCAGGACGAGAGGCTTCTGCGGAACGGCGCGAAAAGACCCGTCGCCGGTCGGCAGCAGGTCGAAGGTGGCGGGCAGCGAGGTGGGTTCGGAAGGGAGGCGGTTCATGGAGAGGCGGTTCAAGGATTGCGTTCGATGAGTGAAGGGCTGGGTGGGATCAGGCCGGCGAGGCGGAGAGCCTCGGCTGCTTGGATGCTGGTGGGCAGGCAACCCTGGCAAAGGGGCAAGCGGCCGTCGAGATCGACCACGCCTAGCCGGCCGAACTCGCCGCAGCAGCCGCACGTCGCAGCGACGGCACGAGTGTAATAGATCCGAAGGCAGGTTGGGGGCGGACGGGTCATGCTTAACATATTTGAACATCAGTTCAGAAATGGCGCAAGCAAAATGTGTGTAAGAAGATTTATCACGGCGCAGGTGACAGCGTGCCCTTTGCTCGCTATAATGCCGACCATCTGCCCCGACCATGGCCCACCACCTCGCAAACACCCGGGAAGTGCACGGCTTCGGTCAGCGCCTGCGCGCGTGGCGCGACGGTAACGAGTTCGACCTCGACGCGGCGGCCGGGTTGCTCGGCGTCAGCGGCAACGACCTCCACACCGTTGAGCGCGGCGTCCACCCGCCGTCGAACCCGTTGCTCGACCGCTTCGAGGAGGTGGTGCGCGGCCTGTCGTTCTTCAGCGCGCCGGAGATCACGCGCCGGGTGCCGGTGATCTCGTGGGTGCAGGCGGGCCAGTTTACCCGTTATGAGGAGATGCCTCAGGATTGGGTAAGCTGGATTGACTGTCTTTGTCCTGACCCCAACGCCTTCGCAGTGCGCGTGGTCGGCGACTCCATGCTGCCTAACCATGCGCCCGGTGATCTGGCGATTTGCATGCCCGGCTTCCCGCCCAAGAACCACGCGCTGGCCGTGGCGAAGACCACCGATGGGTTGGTGACATTCAAGAACGTGATCTTCCGCGGCGAGCGGCCGGAGCATTTCCGGTTTGTGCCCTTGAACCCGGAGTTTGGCTCGGTGGTGGTGCGCCGCAAGGACCTCGCGTGGATTTATCCCGTGTGCGCGGTGGTCAGTTCGGGCAGGCGGATGCAAGGTTAGTTTGAGTTTAGATGAAGCTCCCGGTTTGCCTGTTGCTGGTGGCGGTGTGCGCGGGCGGGTTGCACGCGGAGGTAAAAACCGACCGCGACTTGCCAGTCGACACGGCGGCGACCGTCAACGGCCATGCCATCCCGCGTCAGTTGGTCGAGACCTTCCTCAAAAACGACCGCGAGGCGCTCGGCCTCGATCCCGCCAACGAAGCCGACCGCGCCAAACTCGCCCGCCTACCCGCGGCCATCCTCGATGAACTGGTCGAACGCGCCCTCATCGGGCAGGAAACCCGCCGCCGCGGCATCGAGCCCACCGAGAGCCAACTCGACGCCGAGGAAAAACAGCTCATCGAATTCTGCGGCAGCGAGGCGCGTTATAGGGAATGTGCCGCGCAAAACGGCTTTGATCGCCCCGGCTACCGCGACAACGTTCTGCGTCCCGCCGCCGCTGGTCGTGCGCTCGCCGCGGACCTGACGCGCGGCCTCGACGCCACCGACGACGAGGTCCGCGCCTACTACGACGCGCACGCCGCCGACGCCGATTTCCAGCAGCCCGAGCGCGTCGCCGGCGAGCACATCCTCCTCAACGCTCGCCGCGGCGTCCTCGCCGCTCGGCTCGAACAATCCGAGGGCCTCCAACCCGACACCTCGGCGATGGAAGGGGCCGTCACCCGCGAGACCGCCGCCGCCCGCATCCGCGCGGAAGCCGTTCGCCAACAGGCCGCCGCACCCGGGGCGGACTTCGCGGCGCTCGCGCGGCAGTTCTCCGAGGACACCGGTTCACGCGACACGGGCGGCCGGCTCGGGATTTTCGCGCGGGGCGTCCACCCGGCCGCGCTCGACGACGCCTTCTTCGCGCTGCAACCCGGCGCGATCAGCCCTGTCGTGCAGACGGAATACGGCTTCCATGTCCTAAGGGTCACCGCGCGCTACCCGGCAGGACCGAAGACCCTCGCCGAAGCCACACCTGAAATCCGTCTCCGACTGCGGAAGGAAAAATCCGTCCGGCGTCTGCGCGAGTGGTTGCGCGACGCCCACGCGTCGGCGCAGGTCGTCGTCCGCAGTCCCAGCGATTTGTTGCCCGAGGAACGTTAGAGGCTACGCAAAATCTTTGCGACGGAGCCGGCTTTCCTACGATCGGTCAGCTTCTTGCGCGCGATGTTAGCGCGGTGGTCGGGACACTCAGAGTAAATCTCGGTGGAACCCGCAAATTTATAGCGTCCAAGTGCCATCCCGGTGCGAATGGCAGCGTTAGAAAATTAGAACCGTTCTTTCCATGATGAAGACGCTTGCCCGTTTTTCTCCTCTCGTTCTGCTTGCCGCCGCCAGCCCGATCCTGGCCGCTCCTCCCATCACGCCAATCCGTGGTGGCCGTCCTGTAGACACCGTCGCGCGTGTAGTGCCTCCTGCTACCCTCAGCCCTGGCCTCGCGGCCAAGATCGCTGCTGCGCCGAACGCCACCGCCTCTGTCGGCACGGTCATCGTGGCATTCCGCACCAGCAATGGTCTCGACGGCGTCACGGGTTTGAACGACTTGCTCACCACGACGGGCATCACGATCAGCGACACCGCCGGGCACAAGTTCCCCACGCTCGGCATGATCTCGGCCGTGCTCACGGCCGGGCAGGTCACCGCCTTGCAGGCCAGTCCGCTGGTGCGGTCCATGACCGATAATCACCGCCTCTATTATAATTTGCATCAGGCCCGCGTGCTCTGCGGAGTGGATCGTCTGCGCGCCGATGCCGCCTTGACCGCGCGCAACGGCGGTCAGGTCATCGACGGCACCGCCAGGCAGCAAATCTGCGTCGCCGTCATCGACTCGGGCATCGACACGACGAACCTCGACCTGCCCTTCGACATGGCGACTGCCGCCACGGGTGTCCCGACCACGGGTAAGGTCCTGCAAAACGTCCAGGTCGTTGGCGATGACGCCGTCGGCACCGTCACCTACGTGCCGCTCCAGGCCAATGACGACACCGTCGCTCACGGCACCCACTGCGCCGGCATCGTCGGCGGCACGGGCGGCGCGTCGCGCACGCTTACGGGCACGACCTACCCGAGCGCGGGTACGACGGAAGATTTCTCCGGGGTTGCCGGCCGCTTCACCGGTACCGCCGCCACGGACCTGACGCTCAACAAGCTGACGACCGCCTCTGGCGTCAAGCTCATCGGTCTCGGCTCGGGTGCGGGCCTTTTCATCCTCGATGCGATGGGCGGCTTCGAGTACGCGCTCGCCAACCAGATCACGTACAACATCCGCGTCACGTCGAATTCCTACGGCAGCCAGGGCGTCTACAATCCCGATGACGCGCTGGAGATCGCCGTCAAGAGCGCCTACGACCACGGCATCACCAACGTCTTTGCCGCCGGCAACTCCGGCCCCGGCGCGGACACGATGAGTTCTAACCCGAAGTCGCCTTGGGTCATCGCCGTCGCCGCTGGCACCAAGGAAGGCGGCCTGGCAAGCTTCTCCTCGCGCGGCTTGCCCGCCTCCCAGCGCACGGGTGACGCCATCGCCGCCGACGGCACGCACTACAACCCGAACCTGTCCAACCTGCCCGCCATCACGGTGCCGGGCACGGGGCGGGAGTTCCCCTTTGACGGCCCCTACGATCCCAGCCAGACCGTGACGACCTACGTGGCCGGCGTCTCCACGCCGAACCCTGACACCGTCGGCAAGAAGTTCTACTCCGACATCATCTCGACCTTGGCGAAGAGCGGCACCGCCGCGCGCGGCACCAACGACCAGGAGTTCCCCACGCCCTACCAGAGCAACTACACGATGATCTCGGGCACCTCTATGGCGTGTCCGTTCGTGGCGGGGACCTGCGCGCTTCTGCTCAGCGTCGATCCGACCCTGACGCCCGCGCGCATCAAGGCCATCATTCAAGCCACGGCCACGCACCTGCCCGACTACCAAGACTACCAGGTCGGCGCGGGTTTCCTCAACGTCTACGCCGCCGTGGACATGGCGCTCAACCCCAACAAGCCCTACGCGCCCTTCAACCGGGTCGACGCCCCCTACGCGAGCGCATACCCGGCGTTCATCACGAACATTTCCTCCGGCCCAGTGCCGAGCAGCGCCCTCAGCCGGCCGACCGGCTACCCGCCGGCGGCCCTGACGGTCGGCAGCAGCCAGGACGACGATTTCACCCTGCCTTACAACACGCAGTCCGTCGTGGCTTCCACCTACGCTGCCGCCAAGACCAAGGCGACCACCAACGACAACGCCTACGCGTTCCTGGTGGACGCCAATCCCGGCGGCACGCCGAACACGAGCATCCCCGCCACGCTCAAGACGACGCTGCTGGACACGCGCATCCAGTTCGCCGGGGATCAGTCCAGCATCTCAGGAACGGCCGGCGGCAACACCATCGGCTTCCTGCTGTGGGCACCGGACGGCACGATGTACAGCAGCGGCATCGCGCTGCCCGTCGAGGATGCCGGGCGAGAAACCGAGATGATCGAGGATCACCT
>CAXTQD010000083.1:0-10954 GCA_964246175.1 uncultured Chthoniobacterales bacterium | reverse complement strand
GAGGTAGTCGTCAACTCCCCGCAGCCGGGTCTCTGGGTGCTGGAGTTCCGCGGCCTGCGCGGCCTCGCCGCCGTGCCGGTGACGCCGCCGACCGGCGTGGGCCTGCCGGACACGATCACTGGCCAACTCTATCGCACGAACAGCACAATCACCAACCCGCCCACCGACATCGGCGGCATCACTCAGAACGCTGCCATCACCACGGCGCTGCTCAACCGCTACTTCGACCAGAAGAGCGACGGGCTCTTCCAGCCGTCCAGCCCGGTAACGCGCGGACTTCGTGCAGGTCCTCGCCGACAACACGCCGCTGCGCCAGAGCTTGGTCTCGACCACGAGCGTCTACTCGGACACCACCGGCGCGTCGGCGCGTTACGCCGAGGCTTCCGCACAAAACGGCTCGACGTTGCGCGACTGGGACTTCACTCCCGGGCCAACGCTGCCAACGACCACCACCAACTTCCAGCCCAGCGTCTACGTCAGCCGCTCGCAGGTTGCCACGGCGCTGGTGCGTGCGGTGGGGCTTGATGCCGAGGCGCTGCACCTCGCGGGCACGGTGGTCAAGGTCACGTACAACGGAGCCTCCGTGCCGGTCAGCGATGCCTACGTGCTGTCGCCCGCGCAGCGCGGCTACCTGCAACTCGCGCTCGACCGCGGCTTCATCAGCTACACCGTCCAGTACGACGTGGCCTCGGCGACGTACTCCGCCACGGCCAATCCTGGCAAGAACATCACCCGCGCGGACCTCGCCACGGCGCTGGTGAACTTCCGGGGGCTCTTCCCGCTGGGCAACTCGCTCTCGACGGACGAGTTGACGCCGCAGACCAACTAAAAACCACTGCCGCCGCACCCGAAACAAACCCACACACCGACCCACGCATGATCCGATCCCACCTGACCCGTTCCCTGGCCTCGGCCGCCCTGCTTGCCCTAGCTGGCACCGTTGGCGCCAGCCATACCGCCGCCGCGCAGAGCCTTCTCTATGGCATCGGCGGCACGGACACCGGCGCGGGTCCGAACGCGGCGGCGTACACGCTGTTCTCCTTCCAGAGCAGCACGCCGGGCACGACCACCACGGTCGGCACGGTGACGGCTACGACGGGCTACGCGTTGGAGAGCATCGCCTTCCAGCCGACGACAGGCAACCTCTACGGATACCAGTTCAACACGACGACCAACCAGGGGCAGCTTGTGACGATCAACCGCGCCACGGGTGCATTGGCCACGCTGGGTTCGCCGGTGACCATCGGCTCAATCTCGGGCTCCAACGGGAACTCGGCGACGATTTCGTTCAACCCTTCCAACGGTGCGATCCGGCTCGTCACGGGGACAAACGGCAACTTCCGTTTCAACGCCGCCACGGGTGCGCTGCTCGGCCAGGACGCCAACGTGGCGTACGCGTCGGGTGACCCGAACGTGAATAACACGTTCCAGATTTCCGGCGTGGCGTACACCAGCGGGGCCGCGTTGTACGACGTGGACAACATCAACAACGTGCTGGCCACCCAGAACCTCTCCACCGGCGCGCTGACAACAGTGGGCACCCTCGGCTTCACCGCCACGCAAGGTTCCGGTTCGGAAGGTTTCACCATCGGTTCGGGCAACGTGGCGTTCCTGAATTCCACCAACTCGGGTCAGGGCGGCGCGGTGCGTGACAATTTGTACTCGGTCAACCTGACGACTGGCGCGGCGACCAGCCTCGGATTAATCGGCGGCAGCGCGACGTTCAACACGGTGGATATCGCCGCCTTCGTGGTGCCCGAGCCGGGGACATACGCGCTGTGCGGCCTGAGCGGCGCGGCATTGGTGGTGCTGGCGGCACGTCGTCGGCACGCGGTCTGAACAGGCCGTCGAAGCGGCGGGATTCAGTGATCCCGCCTAGCGCGATGTACGCACGTCGGGCATTTCGAGCATGAAGCCTTCCAACTGAAACGTGAGCACCCGCGCATCGGAGGAGGGTTGCCCGGGTAGTTCCGGCGTGACGAAACGCAGATACGACGTGCCCGGCGGCAAGTCGAACGTCAGGCCGCTGATCTCCTGATGGTGGATACCGACGATGCCTTCCCAGAGCAGGCGTTCGTCGGCGAAGAGGCTCAGGTGGCGTTCGCGCGTGCCGTGCAGGGCGAGGCGCAGGCGCGCGTGCAGGGAACCCGGGTGTGGGTTGTCGACGCGGATTTGCGGATGTTCTTTGCCCCAGTACCACGTCCATTCGTGGTAGTGCTCGATGGGGAACCAGTCACGGTCCATGGCAAGCTCGACGAAGTGGTCGCTGCGGCGGTCCAGGAGCGTGAAGGTCCCGTTGGTGGCGAGCGGGTCGCGCGTGCCGTCGAGTTGCACGTCCGGGAAGCGCGGCGCGAGGTCCCAGAGTGCACGCGGTGGCAGGGTCGGGCGGCCCTCGTAGGTAGGCAGAGGGATGTACTGAGGCTTGCGCAAGAGGAAGCAGTTGGCCCACAGCCGGTCCCAGACGAGCGGCAGGCGGATGTTGACTGCCGGCACATCGGGGATTGTTTCCAGAGCGCCGAGCGCCACGAGGTCCGGACCGACGACGAGCGGCGTTTGGCGCAGGAGGGCGTTGAAGCGGCTGATTCCGGAAAGATTAATGGCCAGCAGCGCCACCCACAGCACACCGGTGGCGGCGTGTACGAGCCGCGCGTGTGCGCCCGGCCGGCGGTCGCCACGCAGGGACAGGCACAGGCTGACGAGGATTCCCGGGTAGAACACCGTGAACAGTTTGAATGCGTCGTAGCTGGAGCGGTCGTGATGGAGCGTTTCCTGGCGCAGCAAGTACCAGTAGCCGAAAAGAATCGGCAGCGTGCAACCCGCCGCCAACAGGCCGGTGCGCCATTGCCCGCGCCGTACGCGCCAGAATGTGCTGCCGACCGCCGCCGCGAGCGCCGTGCCGGCCACGACGGTGGCTACGGCCGAGCCGGACGGTGTGAGCAGCGACAGGTCGCCGAACGCCCCGTACCAGCCCGTCGGCCAAAACCCGGGGATCGACCAGCCGAAGGGCGTCTGGTTGAACAGCCGGAAACGTTCGACGATGCTGACGACGCGTTCGGGAAAGAGGATGGAGCAAAGGAGGATGTTCGCGCCGACCAGCCCGGCCCAGCGCGCCGCCTGGGTCCAGCGTCGTTCGCGCAGGGTAGTGACTCCTACAAGGGTCAGGGTTGGGATGTACGCGAAGAGGATGAAAAAATTGTACCCGCCGAAGAGCAGCCAATCGCCTGTGAGCAGTAGTCCCGACCACGCCGCCAACCGCCGCCAGCGGAACGGCACACTCGCCGCGCGGTACGCTTGCAGGCCGGCCCACGTCAACAGCGCGACGGCCGGCGCGGCGAGGAGTTGGCCCAGGGCTGTCTGGTACATGGCGTAGAACAAAATCGGGCTGAACCCATACAGGGCCGCCACCGCCAGCGCCCCCGTCGGCCGGAACCCGTAGCCTGCCCGCGCCAGCCAGAACACCCCGGGCAGCCCGAGCGCGAGGAGGACCGCGCCGAAGAGCGACGTAAGTTCGTACGGCTGGCGTCCGGAGAGCGTGGCGTGCAAGGCGATCAGCGCGGAGGGGGAGAAGTGGTTGATGCGTAGCCAGAACGTGAAAAAATGATCGGCGGAGATCATCGGGTCGCGGCCGTTTTCCCCGAGGAAACCCTCCCGGTCATCTCGCGAGAACTCCTTGAACACGCGTGCTCCCGCGGCGTAGTCCGCCGCGTCGCACGAACTCAGCGCGACCGAAGTGAGTCGGCTCGGCGGTTTGGTGAACGGGTAGCACTGCACCACCAGCGAAGCCGCCATCAACGCGAACACCGCGCCCCAGCGCCGCCCGGCGAACAGCAGGTTGCCCACACCGCCCGCCGCCCGCGAACGCCACCACGCCGCCAGTCCGAAGACAACCGGCAGCAACGCCGCCGTCAACCCGTAGGCGTCCGTGCCGCGCAAGGCCGTGTGCGCGCCGACCCAGACGACACCCGATTGCAGCGCCAGCCCAACGGGTCCACAAAACGCCGGCCAGAACCGCCGCCAACGCCGCGGCACGACGAGCAGCGTCAACCCGCAGCCCCAGAGAAACGTCAGGACGATCCAGGTCAGGCCGGCGACGTGCCAGATCATCGGGGCAGGGCGTACACGGGAGCACTTGTGGCAGAAAAGAGGTGGTGTGGCTAGGGCCACGTTGCAACGGTGTTGCGGTGTCGCCTGCGGCGACGTTGGTAGGAAAAGATCTCTCTGGCAACGCTCCCGCAGGGCACAGCGCAACCCGCTCACAGGGCACACCGCAACGGCGGCTTCGCCGCCAGTTGACTTGCGCCGGTCTCGCGGCAGCGTGGGAACCGTGCCCGACCCACGCCCACCTGCCACGCCGACCCTGCCCGCCTTCGCGCAGCCGCGGCGTGGGTTTGATTTCCGTAAGATCGGCACGGCGCGCTGGGACTGGCGCGACTCCTACCACGGATTGTTAACGCTCTCGTGGCCGTGGTTCTGCGCCTCCCTGCTCGGGGCTTACCTCGTGCTCAACACGTTTTTTGCCGCGCTCTACTACGCGGCTGGTGACTGCGTGGACGGGATGACGGCGGGGTCGTTCGCCAGCGCGTTTTTCTTCAGCGTGGAGACGCTCGCCACCGTGGGCTACGGGCACATGTACCCGGCGACGTTGTACGGGCACGTCGTGGTGACGGTCGAGATCGTCGTGGGCATGTTCGGCACGGCGGTGATGACGGGGCTGATCTTCGTGCGCTTCTCGCGGCCGACGGGGAGATTAGTGTTCAGCAGGGTGCTGGTGTTAGGCACGTACGACGGCCAGCCCGCGCTGATGCTGCGCGTCGCCAACGAACGCCGGCAGCCCATGGTGCGCGCCGAGTTCCGGCTGGCGTGCATCCGCCACGAGCCGACGCGCGAGGACCCGACACTCTTTCGCTTCCACAACCTCCTGTTGCAGGTCAACAGCATGATCTTCTTCCCGGCGGCGGTCACGATCCGCCACCTCATCGACGAGAGCAGCCCGCTGTATGGAGCCACGCCCGAGAGCCTGGAGGCGAGCGAGACGCGCTTCATGGCGTCCATCGAGTGCGTGGACAAAACCCTCCAGGCCCCGGTGCAGAACGAGATCCTCTACGAGTGGGACGATGTGCGCTTCGGCGAGCGGTTCGTGGAAATCTACGGCGACGACGAAGGCGGACCGCG
Source organism: uncultured Chthoniobacterales bacterium (assembly GCA_964246175.1). Taxonomy (GTDB): domain Bacteria; phylum Verrucomicrobiota; class Verrucomicrobiia; order Chthoniobacterales; family SZAS-18; genus CAHJWO01. The sequence continues at coordinate 5,782 of CAXTQD010000083.1, read as the reverse complement.
GCAAGTGGACTACGGCCGGCTGCACGACACGGAGCCGCTCGCGGTTGTAGATTGAAGGGGAGCGGGTTCAGAGAGGGCGCAGCGGCAGCAGATCCTTGGGCAATGCCGCCGTGACCGTGACCATCGGGCGATTGACCACCTGGCTCAGCCGCAGCGACATCGCCGCGCTGCACAGCACGTAGGCGTTCTCGGGTGACACGTCCCAGCGGTCCGAGAGGAAGTCCACCATGCGCGAGGTCGCCGTGACCGCGGCCCGCAGCGCGTCCGGGTCGGCCTCGACCACCAGCCATTCGCCCGCCGTCGGTGCCGGACGCGCGGGAGCCTCGGCCATCGGTGCGGTGAGGAAGGGCAGGTCCCGCCGCACGCGCAGCCGCACGCTGACGGTGGCGGGCGTCTCGATGCCGTTGAGGCACACCTCGCCGTCACCCTGCGCGGCGTGGACATCACCCAGCGAAAACAGCGCCCCCGGCCGCATCACCGGCAGGTACAGCGTCGCGCCGCGCACGAGGTCGCGCACGTCCAGGTTCCCGCCGAAAGGTCCCGGCGGCCGCGTGGGAAGCTCACCGTCCGTCGCCGGGGCCACGCCCATCACCCCGCAGAACGGCCGCAACGGCACGCGCGCCGGTGTGAGCGACTCCGACCAGTCGCCATCCAGCGTCCAGTGGAACAGGTGCGGCCCGCGGAACCGCTCCGCCAACAGCCCCATGCCCTCCACGATGCTCGACCAGCCCCAGCCGCCGTGCTGCACGTCGAGCACGTCGATCTGCAAGGCGTCGCCCGGTCGCGCGCCTTCGACGAACACCGGCCCCGTCAGCGCGTGGATGCGCCCGCGGTCGATCCGCACGAAGTCCTCCACCGTCGAACGCGGGGTGAGCTGGCCGTCGCTGGAATCCCGGCAGCGAAAATGTACGGTGTCGCCTGATCGGACCGTCAGGGCGGGCGGCAGCGCGGCGTTCCAGCGACAATGGATGGCTTCCTCGCCGAGCGAATGTTCGTGCACGCGCAGCATCTTAGCGAAGACCAGCCGGCGGCAAAGGGACGATTGGAAGTTTACCTATGGAAAAACGACCCCTCGGCAACTCGGACCTCTTCATTACCCCCGTCGGTTTCGGCGCCTGGGCCATCGGCGGTGGCGATTGGCAATTCGGCTGGGGCAGTCAGGAGGACAACGACTCGGTGGCTGCCATCCACGCCGCGCTCGAACTCGGCGTCAACTGGATCGACACCGCCGCCGTCTACGGGCTGGGGCGTTCGGAGGAGGTCGTCGCGCGGGCGTTGGCGGAGTGGAAGGGCGAGCGGCCGTACGTGTTCACGAAGTGCAGCCAGGTGTGGGGCGACGAGCGCAAGGTGAGCACCGTCCTGCGCGAGGCGTCGGTGCGCAAGGAATGCGAAGACAGCCTGCGCCGGCTCAAGGTGGACGCCATCGACCTTTACCAAGTCCATTGGTCGTCCGACGAGATGGAGGAAACCGAAGAGGGCTGGGCCACGCTGGCGGCGCTCCAGAAAGAGGGCAAGCTGCGCTGGATCGGCGTGTCGAACTTCAACCGCGAGGAACTCGAACGCGCTCAGGCCATCGCGCCCATCACCTCGCTCCAACCGCCGTACTCGCTCATCAACCGCGGGGTGGAAAAAGAGGAGCTGCCCTGGTGCGAGGAGCACAACGTCGGGACCATCGTTTATTCGCCGATGGGCTCGGGGCTGCTGACGGGGACGATGACCGCCGAGCGCGCCGCCAAGCTGCCGGAGAACGACTGGCGCAGCCGCAACGCGGAGTTCAAGGAGCCGAAGCTCTCGCAAAACCTCGCCTTGGCCGACCGGCTGCGCAAAGTGGCCGAGCGCCACGGCCGCACCCCAGGACAGGCGGCGGTGGCGTGGACGCTGCGGCTGCCGTCGGTGACGGCGGCCATCGTCGGCGCGCGCAACGCCGGGCAGGTGGACGGTGTGATGGGTGCGGGCGACTGGCGGCTGACGCGTGAGGAGATCGCCAAGGTGGAGGGCTGAATGGTTAGCAGGTCACGCGGCTTTGCTGCGCAGATGACGCCAAGCCTTCCATAAGAAGATGGCTTGGACCGCAACGAAGCCGAATCTGCCCGCCATTTGCAAGTTCCCGATGATTTGCGCCACTGATTGCCTTGTCGCCTCGTGCCTCGGGACATCGGCGGCAACTCGACGCATCATGCCACTCATGCCGAAAGGTGACGTGGGATAAAATGCAATGATCAGGAGCAGCCAACTGCCGGAGGCGTAGAGCACTCCCCAACCAGGATGAACCGCGTAGAAGCGCAGCAGAACCAGCGAGAATCCGTAAAAGACAACACCGAAGACACCGAAACGCAGCCCCTGATCCTGTAAGTAAGTGTAGTGGACAAAAAGGTCCACCGGCACAAGGAATACCTGCGACGCGATGACCAGTAAGAAGAGCACTGCCCCGACCAGATGCGAGGCGAAGGGTAATCGCGACCGGCCTTCCGCTGTGTTCCAGCCGGCCGCGTGAGGAGCGTTCACGAGGCTTGGCCCGCGTCTTCCTCGCTCCTGAGCTTCGCCAACCCTCGCTGGATCACGTCCTCGCTCAGCACACCGATCAGCGGGAGGTTGCGGTAGTGCTCCATGAAGTCCAACCCGTAGCCGACCACGAACTCGTCCGCGATGTCGAACCCGATATAGTCTGCTTCCACGGGCATCTCGCGGGGGCGATTCTTGCGCAACAGCACGCCGATCTTCAAGCTGGCAGGGTTTAGCTCCAGCAGGCGTTCGCGCACGGCGTGGAGCGTGAATCCGCCGTCCAGAATGTCGTCGAGAACCAGCACGTGCCGGCCCGTGATCTCGGGCATGGATGTCTGGTCGAAGGTCACCACCCCCGTCGAACGATGCCCGGAATAACTCGACACGCTCAGGCAATCGACGTGCAACGGGATCGGGATGCGCCGCAACAGGTCGCCCAGGAACATGAACGAACCGTTGAGCACGGCCACGCAGGTCAGTTCCTTGTCGCGGTAGTCCCAGGTGATCGTGTGCGCCATCTCGTCGAGCCGGCTCAGGATCGTGCTCTCGTGGAAAAGGACGCGGCTGAGGTCGGCGAGCATGGTGCGCCCAAGCTGGTCGGAACCCGCCCCCGGCGCAAGGTTTAATCCCGGTTTCTATTGCCGGGCGCGCCGTGAACCGCTAGACCATCCCGATGCCAACGCACCAGGGGCGGGAGGAATGGATGCGCGCGGCCATCGCGGCGGCGCGTGAGGGGATGCGCGCGAACCGTGGCGGGCCGTTCGGCGCGGTGATCGTGCGTGGGGACGGCGAGATCGTCGCGCGCGGCTGCAACGAGGTCACGTCCACCGACGATCCCACCGCGCACGCGGAGGTCGTCGCCATCCGCGCGGCGGCGCGCGCGCTCGGTACGCCTTCCCTGGAAGGCTGCACGATCTACGCGAGCTGTGAGCCTTGCCCGATGTGCCTGGCGGCGATTTGTTGGGCGCGGTTGGACCGGGTGTTCTTCGCGTCCACGAGCGCGGACGCCGCGGCGGCCGGCTTCGACGACGCGCGCTTCTACGAGGAAGTCTGCAAGCCTGCTGCGGAACGCGCTGTGCCTACTGAATCCCTCCTGCGCGACGAAGCGTGGCCCGTCATGGAGGAGTGGATCGCCAAGCCTGACAAGAACCTGTACTGACCTGATGCCGCTCAACCGCTTTTCTGTTCCTGCGCTGGCTACCCTCACGCGCGAACTCGCCGCCGTCGCCGCCGGCCGCGCCGCGCCCGAACTCGTCCTCACCGGCGCACGCGTGCTCTCGACGTATTCCGAGCGCCTCCACGGGGAACGCGAAATTTGGATTCACCGTGGCCGGATCGCGGCGGTGCGCCCGGCCGGTGCGTGCCCGCGTTCGTCGGCCGGCACGGTCTTTCACGACGTGAGCGGCGGGATCATCGCGCCGGGGCTGGTCGATCCGCACCTGCACATCGAGAGCAGCATGATGACGGCCTGCGCGTACGCCGAGGCGGCGCTGCTCAACGGCACAACCACGGTTTTCTGCGACAGCCACGAGATCGGCAACGTGCTCGACGTAGGCGGGATCGAAATGATGCTAGAAGACGCCCGGCAGGCGCCGTTGTCCGTCTACCTGACTGTTCCGAGCACCGTGCCCGCGACCACGCCGCTGCTCGAAACCGCCGGCGGCGACCTGACGGCGGAGAAAATCGGCGCTCTCTTCGACCGCTGGCCTGAGGCGCTCGCGCTGGGCGAGAAGATGGACTTCGTGCAGGTGTGCGCGGGCGACGAACGCTCTCACGCCATCCTCGCCGCGGCGCTCTCACGGGGACGCCCGGTGTGCGGGCACCTCTACGGGCGGGAGTTCGTGGCGGCGTACGCGGCCAGTGGGGTGACGGACACGCACGAGGCCATCGACCGTGATATCGCCGATGACCTGTTGGAAGCGGGCGTGTGGATCTTCCTGCGGGGCGGCCCGCCGACGACCCCGTGGCACTCGTTGCCTGAAGCGATCAAGACCGTGACCGAACTCGGCGCGAACACCAAGCGCGTGTGCGTCTGCACGGACGACCGCGACGCCGACGATGTGTTCGCCTTCGGTCTGGACTGGGTGACGCGTCAGGCGCTCGCCGCCGGGTTGCCGCCCGCGCGGGCGTGGAGTCTGGGTTCGCTGCACCCCGCGACACGCTACGGCCTGGACGGCGAGATCGGCGGCCTCGGCGGCGGGCGGCGGGCGGACCTTGTGCTGCTCAACGACAGGTTGAACCCGCAGAGCACCTGGTACGGCGGTCAACTCGTCGTCCACGACCGCCGGATCACCCCGCTGCTCGACGAGGCGCTCTCTCAACGCTACCGCTACCCGGCCGCCGCCTACCGCACGGTGCGTTGCGCGCCGGCCACCGAGTTGCCGCTGGTGCCGCCGCTGCCGACCGGTCCTGTGGTCGCCAACGTCATTCGCACGTCACCGTCCGGGATTGTGGTGGCCCACGAAAGGGTCACCCTGCGGCCGGGTGAGGGTGGCTGGCCGGAACTTCTCGCCGCGCACGGTCTCTGCCATGTCGCGGTGGTCGAGCGGCACGGGCGTTCGGAGGGAAACATCGCGCACGGTCTCCTGATGGACTTCGGCCTGCGCGAGGGGGCGGTGGCGAGCAGCGTCGGGCATGATTCGCACAACCTGCTTGTCGCCGGCACGAACGAAGCGGATATGCGCGCGGCGTTGGCGGCCCTCCAAGCGGCGCAGGGCGGCGTGTGCGTGGTGCGTGGCGGCGAGGTCATGGCAACCGTGGAGCTACCCGTCGCAGGGTTGCTCTCCGACAAGCGTGCGACGGTCGTGGCCGAGGAGATGACCGCGCTCAAACGCGCCTGGAACGATGCCGGCTGCACGCTGCCGTTCATGGGTTTCAATTTGATTCCATTGTCCGTCATCCCGGCGTTCCGGCTGACCGACAAGGGCCTCGTGCGCGTGCCCGAGATGCAAGTGTTGCCGCTGTTCGAAAGGTAGGATTGCCGCGGAGAGGCAACCCTACCTTGGACGGAGGTGCCCGCCTGACGCGGCGCGCATCACCTGGAAAATCTGCGCCAGCACGCTGATGGCAATCTCCGCCGGCGTCTCGGCGCGCAGGTCCAATCCCAACGGCGCGTACACTCCGGCGAGCCGTTCCTCGGAAATACCGGCCGCCCGCGCCTCGTCGAAGGCCATCCGCACCTTGCGCCGGCTGCCCATCATCCCGAGGTAACCCATCCCGCCGCGCCGCGCCGCGACGACCACCGCGCGGGCCACCGAGTCGTCCCGTCCTACCAGGCCCA
>CAXTQD010000082.1:0-16808 GCA_964246175.1 uncultured Chthoniobacterales bacterium | reverse complement strand
CCGGCTGGAGGTCGTACGTGGCGACCTTCGGCGATGGGATGATGCGGCGGTCCTCACCCGGGAAGGGCGTTTCGACGCCGCCGTTGAAGAAGTAGGTGACGTGCGGGTACTTTTCCGTTTCGGCGATGCGGAGCTGGCGCTTGCCGGCCGCGGAGACGACCTCGCCGAGAATTTTCTCCAACGTCTGCGGCGGGAAGACGTGCGGGCAATCGTAGCTTGCGTCGTACTGCGTAAGCGTAACATAATGCACCCGTGGCCACGTCCCGCGGTCGAAGCCCTGGAAATCTTCTTTGAGAAAGGCTGCCGAAAGCTGCCGTGTGCGATCAGCGCGGAAGTTGAAGAAGAACACCACGTCGCCGTCGCGTACGCGCGGTTCGCCGGCGGCGGGCGGCGGGAACACCATCGGCGGGAGGAACTCGTCCGTTGTGCCGCCGTCGTACAACGGCTGGACGGCGTCGGTGGGATCGAGCGCGCAGACGGTGCCCTTGCCGTTGACAATGGCGTCCCAGGCGAACTGGGTGCGTTCCCAGCGGTTGTCGCGGTCCATGGCGTAGTAGCGCCCGATGACGGTGGCGACCCGCGCGCCGGTGCCCGCGAGGCCGAGTTCGAGCGTTTCGAGGTACTTGACCCCGCCGGTCGGCGACGTGTCGCGACCGTCGGTGAACGCGTGGACGAGGATTTCCGACACCCCGGCGGCCTGGGCGATCTTAGCGAGGGCGACGAGGTGGTCCTGGTGGCTATGCACGCCGCCATCGCTGACCAGCCCGAGGAAGTGCAGCCGACGGCCGGGTTCGCGCGCCTTGGCGAACGCCGCCTTGATGACGGGGTTGTCCGCGAGCCAGCCACCTTCGAGCGCCTTGGTGATGCGGGTGAGGTCCTGGTAGACGATGCGGCCCGCGCCGAGGTTGAGGTGGCCGACCTCCGAGTTGCCCATCTGGCCGTCGGGCAGGCCCACGTCGAGCCCGCTGGCGCTCAGGCGGCCGTGCGGGTAGGCGGCCAGGAGGTGATCATGGAACGGCGTGTGAGCGAGCACGGTGGCGTCACCGTCCTGTTCGGCCTGGAGCGGACCGTGGGGATTGATCCCCCAACCGTCGCGGATGATGAGAATAACGGGCGGCATGGAAAGAAGGCAGAAGGTAGAGAGCAGAAGGTAGAAGGCAGGAGAGCAAACGCAAACGCCGGGCGCTTACCAGACCTTGAGGCCGGTTCGACCTTTTCTTCTGCATTTCTACCTTCTACCTTTTGCGTTCTCGCACTAGCGTGCGATTTCTCGCAGACTCGAATCTGCCTTCATCCTTCCCGCCGTGCGCCGACGCAACCACCTGCTCGCCCTTGCCTTGCTGGGGTTGTTCGCCGCTCTAGGGGTGTGGTACTTCCGCGCCTTCGTGCAGCCGCGTAAGCCGTTCGGCATCGTCCTGTTCGTCGGCGAAGGGCTCGTGACGAGCAAACTCACCGCCGCCCGACTCTACGACGGCGGCGCGGACCATCGGCTCGCCATCGATTCGCTGGGGCACGTTGCGCTGCTGGGCACGTCAGCGGCGGACTTCGCCGTGCCCGACTCGGCCGCCGCCGCCAGCGCGCTCGCCTGCGGGGTGAAGGTCAACCACCGTGCGCTTTGCATCGACTCGAAGGGCCAAGCGATCATCCCCCTCCTGCGCACAGCCGCCGCCCACGGCCGCTGGACGGGTCTCGTGACCAACGGCAGCCTGACAGATCCGACGCCCGCCGCCTTCTACGCCAACGCCACCGACTGCCGCGACCGCCCGGCGCTGGCCGCGCAGCTTTTCGGCTCCCCTGCCCCGCTCCAGGTCGTGCTTGGGGGCGGTGCGGGCGACTTCCTGCCGGTGGCCGGCGGCGGCCGGCGCGCGGACGAACGCGACCTTGTCACCCCTGCGGTCAAGGATGCCGGCTACGTCCCCCTGCACACCACGGCTGACCTCCAGGCCATCCAACCCTGGCGCGGGCAACGCCTGCTGGGACTCTTCGCGCCGGACGCGTTCCCCTTCCGCGACCAGGTGCCGACGGGCAACACACCCGCGCCGCCGAGCCTGTCAGAAATGGTCGCCGCCGCCATCGCCTCGCTCCAACGCCACCGCGCCGGCTACCTGCTGGTCGTGGACGCCGGCCTCATCGAACGCGCCTCGCTCGAAAACCAGAGTGAGCGCGCCTTGCAGGAACTCCTCGAACTCGACCACGCCGTCGCCGTGGCGTTGCGCTACGCCGGTCCGCAGAGCCTCGTGCTCGTCGCCGGCGGCCCGGCCACGGGCGGCCTCGCGCTCAACGGCTACCCGTTGCGGACCGAACGCGGCGTGTCGCTCGTCGGCGGGATCAACGCCTACGGCTTTCCGTCACTCACCTGGGCTACTGGCCCGGCCGGACCGGTGCCCAACGCTCCACCGCCGATGGCGCCGGCGGCGTACTTTTCGCCTTATGCCGCCAACGTCGCCGATGACGCGGTTGCCGCCGGGGCCGGGCCAGGTTCGGAGGGGCTCCAGGGATTCAAGGAGAACACTGCCGTGTACGACCTCATCCGCGCACAGCTTTGACCGTCCCGCGGTAAAACCGCGCTCCGCCGCGCGCGTTGACCACCGGGTCGAACAGTCGTCCGGCGAGAAGCGGGCCAAAAATTCCGGCGTGTCGTGCCCCGTGCGCACGAGCCGACAAAGTGCACCAGTTGGGTTGAGGAGAAAGATCGCTTCGTAGGGCACCGCCCTCTCGTCGGCGTTGGCGAAGTGGCTGCTGCCGGGATAACGGATGATCTTTTCCGAACGGCTGATTTCTAACGACCCGCGCAAAGCCGGGTCCACCGGGCCAGGATGCCATGTCGTGGAATCCACCCTAGGCCACGGTTCGGCGAACGATACCCCGCCTGGCACGAACTCCCCCAGCGCCATCGTGATCCCCATCACGCCCTTAGCCGACGCCAGGAACCGCCGGTACTCGCGCGGGTGAGCCAAGTGACCCGGCACCCACGCGACAAACGGCGCGTCGTTCCACGCGCGCAGCTGTTCGTACGCTCGTCGGTGAGGGCGGACAGGAGATGCTCCTCGTTGTCTTCGAGGTGGACGAACAACCGCGCGCTGGGCTGGGGCGTGCGGCAAAACTCCACTGCCCGGCGCACGTGCTCACGTGGCATCCACGCGTGCAGCATGTCGGTAGGCAGCCGTTGGGGAACAACTTGCGCGGACGTTCCCAGGCGTCGGAAAGGATCATCGGCCGAAACGGCGGGTTGTTCCCCTGCCCCTTCGCGCTTGCGTGCCCTGTCCGGCGCGGCCCGGCCGCGAACCCGGCGATGTGCCCCAGCGGTTGCACGCGACATCGTCGCGGCAAAAGAAAAGGACATTCATCGCAGCACGGCGAGCAGCTCGCGGGCGGCATCCTCCCACGTCCGCAACGGCCGCTCGTCGATCTCCTCGCCGAGCTGCACGAGGCGCTTGGGCGAATCCGCCAAGGAAATAATGGCCTGCGCGACTACCTCCGGGTGGTACACGTCCACCGCGAGGCAGCCGCCGCCGGCTGCCACTTCCTTCATGGCGCCGGTGTCCGCGCAGATGCACGGCTTCCGGAACCATAGGCTCTCCAGGATCGGCAGCGCGCTGCCTTCCAGCACGGAGGGATAAATTGTGAAGTCGCACCACTCGTACAGGCGCGCCAGCGCGGCGTACTCCCGCCACGTGTGCCAACGCACCCGGTGCGGGTAGTGGTCGATGAACTCACGCAACGCTTCGGGCACGTTGTCCTCACTGAAAAGATGCGGCCGGCCGACCAGGCAAAGGTCGAGGCCGAAGTCCGGGCGCTCGGCCCAGATCAGTTCGCAGGCGGCCATCAGCAGACGCAAGTTCTTGCGCGGCTCGATGGAACAAACGCACAGCGCGCGCAGGGACCCGACCGGCTCGCGGCGCGGCGGCGGGACCATGACGCGTGGACAGGCGAATGTGTCCGCGCCCGGCCGCCAGACGGTCCAAAGCGGTTCCGGGAGACCCTTGGCCGCCAGAAACCGCTGCCAGTCTCCGGCAACAAACTCCGAAACAGGGAACACCCGGTCCGCGCCACTGATCGCCCCCAGATAATCCTCGTGCGCGTGCCCGCGGCCGAGCGGGAAAAGGCGCGGCTCGTTGTTGGGCATCGTGTCGTAAATGACCGCCGCCGACTGCCAGCCGTGCTGGCGCACATATTCCAGCCAACCTGCGGCCCGCCCACCATAGAGCACCTCCGGCAGCAGGACCCACGCGCCAGGCGGCGGGGCTTCCGCAGCAGGGAGTTCGTGCAGGGACGGCGGGTCCGTCCAGCGCGCATGCAGGTCGCCCATCGTCGGGTCGGTCAGCGCGGCGGAGGAACGTTCGGGCGAAGTCCAATCTTCGGGCGGGCGCAGCGCCTCGCCTTCTTGCCCGAGCGGAAGCGCCAGCGGCAGCGGGCACAGGCTCCGCGTCGTCTCGCGCCACATCACCGGGCGCACGGGCGCACCGATCCGACCGCACGCCGCCAACAGGCTGCGCACGTACGTCTCGACCCCCGTGCGCATGGAGGTCTGCGCCGTGTCACCCACGACGAGGTAAATCGGCGATCCGGCGTCGGGTTGTTGGGGCACGCGGCGTTCCCGAAAGAAGTCCTGGGCGGCAAACCACAACCGCGGCGCGAGGTCGAGCCTCCGCGACGGTGGATGCGGCGAATATACCTGTTCCAGCGAATGGCAGAACCGCCAGAAGTTGTAGCGCCAGGGGTGCCAGCGATGTTTGTGGAGGTAGCGCCGGCCGACCTCGCGTTCCTCGGCCATCGTGCGGCGGCGGCCCACGTCGGTCTGGAGCGGCGGCAGCCAGCGTTCGCGGAAGATTTGCTCGTTCTTGGCTTGGTGGAGCGTGCGGCCAGGCGACGCGCTGACGTGATGGTAGATCACCGAGCGGTTCGCCACGAAATGCCGGTAGCCGCGCACGCCCGCGCGCAGGCAGAAGTCCACGTCTTCGCCGCCGTTGCGGAAGACCTCGTCGAAGCCCCCCACCTCCAGGAAAACCTGCCGCCGCACCACGCAGCACGCCGCCGTCACCGCGGGCCATTGCAGGTAATCCTCGCGCGGCGCGACGGCCTCGTTCTTGGCGGCGTGGTGCGTGCCCGCTTCGAGGTCGAAGTAGATCCCGGCGTGGTCGATCAACCCGCCGATGGGTTCGCGCTGGACGTTGCCGACACAGCCCGCATCAGGCAGCAGTCCCGCCAAGCGTGCCATCGGTTCGAGCCAGCCGGGAGTGAGGAGGGTGTCGTTGTTGAGCAGACACAGCAGCGGCGCGCGGGCAAGACCCACGCCGAGGTTGTTGTTGGCCGCGTAGCCGCGTGGCTCCCCGTTGAGCACGACGCGGACCCGCCCATCGTCGGGCAGGGCGCGCAGGTAGTCGCGCGTGCCGTCGGTGCTGCCGTCGTCGATGAGAATCCACTCGTAGTCCCACCCAGCCAGCGTGCGTGCGAGGCTTTCCTGGCAAGCGCGGGTCAGTTCCAGCCGGTTGAAGAGCGGGGTGATGATCGAAACCTGCATAAACCACGCATCGGATCAGACCACGTCGGCGAAGGCTGGCTTGACGTTGACGAGAAGCTGATACCCGACGAACGCAACCGCGAGATCGGAAAGCGTCAGGGTGGTGTAGCCGGTCCGGTCCCTGCCTTCGCCCCACGCGAAGAGGTTGCGGCTTTGTTCACAGAGGTACACGAGCGGATTGAAGCGTAACACGTTCCTGAACGGGGTCGCCACTCGCGACAGCGGGTAGAATACAGCGCTGGAGTACAGCAGAACCTGCGTGAGGGCGACCGTCACGTGGTTGAGATCGCGCAGGAAGGCACCAAGCGCCGACACGATCCACGTGCCGCCCAGCGCCCACAACGTGACGGGTGCCGGCAGGAGCGGCCATGGTACGACGGCCGAGTGCAGGTGGCCGCCGCGGGTGACGAGCGTCGTCAGGGGCAGTGCGAGAAAGCCGATGCACAGATGGACGAGGCTGCCGAGGATCGTGGGCAGGGTGGCGAACAGCCCCAGCGAGCGCGCGGGCGGGTGCAAGACAAAAGTGGGCATCGCACGCATAATATTCTTTGGGTCCGGGGGGGACAAGGGGGCAATTGGAACAGTCTGCGCAGCAGACACCGCGACCCGTAACTCTGCCCCGGCACCACCTTGACGGAACCGGCCACGCCGGTACATGGACGAACCTCCGGCCAAGCTATGAGCGCATCCACCCTCGCAGCCGCCCCGCCTGCACCCGCCGCCCGGGCGATGGACGCGGGCAACGTCGTACCGTCCGTGCAGGGTGTCAGCAAACACCACAACCTATGGAACTTAGCCTCCCGAGCGGCTGCGTTACCCGGTGCTCAGCCAAGCGCTGCGGACGCTCCACGCCGTCCTGCCGCGCGACGCCGTGACGCGTTGCGCCGGGATTTCACCGCGCCGCACGAACTCTCCTTCGAGGTCCGGCGCGGCGAGAGCGTGGGCATTATCGGGCGCAACGGCCCGGGCAAGAGCACCCTTTTGCAAATCATCGCCGCACGCTGCGTCCAAGCACGGGGCGCGTGGACGTGCACGGCCGCGTCGCCACGCTCCTCGAACCGGGCAGCGGCTTCAACACGGAGTACACCGGCTAGGAGAACGTCTTCCTGAACGCCTCCATCCCCGGCCTGACCCAGGCGGAGACGGAAGCCAAGCTCGATGACATCGTGGCCTTCGCGGACATCGGCCAGTTCCTCAATCAGCCGGTGAAAGCGTATCCGAGCGGCATGGTACTGCGCCTGGCGTTCGCGGTGAGCATCAACGTGGAGCAGACATCCTCATCGTGGACGAGACGTTGGCGGTTGGTGACGTATTCTCCACACAGAAATGCTTCCAGCGGTTGCGCGAGATCACCGACGCGGGCACCACGTTCCTGTTCGTCTCGCACAGCATGGCGGCGGTGCAGAACCTAGTCTCCGCTGCGGGTACCTGGCAGTTCGGTGTGACGCTGCTCCCGTTAGCGGCCGGGGAGGAGCACCTGCTGACCTTCCGCCTCGAACTCGCGGTGCAATCTGGCGAATCGACCTTCAGCTTCGGGTGCAGCGAACCGGCGCAGGAGAGTTCCAACCAAGGCTACATCCACGACTGGCACGAAGGGCCTGGTCCGCTACGATTCCGGCAGGCTGATGCCTTTATACGGTGTGGCCCGGCTGCCTATGGAGGTGAAGCAGTGGCGTCGAGCCCGCGCACTCCAACGGCAGATCGGACACCGGGAACGAGATGCTGCGCACCACTGCCGTGCCAACCATGGCTAAATGCCTATCCGGATAATGGCGTGGCGAGATGCGATACAGGTGGGTGAACACCGCGTCTGCCAAGAAGAAAGCACGTCGTCTCCGCGCCAAGCGCATCGCCAGCACTGGAGGTTGCTTCGGGTTGACCGACGAGCTTTGGGCCTTGATCGAGCCGCTGCTCCCCACGCACCAGAACCCGCATCCTTGCAGTGAGGGCAACCCCGCGTGCCGGATCGTATCTGCGCCGAGGCCATTTTCTTTGTGCTGCGCACCGATTGCCAGCGGAACGCGCTCAATGCGAAGATTGTTGTGCGAGTTCCAAGGCCCACGACCGCTTCCAGACGTGGGTAGAAGACGGCTTCTTTTTGCGCTTCTGGCAAGAAGGCTTGGCGGAGTACAACGCCTACAACGGCATTGACCGGGCTTGGGTGAGCATGGATAGGGCGATCACCAAAGCTCCCTTGGCGGGAAAACCGGCCCTAATCCCGTGGATCGTGGCAAGAGCGCACCAAACGCTCGTGGCTCGTGGAGGGCAGCGGCGTGCCCATCGGCTTGTCGGTCGCCGGAGCCAGCCACTACGTAGCCTGTTCAATCCACACCGCTTGCCGCGCAATGGGGAAGCGGGCTTGTTGAAGGTTTTTCCATCCTGCGCGCCGTGCGAGGCCAGCCAACTCGCCGTAGCTGAACGCCCGCCGCACGGACTCCCGGGCGTCGGTGCGCGTCATAGGCTCGCGGTAGAGCACGGCCGTCATCAGCCACACGCCGGCTTGCGCGAGGCGCGAGCGTTCCAGGTCGGCGACGAGGACGGCGCCCCGTGCCAGTTCTCGCGCGCGCCGCAGCAACCGCACGGCGTCATCTTCCGCGAAGTGATGCAGCGCCAACGAGCAGAACACGAAGTCGTACTCCCCCGCCCCGCCCCCGACCGTCAGCGCGTCTCCCTCGCGGAAAGTGATCTCCGGGTAACCTGTGCTCAACCGGCGGGCGATCTCCACCGTGGACGCTTGGTAATCTACGGCCTCAATCTCCAAGCTAACCCCTTGCGCCCGCGTCCAGTCCACCATCAGCCTCGGGATGTCGCCGGAGGCCGTACAAAGGTCAAGCACGCGATAGTTTTCCCCTGATCGGAACCACCGCCGCAAGAACCCACGCACGAGCCGGTGACTGCCGAAATAGCGGTTGATGCCGACGAGATTGGCGAGGTCCACCTCCAACTCGCGCGACACTGGCTGTGGCCGGTCCATCAGTTCCGGCTGCGCCGGATCGAACTCGCGCGGGAACATACCCTCAACGCAATGCCAGCAGCGCGAGCATCCGGCCGGTCTGACCCTTCTCGCGGCGGTAGGAGTAATACCGTTCCGGGTCGGCCGCCGTACAAGTGCCGCCATCCTCCACCCGACCGACACCGGCGGCACGGAGTTGCCGGACGATTTCCGCGGCGAAGTCCGTCTCGTACCAAGGCGGCCGGATGCAGGGTCCGAGTTGCGCCACGAGGTCCGCCGGGACGCTGCCGAAAAGTTACCCCATCGTCCGCACCGCGACGGAAGGGATGCCGAGTTCCGTGCCCTTGCGGCCGGAATGCACCAAACCGATCACCCGCCGAACCGGGTCCACGAGGAATACCGGCCCGCAGTCCGCGACGTAAATGCCGAGGCACACGTCGACGCGGTCCGTCACGAGTCCGTCCACGTCCGGCACCGGGCCGGCAGGCAGCGCCTCACCTGCCGCGGCGAGCGCGACCTTGCAACCGTGGACCTGCTCGGCCGTGACGAACACCCGCTCGCCCAAGCCGAGCGCCTGACGCGCGTAGCGGTGGTGTTCGTCCAGACGGCCGAGCGCGGTGGCGCGGTCGCTCCGCACGTCCACGCCCGGCACGCGCCCGAGGAAGCCGTGGACGGTCGGCAATCCTTGGAGCGCCGCGAATTGTTCGACCGGCGCGCTGGCTTCCATGCGCGGAGGAAAGGTCAGCGGTCTTCCAGCAGGTATTCGCGCTGGTTGAGCGGCTTGCGCGAACGGTCGTCCTGCTTTGGCTTCCCGATAGGCGCTTCGTTGCCGAACTGCCGGTCGTTGGCCGCGGCGTTGATCTTCTGGTTCAACGGCCTGCCGGAGCCTCGCGCCTTCACGTCGGGGGTCTTGATGGTGCCGAGCGGCAGGGCCTTGGAGGGCTCGGTGGTTCCCGTCGTATCCACGCCGGTCGGGTTGCGGCGGTTGGTCAGCGGATCGTCGAACGCCTCGTCGTAGACCGTGCTCGTGCCGGTGACGCGCTCGTAGTTGCTCAGGGTGACGGCGTACTGGTAGCGCGCCTGGAGTTCGGTCGTCTGCGCAGCGAGGAGCTGCTCCTGGGAGGTGAGCACGTCGAGCTGCGTGCCCGCACCGGCGGACAGACGTGCCTGCGCGAGCCGGACAGCCTCCTCGGCCTCGCTGACGTTGAGCACCTGGCTGGCGATGAGTTCCTTGTCCTGCGTGAGCGTGAGGAAGTTGCTCTGGATATCCTGCACGACACTGTTCACGTCGTCGATGTACGCGATGCGCGCTTCGCGCAGGGTGGCGTTGGCTTGCTTGACGCGGCCGTAGGTGGCCAGGCCATCAAAGATGTTCCAGTTGAAGTTCGCCCCGTAGAACCAGCCCGTTAGCGTCCGGCCAAGGTCGTCGGTGAGAACGTCGTTGCGCGCCTCGAACCCGCCCTGAGCGACCAGCGTTGGCTGGTAGCCGGCGGCGGCGATGCGGATCTGCTCGACCTGCGAGAGGATGTTCAGGCGCTGCTGCTTGAGGAGCGCACGGTTGACCTTGCCGGCGGCGACGCCTGCCTCGGGATCGAAGTTTTGTGGGTGGTATTCGAGGTTGCCGACGAGCTTGATCGGCGAGTTCTTCTCCTGGAGTGGTCCGTACTCGATGCCCAGCGAGCGGGCGAGGCCGATGAAGCCGGTACTGATCGTGTTCTGGGCCTGGATGACGTTCGGGCGCTGGTTGGCGACCGCCACGCTCGCCTGGAGCACGTCGAAGCGCGGCACCGTGCCGGCGGCGAAGCGGTTCTGCTGGTCGGTGAGCTGGCTCTGGAGCAGGCGTAAATTTTCCTGTTGGTTGGCGATGTTGGCCTGGTCGAAAAGCACCGTGTAGAAGTTCGTTTTGACGGTGTTGATCGTCGTATCCACGGTCTCGCGCAGGGCGTAGTAGGCGGCGTCGCGCAGAAAGCGGGATTGCCGGATTTGCGGCGGGATGGCGGCGTTGTAGATCGTCTGCTGGACCTCGACGGTGACCGTGTAGGACTTGTCGTTCGTCGTCTCGTTGGTGCCGAGGAGGGAGCTGATGGGCAAAAGTCCTTGCTGGCCCGTGGCGGAGTTCTGGATGACGAAATTCAGGTTGTTGAGGTTGTTGTTGCCGGCCGCACCGGTGCCCGTTGTGCCCGTGCCTGTGCCGGTGCCCACGCCGGTGCCGACCCCCGTGCCCGTGGTCGTACCCGTCACCACGCCGCCGCTGGTGCTGCCGCCTCCCTCCGCGAGCCGACGGTCGGTCTGGTTGAAGACGCCGGTCGCGATGACGTGCGGCAGCGCCGCCGCGCGCACCTCGATGAACACGCCCTGGAGCCGCTGGATCTCCTGGAGCTGCTGCAAAATTTGCGGGTTACGGTGCAGGGCGATATCAATGGCATCGTCCAGCGTGAGATGACTCAGACGGCCGGCCAACGCGGCGTCAGGCGGCACCGCGCGACGCGGAGACGGATTGGTGTCGCCCGCGCGCCCTACCCCGGCGGGCAGGAAGCTGGTGGCGGCGACAGAGAAAACGGCGGCGGCGTGACGGGCCCCGCGGAAACTGCGACGGTTCTTCATGGACTAACTCCTGGATGGCTGCGCTTGAACAACACGCTGGACCTTGCGGTAGACCTGCAACCACGCGCGCTGTTCGGTAGGCGTGAGGTGGGTCATGGTCGTGTTGAGGTTGTGGATCATGTCATCTTTGATGCGGCCGACAAGGGTGGAACCGCACGAGGTGATGCGCACGTGGACTTTGCGTCGGTCGTCGGTGGCGTGGGTGCGCACGACGTAGCCGAGCGCCTCCAACCGGTCCACCAAACCGGTGGCCGCAGCGGTGGTGTGGCGCATCCGCGCGGCGATCTCCGACATGCTGAGAGCTTCGCCGCGGTCCAGCGCACCAAGGAGGAAAAACTGCGCGAACGACACGTTACCTTGAGCCAGTTCGCACGACAGGTTCGTCAGAAAGCAACGCTGCAAGTAGAGCAGGATATCGGCGAGTTCGCCGGTGTCCACGCACGGGGCGTGGGGCGGGACCGAGTCCGAGTCGACTGGCGGGCTGGTGTTCAAAAAAGGCGTGGCGCGCTGGATGGTTAATGCGCTTTATTATCAGCAGAACTAATGAAGTCAAGCGGAGCGCCGCTTTCCAACAAAACGCTACGGGCCCTCCGGCTCCCACCGCAACGCCGTCACCGGCGCGCCGGCTGGGAGGGTCGTTCCCGCCTCCACACGCACGAGCACGCCCGAACGGCTCAGCTCGAAGAGCGCGTGCGACTCCTGCCGTCCGCCGGGCGCAAACGCGCCCTGTGCGTCGAGCGTCCCACGCAGGTAGTGCGGGCGGTCGCCGCGGTTAGCGAGGGCGACAGCGGCCGTGGTCGCAACGGTCGGCAGCCCGAGCGTGTCTCCGCGTGCCCCGGCCATTTGCAAGAGCGCCGGACGCACGAAGAGCAGGAACGTCACGCAGGCGGACACCGGGTTGCCCGGCAGCCCGAAGACGTGCGGGCGCGATCCGTTGGCGGCGCGTCCGTACAGGAACGGCTTGCCCGGCCGGATTTTTACCTGCCACAGGTCAAGCGCGACCCCGGCGGCGGCGAGTCGTTCCTTGACGAAGTCACGTTCGCCTACCGAGACGCCGCCGGCGACCACCAGCGCGTCGTGCCCGCCCAAGCCTTCGGCCAACCGGGCGTCGAGGTCGGCACGGTCGTCCCGGGCACGGGTGAGGACCGTCACATGCGCGCCGGCCGCCGCGGCCAAGGAGGCGAGAAGGACGCCGTTGCTCTCGTAGATTTCGCCCGGGCCGAGGGGCTCGCCGGGAGCGCGGAGTTCATCGCCCGTCGCCAGCACGGCCACCCGCGGACGGCGGTGGACGGCGACCGTCGCCAGTCCCTGCGATGCCAGGAGTCCCAGCCGCGCCGACGTGAGCCGGTCGCCGGGTTCCAAGATCCGTTGGCCTCGCGCGAGATCGCCCCCCGTGCGCCGGATGAACTCTCCGGCGGTGACGGGTTCTCTGAGCACGATCTGGTCGCCCGTGCGCTCGACATCCTCCTGCATGACGACCGCGCCCGCGCCCGCCGGGATCGGTGCGCCGGTGAAAATCCGCACCGCGCCACCCGGTTCCACATGCAGGCCGCGGTCGGGTCCGGCAGGTTGTTCGCCGCGCACTTGGAGGGTCGTGCCAGCTAGCAAAGAATCGGCGTGTCTGTCGACAGCTACGGCGTAACCATCCATCGCAGAGTTGTCGAAGGCTGGAAGCGCATGGGCAGCAGTAAGCGCGCCGGCAGCAAACCGGCCGCGGGCGGCGAGCAGTGGAATGGCCTCCGGCCCCAGGGTAGCGGCGGCGGCGAGGATCCTTTGGCGTGTTTCGTCTTCGGTCAACATGTAGACGCGGAAATCAGGATGCAAGCGGCAGCACGGGGTTGATCCGGAACGGTGGCGTGGGGGATGCGGGCGGAGAAGCGGCGGGTTTGGCCGAAGACGATGCGGCGGGCACGACGAACACCTCGTCGCCGATGTGCGGGGTGCCGCTGTCCACGTCAGCGACGACGAAGGGCGGGCGGCGTTCGTGGGAAACGCGCAGCGTCGCGGTGTCGGCTCCAGCGGCGCGGCAGACCAGGGTTTGGTTGTCTGTCAGGCCGGTGGCGACGGCGGCCACCGAGGCTTCCACGAGCACGAAGCGGCCACCGGTGCCGATGACATGGACGTTGCCGAGGAGCCGGACGGCCGCCGCGCTGGGAACGTTCGCCAACGACGCCGCTTGCCTGTCCGGAGATCGGTGGAGGCATCCGACCGCGACGAGCAGCAGGCACCCTGCGGCGAGCTGGCCGCATCGGCACGCATCGGGTGAAAAGCGAAATGTGATCCGATGGAATCTGTGCATACCAAAACGCAGGACAACCTGGAGATTTGCGTGCGGTGGCTCGTGCCTGTCAATGATTCTTGATTGACCCCGCGGGCGGCTGTGCGATAGCTTGTGCCTCGCGTCCGCTCGCTCGAGTGGGTTGCAACAGATTTGGTGAGGTGGCTGAGTGGTCGAAAGCAGAGCTTTGCTAAAGCTCCGTAGTCCAAAAGGCTACCGAGGGTTCGAATCCCTCCCTCACCGCATAAGTATTTCTCGATGAGATATTTATAAAGTATTTTTTACCTAGAGCACGATCCATGGGATGGCTGCTCAATGAACGCGGCATCATGTGTATCGCATGGGTTTGTACTTGGCGACGAGTCATTGTTGCTCCCCTTCCCTTTGCCAAGGTTGAAGGCTCGCCCCATGTTCATCGACACCATGCCAACAAGCACGGGCACCGCCGAAGCCCAAGTCGGCGGTGCCCGTCTCACCTGCCAAGTTCGCCCGGAGGCTACTCGGTGATGATCTGACTGGTGGCGAAGTTGTAGAAGTAGCGCACTCCGTTCGTGTTGTAGCGGCCCGGGTTGTTGGGGTCCGGGTAGTAGTACAACACGGCGTTCAGGCTGAAGTCGTACAAGTAGGGAAACGGGAAGCCCGGCGAAGTATAGAAGAAATGCTGGCTTTTGAAGTCGTAGAGATACACGCCCGCTTTGCCGTCGGCCGCATCGAAGACGTATTCGTAGCCAAGGTCGAAGTGGTAGATGTAGTGTGGGTCGGTCAGAAAGCTGTAGTAGCCGAACACATTGCCGTTGGCGGAGAAGGCGAGGTAGTACACGCCTTGCGACAGCGCGACCGCCCCGTCGAAGAACGAAGAGGTGCCGACCGAGACCCGGATTTTGTCCAGCAAGATCCCCGCGTCACTGTTCACGGGATCATTCGACGTAAACGACAGCGTCGTACTGGAACCTGTCGCCGTAAAGGTGATGACGCCCGAGAGACTCCACTGGTAGTTATCGGCCGTAGAGGAGCCATGGCTGATCGACACCGGCGAGATTAAGCTGGCCCCACTACCCGAGTCGCTGACGCTCACCGTCGCCTGCGCGGGTCCATTGTTGCGGAGGTACGGATTGTTGGCGTAGGCAAAGGTCAGGTTATAAGTCACGCCTGGCGTTGTGGCGAAGGTTTGTGAGACTGACCCAGGCGAGATGCCGTCTAGATCAAGCCACTGCTGACCTTCGTAGGCAGCACCGTTGAAAGTTCCGTTCCCACCAACATACCCCTGGTGGACGACTTCTACCGTCCCCGAGTTAACCTTCCAAGCAAAGTCGGACGGTTCCGATCCGGCGTAGATTTCGATGGCACCGCCGACCGAAGCGGCCGAGGGCGTTTCGAAACTCCCGTTCGTGATGAGACCCGCTCGGGCAAGGTGAGCAGACAGGCCGAGGATCGTGATTAGAACCAGTGGCGCAATGAGTTTGCGGGTCGTTTTCTTGTTTTTCATGGGTAATCATTTCGCGGGCGCAAGGCGGTCTCGTTCGTTGGCTCAGCAAGGGCAATTAGATTGGTGAACGGACCTCCGGTGCGCCGCTCGTGGTGGAGCTAGTGGATGGCGGCGCGCCGACGCAGCGCGAGGATGAGTAAACCGCCGCACGCCAGCTCGGCGATCCAGGTGGAAGGCTCGGGCACTGCGGTAACGATGAGGTCCACCTCGCCCGCCCGACTCAGGTCGATGGCATAGCTGTAGCCGCTCGGCAGCGTGCCGAGGTCGAGGGTGTTGTTGGTGAGCGTGCCCGTGTAGTTGATCAGATCGTAGCGGCCGGTGCCGAAGCCGGCCAGGGCGTTGACGGTGAGCGTGCCGTCGAGGGTCAGCGAGCCGTTGACCTGGATCTGGTCGGAGACATCGGTGGTGCTGGCCAAATCAAAGACGAGCCTGGTGCTGCCCAGCATCCCCACTTGGCCGTTGAGCGTGAACGAGCCTATGCCGGTGTAGCTGACGTTGTTGCCGGGGCTCAAAGTCCCGGCCAGAGAGAGCGTCGGGGCGGTGAGACTGCCGTTGCCGTAGAGGCTGCCGGCTGCCGTCTGCGTCAGGGGACCGGTGGCAGTGATGATACCCGGGGGGAGCGCAGGCCCCAAGGTGATCTGGCCGCTGCTGGTCAGGGCCCCCTGCACGGCGATGACCCCCTGGACGGTGTTCGTGGTGTTGCCGACGTAGTAGCCGCCCACGGTGATCTGACCGGAGTTGGTCAAGTTCCCCGTGACGGTGACCGTCGAGCCGGAAACGTAGAGGGTGCCCGAGTTCGTCAGGGCACCAGCGGTGGTGAAGTCGTGGGTAGTTACGGAAAAGAGGCCCTGGTTGGTGCTCAGAGTGTTAAGGGCGGTGAAAGTCGCACCCGGTCCGTTGAGGTAGATCCTGGCGTTGTTGGTGACGATGCTGTTGCCGCCCACGGAGAGCGTGGCGGGATTGGACGTGCTGGAAGCGGACACGCTGTAGGAACCGCCGGTCAAGGTGGTGCCGCTCAGGTTTGTCAACGCGCCCGGCGCGACGGTGAGCGTGGAGCCATCGTCGGCTTCGAGGGTGCTGTTGGCGGCGTTGGTCAGGGTGCCGCCGCTGCCGTTGCTGAAGAGCAGCGTGCCGCCGTTTCGAGCCTGTAGCAGGCTGTTGTTGGTGAAGTCCGCTGTGCCGCCGCCAGGTTGGATCGTGAGCGTGCCGCCGTTCACGTTGGCGACGACCGTGCCGTTGTTGGTGAAGGTCGTGCTGCCGTTGCCCAGGAAGCCCATGCCGGCCACCGTATCACCCCCACCGACCGTGAGCCGGTCGCCCGCGTTGTTGGCGAAGAGGCGCGCGCCGCCGCCGGAGAGAACCACGGTGCCGTAGCCCGCCAGCGTCGTGGCGCCACCCAGACGCAGGAAAGTGCCGCTGCCCGTGTCGTTGATCGTCAGCGTGCCGTTGTTGGTCAGCGTGCCGTTGGCGACGGGTTCGGCGTTGTTGTTGATCACCACCGAGCTGCCGAAGGCGATGGCCGCGTTGGTCAACGTGGCACTGTCCATCGTGACGCTGCCCGTGCCCACGCTGGCCAGGGTCGCCCCCGAGACAATCGCCCCGCTGTCCACCTGCACGCGCGAATCGGCCAGGGCTGTGAACGCACCCCCCGAGAACGTGCCGCCCGCCAGTTCCAAGGTACCGCCGTTCTCCGCTCGCGCGGCACCGCTGCCAGCGTTGGTGAAGCCGTAGCTGCCGCCGGGCTGGAGAACAAGCGTGCCGCCGTTCTGGTTGGCGGTGACGACGCCGTTGTTGGTGAAGTTGGTGGTGCCGTTGCCCACGAAGCCGCGGCCTGCAACCGTCGCTCCGCTGCCAATCGTGAGCCGGTCGCCCGCGTTGTTGGCGAAGAGGCGTGCGCCGCCGCCGGAGAGAATGACCGTGCCCGTGCCCGCCAGCGTCGTGGCGCTGCCCAGGCGCAGGAAAGTGC